>PNKB01000004.1 GCA_013997645.1 Cyanobacteria bacterium PR.3.49
GAAGGGAAAGCAATTACCGATCCCTTCACTGGTAGTCAAGACAAGAACAGTAAGCCGATGGGTAAGCCGAATGGAGATTGCTGCGGCGGCAAAAAAGGCTCAAAGCAAAAAGAGCAGACAAAGTTTGCCAAGTAAGCCTTCCAGACTTATGCTTAGTGGCATGAGCTATTTTCTTGCCCTCTTAGTCACTTTGATGGTTGCCCATCAGCAAGTTCAAGCACAAGGCTTGCCCGGGGCTGACATAAATCCCAACCCTCACCCAGGTCGAACAGCATCTACTGCCGGCCCACTCTTGCCTGGAAAAACGGACGCTGAGCGGTGGAAATTGGTAAGCACCAATCTAGAAACCATGCTTGGCAAAAACAAAGCTGAAATCAAAAAACTATTCGGCAAGGTTGGAGGCAAGGGCTCCGAGAAAGAGGAAATGGTTTATAGAATCACAGAAGCTTTACCGCGCAAACCTGGTGGGCTTCATCACATCGAACTATCGTTGCTTTTCAGCAAAAAAGACCTAGTACATAAGGTATCGGTAGTACGCGTAACATGGCTCTAGAAATCTTTCTGAGTGTCTAATTTCAACTTCACTGCAGCATCGACCCCGTAGCGACGCACAATCTCCGCATGAGCACCTCTCCAGCCCACTCTATAGGCGTTATACGTTGATTTGTAGTATTCGTCATAAGCCGCTATCTTCTTTTCTGAATTGATTTCCATAGCTGTCGGCGCATCGAACATCAGAAATTTTTTGAGTTGCGCTGAATTCGGATGCTTTAGGTCAAATAGAGTATTCAGTGACGTTGTAACTTCAACACCATCTTTTATCCAGGTGTAAGTGACAGGTTTAGCGCCTTTCCAGTGCCGGGTTATATCATCGTGCACCTGCATTTCCGTGATGAAACTCTGCACCTCAAGATCACCCTTATAGGCAACATACGCGTCAAGGCTCGGTGCCTTCGTTCCTTCAAACCACAACTTCTTCAACCCTTGGTGCGTTGCGTGATAGCCCTCGTGGGCGACATGCTCAACCTGCAATGCAGCACTATCACTGGATTTCAAAATCAAAGTGCTTGTTCTGGCATTGTAAAAAGTATCTTTCGCATTTCGATCAAATATGATTTTTAAGTCGTCAGGCTTTTTCCACGGGCTTGAGTCGAGCGCTTCGATTATCTCTTCATACGTTTTTGACTTTCCGGGGCCACTTTCCAAAGCCTTTGAATGCCAATAAGCATCGACAAATGGTGTTTTATATTTGTGAATGAAATCCTTGAACGGCAATACAACTCCCTCTGGAGGAGCTGGCTTTTCTGAAGGTTTCTCAGCAATTTGAATTCTTTCCGATACTTCTGCTTGCGCAACTACATCTGGTGGCAAAACCGAATGAAAGATGGACTCAATCGAATTTGGCCTGCCTTTGTTGTCCTCTGTCGACCGTTCGGAAGATTGAAATTGCTCATTCTGCTTTTCTGACATAGAAGCGTTATGCCCATTCGCCAGACGAAAGATGTCAGCAGGCAACTCCAGCCTGTTGCGGTCCTGTCTCAGCCAAAGGCTGCCACTCCTGGTTGCGGCGCAACCACCGCGCTAGCTGCGAAGCCTTGACAGCATTAGCCGTGCGAGGTGTATCCGCGCGTTTCAAGATTACTGTTTCAACAGTCTTCTAGAAACAGCTGTCATGACTCTAATAGAGTTCTTACGTTTCACCCGCTTTTTTCATCGCTTCACAGGTACCTTTGCCCTCAGGCAAAACCCTCTAACTTCCCGGCTTAGTTCCCCCTTTCACGTGCTTAGCAGCATGCGGGAGTTACTGTCCGGATTTTCTCTTATCTGAAATTCACTATCTCCCGCACCGCTGCTGCATCTTGACCAAGAGCGGCTGCGGTTCGACATGCAAAAAATCTGAAGGAGTCGTGAGATGCCTCATAACCATCCACACGGGTTCGACGCAGCCGCCACCAAGCGCCGCCTCGCATCGACCTGGTTCAAAACTATCTTTGGCATGACTCTGATTTCCGTGCTCGCAGTCTCCGCCCTGGTTTACCTTGGGCTGAGCCTCACATGGGGAGTCGTGCTTCTCGGCGCATGGTCGCTGATTCCGGTATTCAGCTGGTATCACAGCGGCACGCTTGTGTTGAAGCTGATGAAGTGCCGCGCACCAAGCGAGCACAATCCCGATCATCAGCGCCTCGTGCGCCTCGTTGACGAGCTGTATCCGGTGACCGGTCTCAAGGTCAAACCTCCGGTGTACATCTCGCCAATCCCACTGCCCAACGCGTTCGCCACCGGCCGCAGCCCTGCCACCAGCTTCATCGCTGCGACCGAAGGCCTGCTGCACCTCGACCTCACGGACGCCGAACTCAAGGCTGTGCTCGCCCACGAACTCGCGCACGTGAAGTGCCGCGACGTCTCGATCGGCTCGTTCATGGCTGTAATGGGCTCGCTGTTTGCGATTGTTCTGTCGGCTGGATTCCCCGGACTCTTCCGCGGCGTCTTCTCCGGCGGTGAAGCGCCTTTGCTCGACAAGCTGTCGGACAAGGTCAACAAGGACAAGAAGCGGTTCTTCACGCCCGATGGCGGTGTTGCCGGCTTCATCATGATGCTGGCGATTTTCTACCTGGTCAGCATGCTGACCAAGTTCCTGGCGCTGTTCGTCAGCCGGTGCCGCGAAAGCGCCGCCGATGTTCTGGCTGCCCAGTGGACTGGAGACCCCTGTGCGCTTTCCACAGCGCTGCAGAAGATCCGCAATTTCATGATGCGCCAGCGTCGTGACATTCGCCTGATCACGCTGACTCGCGGCATGAAGCCTCTCTTCATCGTCAACGCGTTTGACGAGGACGACGAGAGCGGCGTCGACAAGAGCCTGGGCGCGCGCCTTGGCCGTTGGTGGCGCAGCCTGGGTGAACACCACCCGCCCGTCGAGAAGCGCATACAGGAACTGGACGCCATGTCCGGTGGTCAGTGCCCGCGCCTTCGCGATCGGTAAGAACAACATGCTTTCCTGAGACGGATGGCTAAACTCATTCGCCTCAGCTCGAAGGGTTCTGCTTTCGGAGCGTATCAAGCCAGATACGCCCTGACTGCAGAACCCTTCATTTTTTGTAAGCAGTCTGCGACATGACGTAGTATTGCTGTGCTTTTGATATGGAGCAGGCAAACTAACCCGCATCAAAGAAAAGATTTTTCGCTGAAAAATCTTTTTTCCAGAGCGATGGATTTTTGCCCACCCTCACAGGGTTGAATGCGGTAAAAATCGCAAGCTGCAAAGCGTGAAAGTTAGCGCGCGCGGGCGAACGAAATACTGCTGCCTGTGCATTTCCAAATGGCATACAGCATTGCCTTGGCTGTCTGCTGTAACTCATCGTCTAAACACAACTCTCCTCCAGAAAATTCGGTATTCACAACACCACTACATCACCACCACACCAGAAAGAGAAAGGATTTGCGGATGGCAATCTTGGGTGCAATCTTCGTAGGTGTTCTCGCATTTTTCGTGTGCGCCTTTTTCTGCGCGGGCTTACCTCAACTCCTCACACTTTTCATCAGCATGTTATTTGCAATGTTCTGCGGGCTCATCGCACATTTACGTTTCGATAGACGGCCCAGCGGGGACTAACGACCCGATTTCGAACAGCGAATAACTCGACTTGACTCGAGAATGCAGGCGGAAAAACACAAGCCATTCCGCCTGCATAATTTTTCACTTCTTAGTACTATCGAACATCGTTTTTGAGGCAGGCGTCAAAATCTTTGACCAAATCACAGGCAAACTCACAGCAATCAAGTGCTGGAGCGGCTCGATTCAATTCGCAAATCTGAATTAGTTCCAGGAACCGGCTTGTTTGGCGGCTACCCAATGAACACGTGCAGCGGCATCATCTGTCAAAGTTGCTATCAATCCTGACTGCGCCGCATTGAATATGGTGATCACCAGTGCAACTGCAATTGCTGAGTAAGCCAACATCGTGCCGTACTCAACTGTTCCATCACCGGACGTGGAGCTGACAAATTTGTTCAGTTTGTTGTCTGTGGGCTTCATGACCATCGCTCCTTCGGAGGGAACTCTCATTGATAAGGCGCGTCTTGCCCCGAGAAGTTCCCTGAGAACAAGGTATCACGCGTTTCAAAAACATCAAATAGAAAACGCTAATACAGTATCGGTTTGCAAAGTTCAAGATTTGTGGCTGATCGTACACCGTAATCAAGAGAGGATTTGTGATTTATTTTGGGGTATCTCTTGAAATCCCGCGTGTCATCGGCGTTTTACTCACCCATTCAAGATGACGAGCGACAAAATTATTTCAAAAAAGTGGTGTCAAATATGGACTATGCTCTGCTAAAATTAAGCAACTCAAATCTAATGATCAAAAAGAATTTCGATCAAAGAAATTCTCAAAGTCCCAACTCCAAGAAAGGCGAGCGAAGTATGGAAAGCGTAGCCCTTCAGAGCCCCCCAGCCTTGTCTTTCACGATCGCGTGTGACGAGAGATGCGCCATGGTGCACAAATTCAGCTCACTAGTGAAGTGGTGGGACCGCGAAAATGTTTTCACGTTCGTAGATAGAGATTCGAGAAATCCTGCAGCACAGCGCCTTGTTAGTGACCTCGACCGTTCTCCCTGGAGCCTCATGCTCATCGATGAAGATGGAGAGCGCTGGTCAGGTCCGGAAGCAATTCCAATGATTTTGAAGCATTTGCCTCTAGGAAAATTGGCTGCTGTTTTCTACATCTTGCCGGGCACGATGTGGATAACCAGACAGTTTTATTTGTTTGCTTCACGCAATCGCCGTTTGCTCACACAGCAAAACGCATAAGACTGCACGCAGTTTTTTCAGGCCGAATTCATCGAAAACAGCGACAGGACATCAGCGTCTTGCAATCCCATTTCGCGCGCCGCAGTAAAAACGCACCACAAGTGCTGTGCTAATTCGCTGCCCTCCAGACCACCCGGTAAAGGCGGTGGATTGGACGCATCAAACACTTCAATGCGACCAGGAAAGTAAGAGACAAATTTTTCCAGCTCCAGACCGGGCGGATCTTGTGCAATCACCAGGCGCTTGCGCGGGTCCATATTGGCAAGCAATTCCCCCAGAGCCTCTATAGCATCTCCGCCTGCAGCGCCGGCTTTCAAGTCAGCATAACCTTCATCCGTGATGATGAGAATGTTCGGATTGAGCGCGGCGGTGAGCAACGACAGCTCGTCAATTGAGCGAGGCGTCAGCTCAAACAGGCAATAGCGCGTTGTCTCATCCAGAGTCAGCAAAGCGGTCAAAGCCTCTCCAGGAGGCAGCACCGCAGTTGGTGGCACAAAATGGAGCCGGTCTTCAAAGCTCGAGCTCATCACCCTCGACATCATTTGCGTAACCAGACCAAAAGGGCGAGTTTTAGAGCCGGTAATGGCAACTACTGTTGGATTCAGCCGTCGGCGCCAGTTTCGCGCCAAACTTTTGAGCGCTGCCAGCGTGTCGTCAACTGCAATCAGCGGGAAGGACGAGCTGGCAATCGGATAGCTGCCGCGTTCGCTGACTATGCAGCCCATCGCACCGGATGAAAATGCATCGCCGAGGAAATCGTGTCCATCAAAACGGTCTCCACGCAAAGCCACAAACCATGCGCCTTCACGAATCTCGCGCGTGTCGATGCACAATTCGGCGGCATCCGACTCGTCCGGCATCATGCCTTGAGCGAGCCGCCCTGTGGTTATTTCAAGAATCTCTTCGGCAGTAAAAGTGGCGACCATTGTCCGGCACGTTATGTGTCACGCACGTAAGCATACTCGCTTAGAGCGCGCGATGCATCGAATCACAGGCAGAAAATTGCGATGCTTGCAACCGGACTTCTCGAAGCTGCGGGTGCCCCAAAATATTTGACAATATTCTCAATAAGGATTTTTGGTTCGCAACAAGAAGTCAGAGTCGATATAAAAGGATGATTTCCATAACGGCAAAAACCCAACAGAAAGGTACGGCAAGGCTGAACGCCACCTCCAAGCCCCAATCGATGGGGTCGCCGTCGCACATCATGCAGATATAGATAATGGCGCTGGTAAATGGCGTGACGAACCAGCCCATGATGCCGGTCATCAAAGCTACTAAAAGTAAGACTGTCCAGACGTCCATTTGTGCTTTCCGCTAGCGCCTTCTTTTAATCGGATGTTGCCAGAGTTCTTGACTCACGCTCCGATAATCTCACTGGGTAGGGCTTTTGAAAAGCGTGCAATTACGTACGCCGGTCAATTTCAGCACGGCCAAAATTGCGGAATGATTCGCAACTAGTTGCAAAGATGACAGAGTTAGCGCAGCCTTAGTTGAGACTAACTCGCAATAAGCTAAGATTGCCGAAGCGCTGAACCTGCCCGAAAAATCGCCCCGTATATAGCTTCAATCTCTGGAATATCTTTAGATTCTACGGTTGATACTGAGATCATGAGCTTCTTAGACTGCATTAGTAATTTCAGTACTTCAATTCATCCCGGAGACATCTTCTCTCTTTTCAGGAAACCCAATCCTCCTCGGAAAAACTGCTGCTTGAAAGTTCTCGATTATGAGAGCAGAAAAACACGGAAACTCTGATCAGGCTTGTTTTGTCTTGAAAGCAGAAAACGATGCTCTACTTCGCACAGCTGTCTCAGTTAGCGACAGTCTATGCGAAGTATCTCCGAGCGTGCGGCATCACAGTCGCAAAGGAGGCACTACATGGGGAAACCCACAAAAATCTATGTATGCACCGAGGGTAAGAAATGCCCGAAACGCGGCAGCAAGAAGGTGCTCGCTCAGCTCAAAGCTGAAGTCGAACAGCAGAATTCTTCGCTGGAAGTGAAGGGTTGTGGCTGCCTCGGCACGTGCAAGAAGGGTCCGAGTCTCGTTGTGACACCGGACAAAGTTCGCTATGGTCGCGTAAAACCTGAAGACAGTGCCGACATCGTCAAAGCGCACAGCGCCGGCGAAGGACCTGTCGAAAGGCTGGTAATCACGAAGAAGAAAAAGAAGTAGCCCTCAGCGCTTCTCTGCTTCGCGAGCCGACTTAGCGTTAACAACGCTGAGCGACATCTCTATCGCATTTGAATCCAACTCTATGCTCGCGCAGAAACACCGTACAGCATGCGGTTCTGCGCGCATGTCCACTACGCCAATGACCGCTCAGGGAAACAGCTGTGCCCAAGCGGAAGTAAGTCATGTAAGGAGAACAATCATGAAACGATGGCAAAACCGTCGCTTCTGCGAACTGGTGGCACACGTCACCGAGACGCGCGATGCTCTTGCTAAGGAGACCGACCTGTCTCCGCGCAACGAAATCGTCAACCAGAAGCTGCACAACCTCGTTCACTATGTCACTCTGCCGCACAACCAAGCGGCCGCAAAGCGTGCGCTGCAGACCCTGTCTCAGACGGGTGTCACGGCTTCTCTTCGCGATATCTGTCAGCGTGCGGAATTCCAGCTCGAGCTGTACTTCAGCGACCCCGACCGGGTTCTGGACTTTCCGTACATCGATCACTACCTGGAGCTGGCGCTCAAGGAGAGTGAACTCGCCAATCTCAACTCCAACAGCCGTGTCGTTTTCGTCGGTGGTGGTCCGCTCCCTTGGACGCCGCTGGTGCTGACGATCGTGCAGTCCGCGAAGGCCCAGGGCATGCTCGGCGAGCTGACTCGCTGTCTGGCCGAAGGTGACGCTCACACCGACGACCTGCTCAAGAAGGTCATCCAGAGGGAGTTCTGGCGTGACTGGCCGAGTTCGTTCCAGGTGATGTCCGTCGAGAAGGAGGCGGAAGCCGCGGAAAACTCGGTTAAGGCGCTCACGAAGCTGGGCTTCCAGGACCACGTCCAGGTCGCTCATGTTGACGGCGCGGAGTTGGTTGTTCCGCCCGGCTTCGACACCTTCTTCATCGCCAGCATGGTGACGGAGAAGCAGCGCGTGATGCTCAACATCATGTCGCAGGTCGAGCCCGGCAAGGAAGTGACCTTCTTGGTTCGCAGCGTTGATCCCGTCAACATGCGTGCCCTCCTGTACGAACCGGCTGACAGCCTGCTCGAAGACATGGAAGCGTGCATCCCCGGTCTTTCCTGGGTCGACACCTTCCTGCCCGAGAACGGCTCATGCCTGATCAACTCCGTGCACGTCTACAAGTACCGCCGCCCGGTTGAGTCCGAGGCGGAGGCTGCTGCGTAACACTGCCGGAGCGTTGTTTCGCTGAGCGCGACGCAACGATGAATGACCGAGGAGATTGGCGATGCAAAACGCGCCAATCTCTCTCGGTTCATTCTTTAAGCCGCCTTTCTACTACATCATTTAGCATCAAATCTCAGTTCGTTTAGAACACATTTCCGGAAGAAATAGCGCTAGCTGGTCTGCCGCCGGCCAAAACCTGATTGAGATGCAAAAAATTGGGCCATCGCCAACCGCGCTAACTTGAAACCCTTGTCATCCACCCCCTTTTCTTGACATTGGCAGTTTTTGGGACCGGCAAACTAATACGGTTGCGGCTACTTCGAACTCGAGAGCAACGTTGCCATGCCCGCCGCTGGGAGCAGCACGGCTACAGTGCGAAGACAGCGCCAGACCGCGACGACGAATAAGTTCTGCCTGAGTCCTCTGCGAATTGACTGTTGGTGGGGGTCGGCGTTATGCGTCGACCTCCACTTCAGTTACAACAGCAGATTTTTCTCCTTTTTTTGGCCTTCTTGCGCACCATATACGGTGCCCTCACGGTTTTCACTTTCAATAGTGAGATGACAAATCAGAGCACGCAGCTACCTTGGCAAGGCGGGCGAGCGTTTCCAGATTCGAACCTTCAGACGCGCTCGGATGATCCCCCACCGGGGGTTGCGCTCATGCGGCTCTGCGAGCCGGATTAAGCGAGTTAAGACGAAATTCCTCCCAGGGCACGAATAGGCCAGCTAACGCGAAAGCATCACCGAATGGCGCTTTTCACGCCAGCAATGGCAGAAAAGCGCCTCTTCACAACAGCGCTGCCAAGTAGCAAAACAGCTGCCCTATCTGACAGGTTTTAGTTCCTATTTTTCATTTCCAGCAGTCACCTAACTAAAGCACTCAAGAGTTTTCACTCACACCATTTCAGGTCAAACATCACGCGCGCGTAGCTCGTGTGTTTGGAGTGCTCCGTTTTGACTGCAGTAAGTCCCTGTCGCGCAGCGCTTCAAAGCCCTCGCGCACAGACAACAATGAGGAGCGAATTATGGACCACTCGCATCATCACATGCCGGACGACGCCGCTCTCGTCGCGCCCGAATGGCTGATTTCATCCATCGGCATTCTCTTTCTGGGATTTGCCGGTTTCTATCTGTGGCGCCTCTTCCGTCCCACCATGGTCAAGAACGCCATCGGCTTCTTCGACTGGGAAGGCGAAGCAGGTCACTTCATCTGCATGCTGGCAATGGCGAGCCATATGGCCGCCTGGCTGATTCCCATCCCCGGCATCGCGTGGTCGTGGATTCTCGGATTCGGCACGTTGTACTACGCTGCTCGCGCCATGACCTGGGGCAAACGACTTACGTACAACAAGCAATGGTGGGACTGGACGCACTCGGCGATGTTTCTGGGCATGTTCACCATGTTCCAGCCGCTGCCGCTCGCACCGCTGCTGCTCACCGTTTTCAACGGCGCAATGGTGCTCTTCTGGGTCTGGTTTTCCGGTTACTACGTCAAGGACTCTGTCCTGGATGCGCGCGCCGGCAAGCCTCTCTCCTTCACCTCCGACCTCGCGCATCTTTCGATGGGCGTGGCGATGTTGCTGATGTCCCTTTTCCCGGCGCTTCTCATGCCCGGTCATGGACATCATCACCACGGGGCTGCAGGAATGCCTGGAGACACCCAGCAGTGTGCCCCGATGAGTCACCCGATGCCGCATCACGAGTCGCATCACGGCTCGCACGAACACGCACCGGCGTTGAACTGCGATAACTGATGCTTCGGGCTGAATGGAAAGCGCTCTGCGCCTCCGTTCAGCTGAAACAAACTCTGGAGACTGGCTTGTTAGCGCAAACAAGCCAGTTTCCTTTTTTCGCACCAGCTACTACAAGGACTCGCAGATAAAAGCGAGCACTGGTAAGCCATTTGGAAGTTTCACCTCTTCAGTTAACCCTTGCCACGCTAACCGGCAGACCTAAACTTCGCTGAAGTTTCCCTGGAGTCATTTGTTTTCCTCATCGATTTCTTTATGCTCGATGTATCGCCTTTCTTTCTCACTTTCTGCTCTGGAGCAATTCCAAACTCAGCACCGCTCGAACGATTCAAACTCTCGCCATCCTGCTTACGCTCCAAAACACGGATGGAATCAAATACGACCGATCAACAAAGCGGCCCTCAAGCCGTTTGACGAAACGACCCAAAATGAACAACCACAGCGCAGTTCGGCAGGCACATCCCGAGTTCGAAAGCGCCCAGCGTGCCCAGCAGACCGCCATCACCGAATTGCTGGTCAGTTATCGCAACTACTCAAGCCGCCGCCGCAGCCTTGCACATGCCAGGGCGAGCGGAGACTGCAGCACCCTAGCCGCACAAGAAAACGCCTTTATCGAATCACAAAAGGCTTTCCGTGCCGCCCGGCTCCATGCAGGTATGGCGATACTTGCCGCAGGCAGAGCTGCCGCAACCAGCCTGCACTGATTCGAAGCAGGACTGATTCGTTTTCCCCAAGGGAGTTGACGGCGCCGTCAACTCCCTCTATTTTGCCGGATGAACGCTGAAACACGGGCACCATATGCGGCACCACAACTCCCATTCTCTTTATCTGCTCTTACTATGCTCTATACTAGAAAATTGAAGAGCAACACCCCGGTTGGCTAGCAATACCCCGCTACTGCTTCAAAATCAAAGCTGTTTTCAGTGACTTCGCGTTGTCTTTCATCCAGTTGAAATTGGAATCAATTACCTGAACGATAAACGCACCCGGCATCTGAAGTTCGTGTGCCAGCTTGTTTTGCAGCTCGAAATTGGCGGAATCAAGCGAAAAACCCAGATTTGTTTTCGGAACAATGGCAAGCACATACAGCTTTTGATCGGGCAAATACTCCATCACCTTGCGGTATAGATATACCTCTTTGATCAGCTTGTACTGCCGCAATTGCTCGACAATGATGTCCACAGCCGCTTGCGAAATTTCATGTTCTGCGATCAAATCACGCTGTTCGAGCCCGGCTCGCTCGCCCCGCGCCAGGAGCAAAACTTGCTCATGCATTTCCCAGGTTTTCCCAATCGCCTTCAGAGCTTCTTTCATACCCTGCTTTTCGTAATGCTCCTTGAGCGATCCGCAGGCATAAAGTCCATACTGAGTTTTCTCCTCAGCAAGAGTCTTGAGGATATCGAACGCTCTCTCGTCCTTAATTTCGAGCAAATGTGCACCGATAGCGAAACGCGCTTCGCCGTTTTGCGGATCTCTTTCCAGCACTCTTTCGTAGTATGGCATCGCCACTTTCAGTCCATCCCTTCCGGTAATGAGCGACGCTAAAATGAGCACTTCGGCCACCGTCAATTCTTCTTCCGGTTTGCTCTGCAGCTCCTGCAACTGCCTTTCAGCGTCAAGCATCTGCAAATGTACGTTCTTCCACGAGCCGCGCATTTGATTCGCCCAGGCATCACTGAAGTGCTGAATCAGGGAGGACAGCTTCTTGCCGAAGAAAATCTCCGCTGCCGTCTGCCCTTTGTCAAGCTGCAATGGGACGGTTCTATAAAGCTCGGTTGCAGACATTCTGGCTTCCGGAAAGTCGACGATGCGAAGACGTTCCGAAAGCGATGGGTGCGTATCTTCGTTGTCCGTTGCCCGGCGCAAAGAGACAGCTAAAGCATCCAATGCCTTCTCCTCGTCCTCCGGCGCCTGAGCCAGCTTCTCACCGATTTCGAAATAGACCAGATCGGGTGGTGTCGGCAATTGCCTGACCCGGTCGGTTATCGATGCCCAGACATTTCCCAAATGATTGCCTTTGATTTCGGTGAGCACCAGCGCTTCGCCGCTCGTTTCATTAGAGTTGATCTCGGCAGCCTGAATATCAGCCTGTTTCTCGTGTTCCCGCGCGATAACAAGAGACGACGCACTGAACCGCGGGTAGTACCAATCGTAAAATTTCACCAGCATCAGCATGGCAATCTGAGAGTGTTGATGCATAGCGGTAAGAATCTGGACGAGCCTGACTCGCTGATTGTAGATAAAGGCGTTGCTTTTGCCGTGATTGCCGGAAATGTGACCGAATTCGTGCGCCAATACCGACTTAAAATGCGCGGGCGGAAGCGCTTGCATGAGCGGCAAGCCCAGAACGACATAGTTGGCGTACCAGCCAAAGAAGCCTAGGCGCGGGCGCTGCAGCACCATGGCGTTAAATTGGTCGTCTGCCATGACATAATCGATTTTGATGTTGAGGCGCAGTGAAAGCTCGTCTACAAGTTCGAAAAGCGCCGGATAATCTGAGCGATCTAGCTTGACGCCGACCGGCTCATCAAAGGGAACCCAGAGGGCGCGAATGTAAGCAAAAAGTGCGATTACCAGACCGAAAATAAATTGAATTTCCAACCCGTAAGCGTGTCTGGTTTTCATCATCAGCCAGACAGTGCCAAGAATCAGCAGAGCAAGCACAATCGGCACGAATAGAATGTAGAGATAACCGAGGACGGCAAACCCCAGCACGCCGCGCCGATAACCCGCATAGTCGCGCCGGGCGTGCTCTTCGGCCTTCCGAATCCGACGAGTCAGCTCGTCTTCCGGCATCAGCTGCGCCGTCACGCTCTCAGGCGTTTCCATCGCCGGCAGCCGCGTCAAAGATTTTCGCGGATCGACCTGTTGAGACCCAATCTCATTGCTCATAGCTTCACCCTGCTTACTCGCAAGCCAACCGCAAGAATAACACCTTGAAATTCCCCCAAAATCCCATCGGAACGATGCCGCTCAGCCAAGCCCGCTGAACCTACGTACTTCCACCAGTGACTGAGGCGCGCGCGAGCAATAGCATGTCTAAGCCTCCCGGGAGAAAAGCCATGTCAGTCCGAATCCGCGCCGTCGCCGCCACCTGCATTCTTTCCCTTTGCCTGTTTCAGTTGCCCGCATTTTCACAGCAGCTGACCAAAGAAGAAGAAGTCGCCGCGCAAAACTTCAACGGCATCGACATCACGGTCCCCTCACCGGCCGGGCAAAACAACAGCATGATGTCCCCAGCGGCAGGCGGGCAGAACTTCAACCAGGTCATGAGCCAAAACGCATTCGGCAACAGCATGATGCAAAACGGCTTGCAATCTAATCTCAACAATCAAAACACGCAGCTTGGCCAGGTCGGCATGTTCAACAACGGCCAAATGAACACCGGCATGCCGAATCAGTTCACCAACGGCATGAACATGGGCGCGGGCAACATGCCCGGCATGAGCGGCGGCATGCAAAACAACTTCAACCAGAACCAAAACAGCGATTTCATGGGCAACGCCATGGGCGCCAATTTCAACGGCGCCATGCAGGGAAACTGCAATAGCGGCATGAATAGCGGCATGAGTAACGGCGGCGGAATAGTCCAATCGATCGGAAACAGCATCATGAGCGATCCGAAACTGATGCAGCGAGCCGCCGGTGTAGCCGGTGCAGCCGCTCTATTGGGAGTATTCGTCGGCAACGGCGGCATCGGTGGCATGATGCGTTCGGCAGGAATTGACAACACGCGCCACATTCGGGGCTCCGTGGTCGGCTATTAAGTCTCAAAAGTATCCCTCACGGGCGGTTGCCGCGTAATTTCAGCCGGGCTAAGATGGCTGAATGAAACGATTGACGGTGTTCATAATCTCCCTTTGCTTTCTGTCCGGCTGTGCATTTAAATCGCCGCCGGCACCGGCAAACGGGCCGCGCATCACGTTCAATCATGAAGAATTCGACTTTGGTCATGTCGATGAAGGCATAGAGCTGGAGCATGTATTCACCGTGACGAACACGGGCACAGAAACTCTCCAAATCGAAAAAGCGCATTCTACATGCGGCTGCACAGTGCCAACTTTGCCAAAATCAAAACTGGAGCCGGGCGAGTCAACCACCATAACGGTCAAGCTGGACACTGCCATGAAGCAAGACCAGGTGACCAAAACCGTCGACGTGGACAGTGACGACCCAGATCGCCCCAAAGTCATTCTCTCCATGTATATGGACGTGGCAAACAGGCACAAAGCACTCGCCGAGCGCGATAAAGCAAAGATTCTGAGCGACGCGAAATGCATTGGCTGTCACGTGTCGCAGGGCGTCGGTCTGTTCGGTGAAGAGCTATACAAAGCCGACTGTGGCATGTGTCACGGAGAAGACGCCCAGGGCAAAGTCGGTCCATGCCTGATTCGCGATTACAACGACCCGGCAGTGCGTAAATACATCTGGGAGGTTACTGCCAACGGCAGCAAACATCGAATTACAATGCCCGGTTTTATCGAAAGCGCCGGCGGGCCCCTGGCTAAAGAGCAAGTCGACTCGATAGTCGATTACCTGGCTAAGCTCAGTAAGAAATAAGGCCTCTAGCAAGCTGTATCATATGACCTGTGGCGGCGCCCTCAGGCACTGCGGCCACTCGTTTAGACTTAGACATCCTTCTGAGACCGACCCCTGCAACTCAGTTCGACAGCACGCGGAATGATACTGGTTCTGGTACCAGTGCTTATCGAGTTGGTTTTTCTGGCCCTCGTCGGTGCAATGCTCTACGACGCCGGCAATGAATATCAAAAACTGCAGCGCTCTCGCGATGGTTTGATGCGTTTGCACAAGTTTCAAGAAGTCGCAGAACAAGCGCTTTTCTCCCTGGCCAACGAAGAAGTAGTGCCGACAAACGACGACAACAGATTGCGCGAAATCGACAACCTGCTGGTGGCTTTAGAAGTCCCGTGGTCGACTATCAATCCAGAGCACCCTGAGCTAAACGCGATCATGCGCGACTCCGAAGATGCTCGAATGAATTTGATCGAGCTTTTGAAACAGGTGCGACTGCGATTCCTCAAAAATATGGGCAAGCCCATTCCCCCTGGAAAGTTGCTGCCGAAGTCTTCCACAATCACGATGTTCATGAATGTCCGCCCGCTCAGCAAGCGCATTATCGCGGTGGAAACGGATATGCTCAACACTGACGCTGGACAGCTGGACACCCTGTCATGGAAACTCGGATTGCTCCTGGCGGGAGGAGGCATATTCGGGTTTGTCGTCTCGCTTTGCCTGGTTCGCGATTTCACTTCGGTGTTTCTCAATCGCCTCGGCCTTGTCGCCCAAAAAGCCTTCCTTCTGGCAGGCGGCAAAGAATTGCCCCCGCCCATTGATGGCAATGATGAACTGGCAGAACTCGATCGAGTTCTTCTGCAAGCGCAGGCCGAGCTGAAAAGCGCTCGCCAAAAGCAATTTGCCATTCTCGACAATGCCAAAGACGTAATCTTCACGCTCGATGCCCGCCTGCGTTTCATCACTACCGGCGCGGCAGCCAATAAAGTCTGGCACTATTGCGAGGATGAATTGCTCGGACTTTCTGTTCTGACAATTGTCAGCGCACCCACTCAGGAGGTGACACGCAAACATTTGACGCGACTGGCGGAAACCGGCGGCGACTGCGAGTTTGAAAACGACATCAAATGCAAAGACGGGGCAGTGAAGACTTTTCTCTGGAAAGTTTCTTTCTCGCCTGAGCAATCCAATTATTTTTGCGTGGCGCACGATGTATCCGACCTCAAAGCTGTTCGACAGCTCAAACAACAGTTCCTCACAACAGCCAGCGAAGGATTGCGCACACCACTCGATCTGGCCAATTCACTGGTGGGATCGCTTGCTGACCCGGGAGCGAAAAACATTCCGGCCAATGCCAGAGAAGAGCTAGCCAAGGCAAGTTACAACCTGACCAGATTGAATGAACTTGTCTCTGAGCTGCTCGAATTGGAAGCATTGGAAACAATGAACCGCGATATCGAGAAGGTGCCGGTCAGCGCAAAAGAAATTTGCCGACAAGCTGCTCAAACACTGGAAGCTCTCGCAGGTGCCGGCTCAATAAAGATAGTCCAACCAGATCAGGACGCCACTATATTTGGTGACCCGCGAAGATTGGTTCAAGCCCTGATCAATCTGCTCTCTAATGCGATCAAATTCTCGCCGCCCAAATCCACCGTCAAGCTCTCCGTCGAAAAGAGCAAAGACCGTGTCATTCTCAGCGTTTCCGACGAAGGACCGGGAATCACGCCTGCAGATCAGGCGAACTTATTTGGAAAGTTTCGCCAGACGACAACGGCAAAAACATCGAAAATCAAAGGCAGCGGGCTGGGGCTGGCACTGGTCAAATCAATCGCCGAAGCGCACGCAGGCGATGCCGGATACAGACCGGCACCGGAAAAAGGCAGCACATTCTTCATCGCCTTGCCTTTGGCGAGCGAGGATGAACCGCGATGAAAATGCCGAATCTATTCTGGCGCGGCATGATCATCACGATGATTCCGTTGCTTTTCCAGCTAATAATCATTGCCTTTCTCGCTCATTACCTGCTGACGATTAAGAACGAGATCCTTCTGGAATCAAGGTCGCAAGAGATCATCGCCAGAGCGTTCGTGCTCAATCGCGACGCCATGGAAACAATCTACAACCTGTCCACTACATTCGAGGAATTACCGCAGCAGCATCCAAAATTGTATGCTGATGACACCGATCCGATTATTACTCTTAACGAAAACCTTCAACGGCTCTTCGATGTCGCGCGTGTAGACGGAGAGTCGGCCGAGAAAATGCGGGAGCTGTACAGCTGCCACAAACAAGTGATCGAAATGATCAAAGATGCACGAAACCAGGTTTTTCAAAATAGAAGACATCGTCTCAGCGCCCGCCAGATTTACTTTCGCAAGTTTATTCAAATTGCCGGTGAATACTCGAGTGCAGCTAATTCCATAGTGGCGCTGGAAGAATCCATACAAACAAAACGTCCCAAAATAATCAGCTCACTGCTCAGCCAGGTTTGGGCAACCCTTTACGCTGCACTGGCAATAAGCGCCTTGCTGGCATTTCTGCTCGGCTACCTATACATCGCGCTGGTTAAACGCCCGCTCAAACGTACCTGCGAAAACGGCAGATTGTTGGCGAAGGGTCAGACTTTGCCGCCGCCGGTCGAAGGCAGCGATGAACTGGCTACTCTGGACCGGCTGCTGCATTCAACCGCCGACGCTCTGGAAAAAGTCGAGCAAGACGAAAAGCGACTGGTCGAGAATGCCGCCGATTTGATTTGTTCTTTATCTCAAGATGGGGCATTCACCAGCGCCAACCCTTTTGCTTTCCGCATGCTGGGCTGGACTCCGGAGAACCTTATGGGGCGGAACTTGCATGATTTAACGGTACCGGAAGAGAGTCTTGTTTGTGATGAGAAACTGAGAGAAACGCGCGGTTCGCCGGACATAAAAGTCTTCGACTTGCGCCTGCAAACCGCGACAGACACGGTAATAGATACTCGCTGGTCCTGCTTCTGGTCTGAAGCTCAGCATGTTTTCTTCTGCGTAGCTCACGATATTACGGAAACGAGAAACGCCGAACGGATGAAACAAGATCTGGTCGACATGATCAGCCACGACCTGCGCAGCCCGCTAACTTCGGTGAGTATCTCTCTGGCAATTTTGTCGAGAGGGGCAAAAGGAGAATTTCCCGCCGAGGAAAAAAGAAAGCTTGACCTGGCTGGAAAAACAGTCGAACAATTGATTGAGCTGGTAAGCGATCTACTCGATTTCCAAAAATTGAACGCGAAAGAAATCGCCCTGGAAACCAGCCATTTCAAGATCAGTCAAATCTGCCAGAAAGCGCTTAAGACAACGGAATCGCATGCCGAAAAGAAAGCGATCAGCATTGATATTTCCGGAGATGCGCAGTTAAACGGCGACAAGTCCTTGCTCGCGCAGGCCCTGGCGGCTGCTCTGGAGAATGCCGTCAAAGCGGCGCCGGACGGCTCGACCGTTCGCTGCGAAGTGACAGAAATTGGAGACTTTGTGCAAGTGCGGGTAATAGACGACGGCGAAGGCTTGAGCGACGATGAGATTGATCAGATAGCGCTGAGCGTGCCGATGCAAAAGCTCAGCAGCGGAGGCAATCGGTCGCTGCTCAAATTCTCGATCTGCAAAAAAATCGTTGAAGCGCACGAAGGCAATATCAATTTCTACAACGTCAAACCGCACGGCTGGAGTTTCTCAATGCGACTGCCGGCAGGTGTTTGAATAGTTTAAACGTATGCATTCTCTCCGTTTGGAACTTTAGCGATATACGGTTTCGCCCGTCTGGCTTTGTTTTAGATCACGCGCTGCCGCTGCAGTATCGCCAAGTGCTTTGTAGCATTCGGCTCGACCTTTGTACGCATGACCGGCACGAAATTTATTCAAATCAATTGCTTTTGAATAATCAGCAATCGCTTTCTTATACTCTTTCATTTCCTTGTATACGTCAGCCCGCATAATCAGCGGCTCGAACTCCCCTGCACGCAATCTTACTCCGGCACTCAGATCTGCTATCGCCTTATCGTATTCTTTTGCTTTGACGAAATAATTGGCACGCACATGATAGTTGGTCGGGTTTTCTGGAGAAAGCTCGATCAGCTTGCCGAGGCACTTGACCGCGTTGGGCGAGTCACCGCGATTGATGAAAATGGAACATCTATACTGCCAGGCTTTGATAGAGCGCGGATCGATCTTCAGCGCTGCATCGGTATCTGCCAGCGCTTCGTTTAATTTCTGCATGCTTTGATAGATGATGCTCCGGCATTCATAGCCGGCGGATTCTTTGGGAAACGCCTGGATCATGCGGGTGCAATCGCGCAGCGCCTCTTCCTTTCGCCCCAAGTCACCAAGCAAAAGTATGCGTGTATAAAGCGCATCTCGATTTTTGGGATCGAGCTGCAAAGCTTTGTTCAAATCGACAAGCGCTCTTTCATCCTCGCAAAGCAGCATCAAATCTTTGGCGCGACCGACGTAATTGGCCGCATTGCCGGGCTCCTTTTTGATCTTCGGAGTCCAGCGATCAATATCTTCGCCGCGAGCAAATGCCGACGATGAATCAAATCCAAAATTGCCGCAAACTAAAGCAGCCACTAAAGCAACAAAATTTGCTCGACTGATTGATCTCAAAACCTAGTGGGCATCCCCACAGCAAGGGACAACGACTTCCTCGGCGAGTTTGACTTCCGGCACCGTCTTACGAAACCCACCAAAACCTTTCAACAGTTTTTCACCAAAAATACCAAAAATAGCTAGAAACGGCAGCATTTGCACAACAGAATTGAAAAATGCGGTCCAGCAACAACAAGGCTGCATAGAGAATCCTCCGTTCGTCAGTGACAACACCCGGACTGAGCCTGGGATTGGCTCTTTGCTTGATTTTTGGAATCCACCTCCGTGTCTTCGCCTTCCTCTTCCAAAGAGGCTTCCCCACGACGCAAGAGTTGCCAGAGTTCGTCCATAACACGAGCAGAATCATCCGCTTTCACGGCTTCCACAACGCAAGTATCCAGATGCTGTTTGAGCATCAGCTGCGCTGTTTTATCGAGTGCTGCCTGCACAGCTTTAAGCTGTGTCAAAACATCGATGCAATATTTTTCGTCGTCGATCATGCGTACAACCGCAGCCAGGTGACCCTGAGCTTTGACCAAACGGGACCTGAGCTGACGCTTTGTGTCGCCTGTGATAGCCACGCATTTACCGCCGTTTCTTTTTGGGAGCGCTTCAGAAATGAAAGCAGAACTGAAGCGCGAGTTCAACCAATCCCCCCGGTGGGGAGAAGAATTCATCTATTAATTCGATCGCTCGAGAACTTGAATTTTAGCGTTGACCGGCGCCGGTCAGAACTTTGCTGTCATCCTCTCTCTTTGCGTCCTGCTCCAGCGATTGAGAATCGCTGTTTGATTTTGCAAAGATGCCGAAGATTCGACTGCTTACAGTGTCCGGACGTCGCCTTTCTGTAATAGCGCGAGACAAGAGACGATTGGCATAATTAGCCCGACTCGAATCATCGCAACTTGTGTTAGTTGCGTTTTCCATGTGCTTTCCTCCGTATTCGTCTTGCGACGAATTTCGCCACAACGGAGCCACCGTCACATGAGTGTAACCCGGAAAAGCGAGATGACAAGCGATATTTCATCTAGGTGAATTTCATTTAACGATTCTAAATGCGCACATTCACTTCTTTGCAAAAGATCTGATGAAGCAATAGCTTTATTATTAAGCATGCGAATGAAGCGGGAAGACCATGCTGAAATTCAGTCCTGCTAACGCTTTTGCCCAGTTGTTGATGGAGCCGTTTTAGCTATGTCAGACGCATCTTCCACTGCACTAGAATCAAAAAATCCAAAAAATTCCAAAGATCAAAATAGAATGTCCGACGACAAAGACACCAACCTCACAGTCCCCGACAATTTGCCAGGCATTTCGTCCTGGAAAAAACGGCGCCATTTGCTGGATACGAAGGATTTGAGCGTTGAAGAAGTCGAAGCACTAATAACTGTTGCAAAACTCTGCAAGGACATACATTCAAAAGGGCGCGCACCACTGACGGTGCTAAGTCACAAAGTCGTCGCCAATTTGTTTTATGAAAATTCCACCAGGACACGCAGCAGTTTTGAACTGGCCGCTCGCAAACTGGGCGCATCGGTGCTCAATCTCGACATTCGCATGTCATCTGTCGCTAAGGGTGAGACCATAGAAGATACCGCCCGCACGCTTGTCTCGATGGGCGTGGATGCAGTAGTGCAACGGCACAGCTCTTCCGGCAGCGCGCATAAATTAGCAGAGCTTTTGAAAGACGAAGTGCATGTATTAAACGCGGGTGACGGCTGGAATGCACATCCGACCCAAGCGTTGCTCGATCTTTTCAGCATGCAAGAAACGGGCAAGTCGATCAAGGGTCGCAAGGTTGCCATCATCGGCGATATCACACACAGCCGCGTCGCCAGGTCCAACATCTGGCTTTTGCAAAAGCTGGGAGCCGAAATTCATGTAGCCGGACCACCCACACTGGTGCCTGTTCAACTGGATACATTCGGTGTCACTGTTCATGAAAGACTCGACCCCGCCATCAAAGATGCGGACTTCGTCATTGCCCTTCGACTGCAGTTGGAAAGACAGGACGAAGGTTTGATTCCCAGCATCGGAGAGTACAAACGCCTGTACAGACTTGATCATGAGCGCATAAAACGTTGCAAGCCGGATGTGAGAGTTTTGCACCCTGGTCCTGTCAATCGCGGCATTGAAATTACCGACGACCTGGTCGACGACAACAAAGTTTCGCTGGTCAATCTGCAAGTGGCCAACGGCATCGCTGTTCGCATGGCTGTTTTGTACCTGCTCATGTTTGACGAAAGCGACGAAGGTTAAAACACAGGAATTTGACGGAAAACGAAAAATGCAAAGCGCCATTCTCATCAAAAACGGAAGAGTGATAAATCCCACTGATGCCAGTGGAAAAGCGAGCAGCAGTCTGGCAAACAATCAAAGCCTGGATTTAAGAATTCGAGACGGAAAGATTGTCGAGCTGGAAAGCGACTTGAAGGTGAAAGACAATGAGACCGTAGTCGATGCTGGCGGATGCTGGGTAATGCCCGGATTCGTCGACATGCACACCCACTTGCGCGACCTCGGGCAAGCCGACAGAGAGGATATATCGACCGGCACACATGCTGCTGCTGCGGGCGGCTACACCACCGTTGTAGCGATGGCCAACACGGACCCAGCCACGGATTGCGCCGAGATTCTCGATCGAATAATCAAACGCATCCATGAGCACGCAATTGTCGAAGTGCTTCCGGTTGCAGCCGTCACCAAAGGTCTCAAGGGTGTTGAACTTACCAACATGGTGGAAATGTCCGACATGGGCGCCATCGCGTTTTCCGATGACGGGATGCCGATATCGAACCTTGATGTTTTACGTCGCGCCCTTGAATATGCGCGCCTGCACGGACGCCCGATCATCAGTCACCCGGAAGACAGAGACCTTTCGCACGGCGGCTCGATGAATGAAGGCATGCAGTCGACCTGCCTGGGCATGAAAGGCATTCCTTCGGCCAGCGAAGCCGCTTGCGTGGCACGCGAAATCGAAGTGCTCCGCTACACCGGCGGGCGTCTGCACTTCGCTCACACCTCTGCAAAGGCTTCCATCGACCTGATTCGTCAAGCCAAAGCGCAGGGCCTCAACGTGACGGCAGACGCAACACCGCATCACCTGGTTTTGAGCGATGCTGAAATGACTCCTTACGACACATCTTTCAAAATGAACCCACCTCTGCGCTCGAAGCAAGACGTGGAGGCGATCGAGCAGGGTCTCATGGAAGGTGTGATCGACGCCATTGCCACCGATCATGCGCCTCACTCGAAATTGGACAAGAGCAAGCCATTCGACCATGCGCCCTTCGGCATCATCGGATTAGAAACCGCCTTTTCGCTATGCTTCGAAAAGCTCGTTCTTTCAGGGAAAATGGCGCCCAATAAATTCCTGGCGCTGATCACGACTCATCCGGCAAAAATCCTCGGCATCGCCGCTCCGCAAATCGCCGTCGAGGCGCGCGCCAACATCGCCATCGTCGACCCTGAAATGCGCTGGCACTTCGAAATCGCAGAAAGCCATTCGAAGAGCAAGAATTCGCCATTTACAGGCCGTTCTCTCAAAGGCAAAAACCTGATCACGATTTTCAACGGCAAAATCGTCTACCTCGACAAAGAGCGCGCCGGAAAACGCGTTCCAGAAGTCTGTGCCACTTTAAAATAAGAAACTTGCAGCGAATTACGACCAAAATAAATAGAATGGACGCAGAACTAGCCGCAACCGACGAGACCGGAATGAGCCAATACCTCAAAGAAACTCGCCGCTATCACCTGGTGATTCTCTTTGCGCTGCTGTCCGTCGCGCTCTGGTTTACGCCTGTTCAGCACATCATCTCCATCGGGCGTTTTCAGCATTATTCGATGGCGATTTTTGTTTTCTCCTGCGGGTATTTTATTCAGTCTGCATTCTCCTGGAAAGAATTGTCCAACTGGGGAAGATTGGCGTACTTGCTGACCGGCATTTTCTTCACGTCAGTTTCCATCGTCTTCTTACAGAACCCCTGGTTGGTCGACCGAGCCTCCGTGGCAAGCGAAGACAAGCTGCAGATGCGCACCGGCATGATGCTCTCTTACATGACCGTCAGCATCGTCATCGGCATCGTCTGGCTGAAAGTGGCTTATGACGAAGCCATGGAGAAGCGCAACAAGCAGCGCCACCCTGATCAAGCGAATTAAACGAAGTCAAATGAAGGTCAGCAGAGGTCAAAGTCAGTGAAGCGAATCATACTTCTCATCGGTGTTCCAGGCTCGGGCAAGACGACTCTCGCCGCCAAGATTGCCCAGAAGGGATTTACCATATTGAACGCCGATTCGATTCGCCAGGAGCTTTACGGAGACGCTGGCGAACAAGGCGAACCCGAGGCAGTTTTCAAAATATTCTTCGAACGCATGGAAAAACTGATGGAGCAAGGTACGGATCTGATAATCGACAATACAAACGCCAATCCCAAGCATCGCAAGCAAATCCTCGATCGCGCCAAGCAATTCGAATACAACGACGTGCAGCTCTGGCTTCTGGACACTCCCCTGGCGGTTTGCATCGCTCGAAACAAAAACAGACAGAGGGTTGTTGGCGAAGACATTGTTGCCAACATGCATATGACCCTCAACCGCAGCGGCAGGCCCAGCCGAGAAGAGGGAAAATTGGTTTTGATCCGACCAGGAGTTGACGAAAACGATTACAGGTTTTTCTTTCCGAATTGAAAAAAGTGGGTATGAGATTTTTGTGTAGTGTCCTAAATGCAACCAAATATTTGGCAAGGACGGCTTGAGGCATGCCCACGATCCTGGAAACTCACGTCGACAGTGACAATTCCGCCGCCAAAGCGCTGCAGGATGTCCTCAACATGGGCTTTTTCGAAACTTCGACGATACAGGTCGCCAGCACCGATCACTCGGCCGAAGGGCTCATTTACATAAGCAAAGGCAGTGCGATCAAAGGCGCCACTTATGTCGAATCCGGAGAGCAAGCGCCGGTCGAGAAAGGCTACACAGCACTGCGCAAACTTTTGCAGCTCAAGCAAGCTTATTTTGTCTACAAAACCGGTGGCGACCACAACCTGGCGCTCGAGAGCGAAGGATTGAACGTTGAAATCAGCACTATTATCGAGCAGTTGCCCAATTTGCCGGTAGCGCCGCCCGATCAATACAAGCAAGAGCAGACGATACCGCCCAACCAAAAGCAGCGCTTCGAGATTGACGCGGAAGAATTGAGGAGCGGCTCAAAGGCGCAAATAGACAAAATCGATCCGGAGAAAAAAGCGCGCGGCAAAAAGCGCATGCGCAGCCTGGAAAAGCGCAACATGCTTTTGAAGGGACCGCTAATTTGGGCATGCGTTATCGGACTCGGCTACGGTGTTTGGCATTATTTCGGCGACAACATCAAGACCGCTCTGGCCTCTAAGACGAAAAACTCGCAATCGGTAAAACACAAACCTTCGCGCAAGCACAATCACTAGCGAAGGGCTAGCACCTGTATCGCAGGCTGCTCAGTCCGGCGCTAGCTGAGCGAGGCAGTTGCTGACGGCTTTTTAACTGTCGTGCGGTGTTATCTGGTTTGCAGTGTGGGCCGGTTTTTCTAGAACATTTTGTTGGAAACCTTGAGTCTGTCGGCTTTTTGAGTTTTAGAACTGGTTTGAGAATCAGAAAGTATTGAACTTTCAATTGCCTGTCTTGCTTTGCTAGTCTCATGACATCCCTTGATCATCCTTTTTGAGACAGAAAAACTCCCTAAACTCAAGCACGCGCGCAAACCTGCTCTTCCTCATGCCATTAAGCGGCTATGGATGTGCGCCTCCTTTCTGTCTTTGAAGGAAAAACGACAAGAGCGTCGGCTTTGCGTCAGTTCGCACAGCTTAAGCTCACGACCAGAACGTCTTTTGACGTTCGAAAATGGATGGCACGATATGGAAAAAACGCGGAGGTTTTCTCCACCAACCGGTCCTCCAACCCAGGATGACTGGCTCGACCACTTGAGCTACGAGCGCTTGCTGTCAGTTTCGGGCTCGCTCTTGATTGCGGTGAAATCGCCCGATTCGGACCTGCGCAAGGCGCTCAAAGCCGCCGGCTCGGTGCGCAGAAAGAAGCGCAACAGTGAGCATGCACTCGCACAGCGTCAGGCTTTGCTTCAGGAAGTAAAACAGTACCTTGCCAGGCACCGGCTCGCCGATCCCTCGCAAGGAGCTGAAATCGAACGTCCTCACGCTCAAGGCTTTCCGGCTTTCACAGAGGACGGCTCTTTGCCTGCCGGCTTCTGGCATGTGATGCCGACAGAGTTTATCGCCACTCTAGCCTTCAATGCACGCAGGAAGAAGCAAGTGAAACTGCTCTTTCGGGCGCTCGCCATGCTGAAAGCAGCAGGGTGCAAAAAGGTGACGATTGGCGGCAGCTTTGCCAGCAGCAAGCCGAAGCCCAGCGACATCGACCTTATCTGGGACACCGAGGGTCTGGACAACGACAAGCTTGATCCCATCTTCGTCTCTGGCACCGGTCTCGAGCGGCAAATGCTGTTCGGCATCGATGCGTTCGCTGCCACCGACGAGTGGAAACTCAAGCTCTGCATGGTTCAGTCCTTGTGGGGTGCGGATTCTCCAAAACCGCATGAACTGCCGGCGGATGCGTTCGACTCATTGCCGCGTTTTCGCGCAGTGGGCGTCCTCGTCCTCGACTTGACGCAGACTCTGCCTGCGTTCGACTAACGCGCCTTCCAGGCGCACAACCAACAACGTCGGTATAACGGGCAGCAAAGACCGCTGCCGGAGACGAGACGAACATGATTCGCGAGACTTTGACTGAGGCTTTGAAAGACATCGACGCCACCGGCACTCCCATGGAGATCGACCAGGTCGCCTGGCTGATCGGCAACTTCCCGGGCGACGACCTCAGGCTGCTCTGTCAGGGCTGCCCGAAGATCGAAGCGCTGCTGCCCGAGATGGAGCGCGAGACCGAGTTCAAGGCGCTGATCACGGTGGGGACTTACATGCAGCGCGAAGACAAGGTCGGCCGCATCGCCGACATCATTCGCCGCTACCGCCGGCCGTAGCGCAAGCAGTCTAACGAAGGGCGCATTGAGGGATCTCGCATTCCTCTCTGCGCCCCTTCGTTTATTCCCAATTTTACTATCCCGTTTAGTATTACGGGGAAAAAGTTTCAACTACTGAGCTGGCTTGAGCGCCGCCAAAATCTTTTTCGCCTCGCCAAGTTTCCACATGGCTCGTCCGTCTTTTGATTCCGAGAGCCCGGCAATGGCATATTTCAACGCCGCTTCTTTGCTCGTGAGGAGCGGGCGATAAAAATTATCTCTGCAACCTTCGAAAATCCCTTGCACGGAGGCTACTTTGCCATCTTTAAAATGCAAACAAAATGTCGGACCCAGGTAATTCAAACCTGAACCGCTCTGAAAATGAACGCGTTCAAAACCGGCATGAAAACACAACTTTCCTTTGAATTTTTTCTCGACCTCGTTTTTCGTCAAACCAAAAAACTCGTACTCGTCGACTCCCCAATCAGTATAAGTCCCAACTTTGTCGGCAGCCGAAGCGGGCGCCGATACGGAGATTATCGAGGCTATGAAGACTGCAAAAAATGGGCCGCTTAATTGTCTACTTCGCATACATAATCACCTTCTACGGTCCTGCCACCCATCGAATTGAGCGAAAAACTCATCGCCGATATTTCTCTTCTGGTCGCTCTTCAAAAAACCTGTTATGTCGTCAGCAACAATGAGAATTTCGAAGCCGCCCGGGCGCCGGCCAATCACACGGCATTTCAACTTGTCTCCGCGCACGTAATTAAAACCACTTCCGTCACCCGTTCCCAGAGCCGTTCGTCGAGGAGGATACCCGCCGCCGGAGGATCTCGAAGACCCCGTTAGCGGCTTTAAACGCTCGTCTTCATCATCGATCATACTGCCACCGCTGGCGGTGCCACACCCGCTTCCAAAAGTTCTCTCAATTGAGGGTATTTCAAAACGACACGAGTAAGCTCCGCCACCGACCAGGCTTGAGCAATGCAGCCCATCGGACGATGCGGTTCATCGCCATCGAAAATTTCTGATATCGAACCGATGCACGCTTCCTCGTTCATGTGCTGAATCAAGGGCAGCATGTGCTCTGCGATAAATTCGAAATTGCCCTTGTGCTGCCCGTGCACGGCAACGCGTGCATCTACCCAGTGACCGAGAAGAAATGGCCAGGCTGTGCCTTGATGATAAGTTTGGTCGCGTTGATACTGATCGGCTGCATCCATCGTGCCACCGTAGATGCCCTGATAGGCGGGATCTTTTGGAGAAAGCGTGCGCAAGCCGAAATCGGTCAACAAATGATCTTCTACTGCCGTGAGCACACGCGATGCCTGCTCCGGGCTGATTACCTTAAAAGGCAGACTGACGGCAAAAATTTGATTGGGTCGGATGGCCGGATCGACAAAACCGTCGTTGCCGATCACATCAAACAAACAGCCGGCTTCTTCATTCCAGAACGCTGCAAAACCAACGCGAGCCTTTTCCGCCATATCCGCATAACGAATGGATAAACCCATGTGCAGGTCATATTCTGCGCCTTCGGAGCCTAGCACTGCCGAGCCTAAAGTAGTGTGCAAAAGTTCGAGCGTTTTCAAGAAATTGAACCAGAGCGCGTTGATCTCCACCGGCTTTCCATGCCGCGGAGTGACGACCAGGTTGCCGCACTTCGCATCCATCCAGGTCAACTGAATATGGGGCTCGCCTCCGGACAGCAGTCCATCCACTGGATCGACTTTGATACCGTATTCAGTGCCCTGCAAATGGGCAATTACGACTTTATCGAGCAGCGGAACTTGTTCTAAAAGGAAGGGCACATCGCCCGTATTTCGGTAATATTCGTCAAGCGCAAAAGCCCACCAGAGCGTGGCGTCCATTGTGTTGTATTCAGGTGATTGTCCTGCATCCGGAAAATAATTCGGCAGCATGCCATTTTTCATGTTCTTCCCAAAAGTGGAAAGAACGCTGCGCGCTTCCGCGTGCCTGCCGGTTTCTATCAAAAGCCCGGGCAAGCTGATCATGGCATCACGCCCCCAATCGCTAAACCAGTGATATCCGGCAATAATCGACTCACTTTCCGTCGAACTGCGCGTCACGACAAATTGATCCGAGGCAATAAGAAGCTGCTCCGCCACCTGTCCTTCAGCGCGCGCCTGGGTAATCAATTCACACAATCGCGCCCATTCGTTTCTGACAGCTTCGTTCATATCCAGGTCGCTGCCGGCGTTTTCCAAGCCGGCGCTGAGCAAAAACGATTTTCCTTTCGACAGAGATGTTTCCACCACACCAGTGCGATAAAGGTCTTCGCTGTCGGCAAGCCCTCTTTCCCATTCAGCCGGCCAGTTATAACCCCAGTACCAATCAGGTTGCTCGCGATAAGTGCCGGAAGAATAATTGAGAAACCATTTTACGGCCTCGTCATGCGCTTGAATGGAAACAGCGTTGCCCAGGAGATGTTGCTCGAATTTCCAATCATTGCGACCCTGCGTCTCGCCGTGGAAATCTCTATCCGTGGCAAGAATAGACACTTTGATGGAAATTTCCTCCGGACTTTCAAGACCAGGCTGCCAGGTATAACCAATCAGGACGCGCTGTTCACCGTGAATCAGCATCAATTGTTTGATTAAGACGCCGCCGAAGACTTCATACTGCCAGGTAGGGACAGGCAAATGTGAGAAAGCCTTCAATCGCTCGTAACCATGCGGGGCTACCGCGCCGTCCTTCCAATAGCAGGTGGCCAGCTCGATTTTCTCTCCATCTTCTGCTGCGACAATTTCATCCAGGCGTGCCAGCAAAACCCTTCTTTGCACGGGCGGTTGCTGCGCCAAAACAAACAAACCGTGATAGCGACGCGTATTGGCATTGGTGACAGTCTGACTGGCATAAGAGCCCAGTCCGTTCGTAGCCAGCCATTCGAGATCGCTGCGTTCTGCAAGCGAATCGGTTTGCTCCAGGTCCGAAAAATCAAGCACCGGAAATACGGCGGTATCATCACCGACCTGCGTTTTCAAAAAACTCTCAAGACTAAAAACCGCCACCCTCTTGACAACCTCGAGCAAAAAAATATTCCTTCAGTGAGGAGGTTTAGCTCACCCACTGAAGGACATATTCCAGGCTTTTGAGAAGCCCTAACAAAGTATTGCGGTGCAGATGAAGGGGCACCCAAGCAACACGCTTTCGCGCATGCCGGGCACCCCTCCATCAAACAACTGCAAGCGACGACGAAAGCTACTTCGGAAGGGTGACGACGACATTCACCTTCTGCAGCGGGGCGACGCCCGGCGTGCCTGTGGCGGAGCCGGCAATCACTTTGCCGAGGTCAGAACCCGAGCCCGGCACTTCGCCCTCCGGAACCGGCGGACAGCCGTCCACAGGAGACGGGTTGGTGGGCGGCGTGGGAGTGGTCGGCGGCACGGGAGTCGCAGGCGGCTGCGGCTCCGGCGCAGGAACATTGCGGCTGCCTACATAGAACTTACGCAAGGTCGCCTGCTGCTCGGTGGGAGTGGCGCCCTTGAGAGCTTCCAGGAGTTCCTGGATGATCTTGGTCGCCGCTGCCTGGTGCTTCTGGAAAGGCACCTTCTTGTAGCCGTACTGACCGAAGTAGCGCTGCCAGACCAGCTGAGACACGATCTTGATCGTGATCAAGGTGTCGTGGTCGCCCGTCTCGTGGTAGTTCCAGGTGACGATGCCGATTTCGAAGTAAGTCTTCGCCTCGTTATCGTACTCGGGGTCCTTCACCCAGTCGTGCTTGCGAATGGCTCTGAGACCGGCGACCAGACCCTGGTCGAAGAGGCTGGGACGCTTGCCGACCTGCCAGATTTGCTTGACGAAACGCGTCGTGCCGGTGGCGCCGGGATACCAGCCTGCAGGAGGCGAGTTCTCGACGTCGTACGGCGGCAACCAGGGCTGGTCGTCGGCGAGGAAGTACTCGAGCCGGTTCTCGCCGTTCATCGAAGGGCGGAACGTGTCGAGCCTGATCGTGTCGTATTTCCGGGCGATTTGCGCCAGCTTGCTGACGATATCCACCTTGTTGTGAGCGATAACGTGCGCGACAAACATGCGCCGCTCGCCGTGATAGCTGGGCGCAGCCGGAGCCACGTCACAGCGGTCCGAAGTGGTGCGGCTCTGCGACGGTCCGGCGTGGCTGTGCGACGCGTGTGATGCACCACCGGGCCTGTCGCCGCAGTGATGACCGTGAGCCATGATGCCGAAGCCACTGAAATAACCGTGGTGTCCACGCTCGTGGCTGTAGCCGACACTGAGCGCTTCGAAGCTGCTGTGCCCGGCACCACCGGCATTCGGACTGCCGTATGAGTCGTGACCGGAATGGGATCCCATTCCGCCATCGACATCAGCGGCGTCAAAACCACCATCATGTCCGTCCATATGAGTCTCCTTTCAAGCGCTGATAGCGCTCGTTTTGACAGTTAGAACGAAATCCCATCCGACGGAATGCAGGAAGGGAATTCAGATTTCAGATTGAGAACTTAAGCAGGAATTGCCGCGAGCCTTTCGATCAGCTCGTCGACAATGGAAGCGATCAGCCTGTCCACCGGACCGACCGTCGTCCCCATAATGCCGCGCGAACGCCTTTCCACCAGCCAGTTGAGGAACAACAGGCGGCTCAAGGTTTCGGCGTGCGGCAAAACTCTTCGCACATCCTGTGCATCGCGACCGGCCTCGAAGCAGTACGCATCGATGATTTCCTCGCAATAACGACTGAGCGCACCATTTTTAGGGTGGTTCATCGTCACTGTGGCGAGGTCCATCAGCGGCACACCAAGCATGGTGAACCACGACCAGTCGATGATGAACAAGCGCTCTTGGCGCTTGATGATGTTTTCTGCGTAGAGATCACCGTGAACCAGGGAGAATGGCTCTCCAGCAAGCCTGGGCGCGAGCGTGGCCGCGAGCGTCTTCAAGCTTTTGGCTTGAGACTTGCTGGCCAGCTTCCACCCGGAAAGCTTGCGCGTCAGCTTCGCGCTGAACTCTACGTAGTCGATGGGCAGGAGCGTGCTGAGGATGTTCATGTGCACCAGCTCGTCCGTGCGATAGCAGTAGGAGCGATGCATTTTGGCGAGGTCTTCGCCAAGCCGCTGAGCAATCTCCTTGGTGGCGACATCTTTCACCTGAATGTTGCCGAGGTCCTCGAGAAACATCGCCGTCACTTCACCGTAATGCGCGCTCATGTAGAGTTGCGCAGAATTGGTGATGCTGGGAATGAGAATCCGCTCGTGCAAATCCTGTTCGATGTCCCAGGGCGGGAGCACCTGCTTGTAGATGAGCGACGCCGGCAGGGCATCGCGAACTTTCAGGCGTTCGACATAACTGAGATCGCGGTGACGGAGCAGCTCTCGCTCCTCAATCTCCACTTTCTTGCCGTAGAACTCTTTCAACCACGCCTGCAGCTTCTCTTCCGGAACCGGCGTGAGAAGTGAAAGGCTGGCATCTTCAGGCATCGTCTGCACCCGCTTGGCTGTACTTATTCTACCCTTGGGAGTACTTAGGGTATGCCGCACCGCGCGTCGGCGCTCACGGCAGTCTGTTCAGAACTTCCAGTATGGTGCATTGGTGAGGCGGTCGTTGCCTTTTGCCGTCACCACCAGATCGTCTTCGATGCGCACGCCGCCGAACCCGTCGATGTAGATGCCCGGCTCGTCTGTAACAACGGTGCCGACATCGAATGCGTCGTGTTCGTAATCGTATGGGTCGTGAGCAACCAGCCCGAGGCTGTGCCCGAGACCATGCGTGAAGTACTGCCCGTAACCGCTCTCGTTGATGTAGTCGCGGGCAATCTTGTCGAATTGTCTGTAGGTGATGCCGGGTTTAAGACCGCGGCGTGCTGCCTGATTAGCCTTGAGAACGATGTCGTAGATTTCTTGAATGCGCTTGCTCGGCTGCTTGCCGGGCACGAACGCTGTGCGCGTTATGTCCGAGCAATAGCCGCCGGGAAACAAGCCGCCGAAATCCATGATGACGGGCTCTCCGGCACGCAATTTGCGATTGCCTGTGGCATGGTGCGGAATGGCCGAATTGGGTCCGGCCGCGACAATCGAGGCAAAACTATTGGCCACGGCGCCGTAGCGTCTCAGCCGCATGTCCAGCTCGAAAGCCACCTCATTCTCGGTCATGCCCGGGCGAATGATTTCCGCCACTTCGTTGTAGACCTTGCTGGTGATGCGGCAGGCTTTGCGCAGAAGCTCGATTTCTCCAGCATCTTTGTATTGCCTGAAGCGCTCCACCACGTGCTGCGTGGGCACCATTTTGCCCTTCAGCTCGCGTTTCCAAATTTCGGCAATGGACACCGGCACATGCGCAGCCTCAAAGCCGATGCGGCTTGTCTTGGTGAGCTTTGCCAGAGCCAGAGCTTCGTTGATGTGGTCGGTGATTTTCTTGCCGCGGATGACCTTGACGAGTTTGTAGTCCTTGGCCTCGGCGACGGCGCGCGTGTAATAGCGGGCATCGGTGACGATGAACGCTTGCTTTTTCGTGATTACGAGTACAGCGGTGGTGCCGCCGAACCCGCTCAGGTAGAGCACGTTCTGATTGTCGCCTTCATTGACGCGCACGAGAAGTGCGTCAACTTTGTGCTTTACAAGCGCTTGCTGCAGTTTTTTCAGTCGAGTATTCATAACCGAATACTCTACCAGATTCACTTGCAGATGAATTTGCACAGCAATCGGCATCGCCGGGGGAGGCCCTGAGGCGCTCCCCCGACTTTGCTCAGCTCACTGATTGCCCGCTATCAGGCAGGCTTGCTGCCCTTGGCGAACTCGCCGGCCAGCTCGACCAGGGTCTGCACCGAGAACCCTGTCGAACCCTTGGGGTCGACCCCGAACTCGCGGTCGCGGAAAGCGACGGACGCGATGTCCAGGTGGATCCACGGCGTCTCTTCGCCGGCGAACTGCCGCACGAACCAGGCCGCCGTCGTGGCGCCCGCACCGGCAGGACCGCCCGTGTTCTTCAGGTCGGACATCTCCGCCTTGTTATTGTCACGAAGCTCCGGCCACATGGTCAGGACCTCGTACTGCTCGCCGACACGCTCTCCGGCAGCCTTCAGACGCTTTGCGAAAGCGTCGTTGTTGCTGAAAAGACCGGCCGCGACGTCGGAGTTGACCTGGCGGATGGCGCCGGTCAGAGTGGCGACGTCGACGATGTGCGTGACACCGGCGCGGCGCGCGTAGGTGATCATGTCACCCAGGGTGAGTCGACCTTCGGCGTCGGTGTTGTCCACCTCCACCGTGATGCCGCTCAGCATGCGGATGCGGTCGCCCGGCTTGAAGGCGCGCCCCGACACCATGTTCTCGACCGGAGCCATGTAGGCCTTGACCGAGATGGGCAGGCGCAGGTTGGCGATCGCCTGCAGTGCGGACAGCACCGCGCCGCCGCCCGACATGTCGCGCTTCATGTGGCGCATGCCGTCGGCAGGCTTGAGGTCGTAGCCGCCCGAGTCGAAGGTGACGGCCTTGCCGACGTAGCCGAGCACGTCCTTGGTGGCACCGGTCGGCGGCGTGTAAACCAGCTCGACCATGTAATACGGCTCGTCGGAGCCCTTGCCGACATTGATGATGCCGTTGGCGCCGAGCACCGCCAGGTCGTCCGGATTCATCACCTTGCAGGAGATGAGTCCGCCCGATTCGTCGGCGATGCGCTTGGCCTCTTCGACGAAGGCGGTCGGCGTCAGTTCGCCGGCCGGCAGGTTGGACAGGTCGCGCGCCAGGTTGACGGCCTCGGCGATGGCACGCCCCTTGGCCAGACCCTTGCGGACCTTCGAGCTGACGTTGCCCGTGGAGAGCAGGCGCAGCTCTTCCAGACCGGGGCGCGGGGCATAGCCGAGCACGCCTTCGGTCTTGTTGTGGTTGATCTCGTAGTCGATGAGACCCGAGACGGTGGCAGCCAGCTCAGCGTACTGAGCGGCGCTCACCTTGGTGCCGGACAGGGACGCGTCGGCGACGGTCACTTCGTTGATCTTGGCGGCGCGGGCAGCCTTGAAGGCAGCCGTCATCGCCTTGCGCAGGGACGCCACGGTGAGCTTGGAGCGCTCGCCGACGCCGAAGAGAATGACGCGCTTGGCGGCCAGCGACTTGTGGGGATAGTGCAGGAGCGTCTGCCCGACTGCACCCGTGAACTTCTCCAGCGTCGCCTGATTGGTGATGGCGCCATCACCGGCGGTGCTGATGAGATTGCAGAGTCCGGTTTCCGATTCGCCCTGGAAGGACGGCACCAGAAGAGCTGCTGTATCGACCTGAGCGAATGCACGCTTGGTGGTGTTGAACTTCATGTTTGGACCTCTTTTTCATGGTCTGTCCCGAGGTCGCCTGCCGCGAAATTGCAGCAGCGGCGACTCTCGAGAATTCGTGAATGAAACAGTTACGAAAAACGCTAGGCGTCAGGCGCCTTGCGTTTGAATCCCTCGGGAAGAATGAGGGGAGACTTCGGTGGAGGAGGCGGAGGCACAATCTTCACCGGGTTTTCCCAGATCTTCGAGTTGGGGATGATGATCGGTCCGGAAGGCGACTCGACCTTCGTGGACAGCGTATCAATATCGACGACTTTTCCCTTGGCGTCAGCGATGCCGACAACTTCGATGTAGTTGCCCACTTCGAATTTCGGCATCAACTGCAAGAGGGCGCCGCTAATCAGCTCCTTCATCATGCCTTGCAGAGCAAGAGCCAGAGCGGCGCCGAAAAGACTGACACCGAGAAAGAGCTTGCCGAGCAGATCGGGCGCGATCAGTGTCGCGGCGATGAAGATGGCCAGGCCCCAGTAGATGTACTGCAGGGAACGCTGAACCAGCACTTTGCCGCGATTACTCGCGCCGGTCTTAGCAAGCGCTCTACAGACGCCGTTGGCCAGGGGCGAATAGAGCAAGTGAGCGATGCTGAGGAACAGCGCGCACACGAGCAAATCGCCGACCAGTGGCACAAGCTTGGCGCCGTAGTCTTTGAGAGAGTCGAGGATACTCTGATGCAAGCCGGCAGGCAGCCAGTTCGTGAACGATGCCACGACGACCAGTGCCAGCAAAATGAGAGTGGGCAGAGCTTTTCTGAGCCACCCGGGCAGTTTGTTTAGCATAGAGAACTCCCACAGGTGCGCGAGAAAACACATTTCAGCCTGATGAGAAAGCTTCAATGCGCGCCTCGCGCGGGTTATGCAAGAACCTCACCAAGAGCAAGATGAACAGGGACACATCACTTTCGTGCCTGCGCCTTCAAGTGAACATCCGGCAAATTAGCTTGGAGTGAGGGTCTTGAGGGGACGGTGGAGTTGAGACCCATGCCGGAATGTTCTTCCGACACGGCAAGGTATTCAGCTTTTAGAAGAGCTTACTGGGTGAACGTTTTGGTTCGGAAGTAGTCTCCAGAAAGTGGGATGAAAGAAATAGACGATTTAGGCTACTAATAAGGGTCTTGAATTCTCAACGAGTATTTATGAGAAGCACTTCAACATGACCCGACGGCCTGCTTTATTGGCAATATGTAATGCAATTCGGCTAGCGCAACTCTGACAAGATTGAAGCGCGCTCATTTTTTTGGAGTGCTCGCGAGGTGTTTGCGAACTGCACGAGAACTTCGCGAGCACTTCGCGAACTGTTTTCACAATGCCACCACGCGTGGTGGGCCAGCTTGCGTAATCCGGTTGCCAAGAAGCAAAACTGGCCCGCTTTTCGGGTAATTTTCGTTTCATGAGCTTTAAACAGGCTCTTCTCTTTTGTTAGCGTCATTGAGCTTCTTGCATATTTTTTCTTCAGCTCAATTTCTCTACCCACCTCAGAGAGCAGTCCCCGATTAACGTTTTCAATCTTCCGCTTCATTTCGAAGTGAGCAAGAAAGGCCGTTTTTCGAGAATTGCTCAGTGTTCAACGAACCAAAGAGGAATACGACTATGAGCGAAACTCCTGAGGTTAACGGAGCCGCTAACGACGGCCCCGCCGCCGAAATCCGCCCGGATCCGGCACCCCAGATGTTCATGCTTGCCATGGGCAAGTTTTCACAGGCGTTCGCCTCCAGCGATTTCGCTGAGTGCGTCAACTGGTTGAAGCAAGCCGACAGTCTCACTGAAGGCAACAACGAAGCGATTCAGTCGCATCGTGAAGGCTACGCCCGGTTGATCACCGCCTGCGCCACCAAAGGCATCACTCTTGCACTGCGTACCGGCAATGTTCTGAAGCAGCACACCGAGCTGGCCGGCATCATCACCCGCTGCGCGGCTGCTCTTTCCGAGAAGTATCCCGCCAACTCCGGCGAGAAGGCGATGGCTACCGTCATCACCGGCTACACCGGGCAGCTCACGAACCGTCTCAATCGCGTCATGGCGACCGAGCAGTACGTGACGTCAGCCGAAAAGCTCGATGGTGTTCTGGACAATCTGTTCGACATCCTCAGCTTCTCGGTGCAGCTGGACCGCAACTCGGAAGAAGCGCTGCCCGGCATCTGCGATCGACTGGCACTGGCTTCCACCGCTGCCAGCAACGCCGATTGCAGCCTGACCTGGTTCTTCTCCTCCAAGCTGTCCGACTGGGACAAGGCTGAGCTCTACTGCCGGCGTGCCGCGCAGTGGCTCAAGCACAATGTCGAGTCGCCCGGCAAGGTCGACCCGCACTTTGACGAGTGCGACGCCGGCGAAGTTGTCGCCGCCCTGGAGAAGGCCGCTGAGGCGCTCAAGCTGCGCCAGTACAAGCAGAGCAAGAAATTGCTCGAAGCTGCTGAAGCGGCGCTCGCCGACACAGTCTGCGTCTAAGACGCAGACGCCGTCTGCAATTAAGACGTCGACATCGTCCGCGTCCTAGCAGACTGTCCGAGCGCATCGTCGAAAGAGGGCACCGCTCTTGGTGCCCTCTTTCACTTGTTATCAACGAGTCGGAGGCACGCTGCCTCACGACATAGAAACGCATTGGAGACAACCATGAAGTTCTTAGGACTCTTCACCCGCGGCGCCGCCGGCTCCGCGACCACCATGTTCGTCGTCAGCATGCTCCTGGCCGTCGTGTTCTTCGGACCGGCCGCCCTGGGCGCCTGGCTGCCGCTGCTGATTCAGTCGGTCTTTACCGGCGTGACTTTCGGCATTCTTTTCGGCGTCGTCCACCTGAAGCGCGAGGCGACCTTCGTCTCGAGCCTCCTGACCGGTGTCGGCTACATCGTCCTTTCGCTCGTCCTGAACGTTGTTCTGGGCGGCGGTCTGGCCATCGGGCTGGGCCTGCTGATCGGCGTCGTGGTCAACGCGCTCGTTCTGGGCGGCGGCGCTTTCGTCGGCACGCGCATCGCGCGTAAGTAAGCTGGTCACGCCGGTGGTCGCGACATGTTGGGCGGTCGTAAGACCTGCCTGGCATGTCCGCCACGCCCGGTAATCACACTGTTGCTGGTGGTTGAGGCTAATCCCCTCTTCCACCAGCTTTTTTTGCCCGCTCAATGCTACATTCTATAGTATTACTCGCGCCACTTGAGTCCGTTTTGCGCCCAATCAGCACCAAATACCAGTGTGGTTGGTAAAAATCGCAGTTTTTTACCAGCCCCACTGGTAAACCCTAACTTCAACCATGGTCGATACTACAGCAAGTAACAGTGACGCCTTGAAATAGGCTACCGATGGGCATGTTAGTAGGCAAGGAAAAACGGGCTGATGCAGCAGCAAGGGTGAAGGGGCAAGAGCGTAAATAGGCGACTTGGCAAAACGGAGTGAAGAGGGCGCTATGAAAAAGCAGAGTGTGCAAAGTAAAAAAACGGGCACGACCAAACATCGCATCTTCACGATGCCTTTCGCGACTGTTTATCCTCACTACATAGCCAAAGCTGAAAGAAAGGGTCGCACGAAAGAAGAAGTGGATGAGATCATCCGTTGGTTCACCGGATTCAGCCAGAAAGAGCTAGAAGCTCACATTGAGAAGAAGACGGACTTCGAGAATTTCATGGCAGATACATCCCGTCTAAACCCAGCACGCACAATGATCAAGGGAATTATTTGCGGTGTGCGAATTGAAGAAATCGAAGATCCTTTGATGAAAGAAATTCGTTATCTCGATAAGCTGATCGACGAATTGGCGAAAGGTAAAACGATGGACAAGATTTTGCGCAAATGAAACAGCGTCTGTATAAGAGACACTGATTTTGCACCAGCAAAAATGGACTTTCGCGGCGCAGATCTTAAGCCTTGTTGAAATTGCAGGCGGTTGTCAAGCGATGCGCATATGATGGTCGCAACTTAAGGACCATCCCCCTCACACACTTGAGACCAACCCCTTTTCTGGAACTGCGCCTGCATTTCCGAGGAGTCCATCATGAAATTTGCCAGCCGAAGTTTTGGACCGCAAATTGATTCTCAAAACTCGCAAAACCAGCCCTCTCAAACGTTTCAAAAGTTGGGACGCTCAACCTTCAGAGCTGCGGCCTGCGCTGTTCTGGTCCCAATCCTGTGTGGATGGTTTCTCGCCGCATCAGCCGCGCCTGAAAATACGCCCAAGGCAAAAATAGTCGAGACTGCGGACCAGGCAACGGAAATGTCGCTCGACGAGATGCTCTCACTGGCGACAAAGCAGTTAGAGGACAAGCTGTATTTTTCGGCGATCGAGACATTCACTAACTGCCTCGACAAAGATCCGCGCAACGCCCGCGCCTTGGCCGGTCGTGCGCGCGCCTACAGAGAGTCAGGTGAAACGGACAAAGCTCTTGCCGATGAAAAACGAGCACAGGGAGTGGATGAACCGGCAGCCGGACCGCTGCCCGCTTCGCAAGTCGAAACCGCCGACGCCCCCAAAGACGCGGATAAAAATAGCGATGATCCTGGTCAGCTAGGCAATGAGCTCTTGCGCAAGGGCGATTTCAAATCCGCCCTCAACCACTTCAACATCGCTCTGAAGAAAGACCCGAATCAGCCCGAATTGCTCTCCAGCCGCGCTGCCTGTTATCTGTTTCTAGGAAATTACAATAAAGCAAAAGTCGATCTAGACCTCGCACTCAAGCTCAATCCCAAGCTGGCAAGCGCCTATGCGCGTCAGGGACAGATAGACAATAAAAACAAAGACTACACACAAACCATAGTCAACACCGGTCGAAGCATCACTCTTGATCCAAAGCAAAGTCTGGCCTACGGTGTGCGCGCCATTGCCTTCGCGCAACAAAAACAATTGCCGCAAGCGCTCAAAGACGCCGATATAGCGGTGTCCAACGATCCCGAATCCGGTCTTGCCTATTACATTCGCGGACAACTTTTAGCTAATCAGAAAAATGACAAACCGGTCAACGATTTCAAGAAAGCAATCGAGCTGTCGCCCAAGTATTTCGACGTCTACATGAGCTTTGCGCAGCTTTACGCCAATCGCCTGCAATGGGACAAATCAGTAGACATCCTCAGCAAATACATCAGAGAGAATCCCAATTCAGCGGACGCGTATAAAATGCGCAGCGAGTTGTTCTTTCTTCTGACGCGCTATTCCGATGCGCTCTACGACGCCAACAAAGTCGTCGAGTTAGAACCAAACAAAGCCGCATCGTATGTCTTCAGAATCAGCAAATTGATACCGATGAAACGCTCGGCAGAAGCACTGCGTGACTGCATGAAAGGGCTCTCCATCGAGCCGAAGAACGCTGCTCTTTATTCTCAGCGCTCATGCTTGTACATGCTTAACGAGCAATATAATTACGGTATCGCCGACGCCACCAAAGCCATTTCGTTCAATCCCAAGTTCGCCTCTGCCTACGTGAATAGAGGCGCTTGCTATGCGGCTCTAGAAAAGTATCCTCAAGCGCAAGCCGATTTTCTGAAAGCGACTATGCTCGATCCAAAAGACAAGGATGCCTGGCGAAATCTGGGTTCGGTTTATTTCTACCTCTCGAAATACGCACAGGCGATCCCGTGTTTCACCAAATCAATCAGCATCGATCCGCGCTTTGCCTCGGTTTATGCCGATCGGGGAAAAACCTATAGAATCCTGGGCAAATACGAACTTGCAGCAAGAGACATCGGCATTGCCAGAGCGCTTGGTTATACGGCAAACTAACGGGATGGCGAGCTAACGGGATGACGAACTAATAGGATTGCGAACTTACCTGGGTACCTGCAGTCCGAACTAGATGCCTGCAATCAAAATGCAACAAATGCGCCCTATGGTTGATGGCAAGGACACTTCTATCCAGCCTTGAAGTGTCTTTTACCAAAGAATCTAACGCCCGCATCGAATTTGCGGGCGTTTTTCTTTGAAAAAACCGGCAAGGCGCCGGATTGCAATAAAACTGAAATAAAGAAAGCCTATGATTTAACTCGGACGACACACCCGCTTTTCGTCCAATCACCCCTCACGACCACATCCGACACGTTATTAACGGACACTGTGCCGTTGACACGCTTAGATCATTGCCCAAAACGCAGTTGAAAGCTTATTTTCCAGCATTTCACTGTGGTTTAGAGGGGCAAGTCGGGAATTGATATAAGAGCAGTCCGAATTTGGCAAGTTTCTACAAAATGACAGAGCCGGCATCCCCACAGCAAGAACACCTTCCAGCGCAGCCAGAGCAAAGCGCTCTGTTGCAGTGGATTGCAGAAAAATATCCGAGCCTGCATGTTCAAAAACTGTGTAAAAACATCCTCGACCTGGCTTTCGAGCAAGCGGCACAACTGAATGCCATAAAGTCGGCCGATGACAGGGAGCGGATTGAAACGCACTTGCAAGGCGCATTTTTCACACGCCCCATTGCAGACGCACCGGTTTTGGAACTGGCCCGCGGGCAGTTTGAAACCCTGGCGCAGGGGGCTCGAGAAGCGGACTTCGAAGGCCATATGTCCAGAGAATTTCTCGGGCATCTGATCATTGCCGATGGTCATCCTCTTATCAAAGAGCTTAGACCGTGGGCAAAAGAGAGGGCAGTCGACATACTTTACGAATTGGCGTCAGCCGGTCTCTTCGTAAAGCAAGTTGCTGGGCACGTTTTCAGTGCGCTTGGCGGCGCTCCAACTCTCAGCTTCGACCTGCGTCAAAAGGCACTGCTCACCTTCGACGCAATTACCGCCTCTACCGACCGCCCGTCGCTCGAAGCTTGTTCTTCGGCGCTGAAAAATGCGCTTCTTCTGGAGCTGTCGCGTTTCACAAATGATATCAATGAAGGCATTTTGATATCACTCATCGACAGGATAGTCCGCTATCCACACCCAGAAATTTACCCGGTTCTGGAAGCGCTTCAAATGAGAGAAGGTCTTCGTGCAACGCGCAAACATGCGCGCCTTGCCCTGGAATCACTGAGCCTGACGCCGGATAAAATCTGGAACGAGACCGCACCGGATTTGGTATCTTCGGCACAAATGCGGGCAGCCATGCTCGAGCGAGTGAGCGACTCTCAACTAAGCAGCCTCGAAAAAGGGCAGATCATAGTCTATTCATTGAAAGAAAATTTGATTGAAGACGGCAACGATCCACGATTGGAAAAACTGATGGAAGCGCTGAATTCCAGCGATTCTCTTGTCAGTCTTACGGCAGCCCATGCTGCTGTAATGCACGCAGAAACACACACCTCGCGCACAGCAGAAAACAGTTCCGCCAGTTCGTCTCACGCCACTTGCGCATTTATAGAAATGAGCGCAAACACACTTCGACGGCTCGAGAAAGCCGTTGAGGACAAGAACACGAGCGCTCAAGCGACTCGGCTTTTAAGCCGCCTGGAAAAAGTTTCACCCGTACTTTGCAGCTAACTGACCACACCCTACTCCATCCGACCACCACAGAATTGGAGTTTTTAGAAAATGACTGAGCAACAACCAGCTCGCAAAAAGCCCGAAGAACCGCCTGTAGACGAAAACGTCAATAAGCCGCTAGATGCCGGAAATAATTCCGATGCAGATTCTGAGGAAACTTTTCGCGACGCAGATGATGAGCTTGCTGAAGCAGCAGACCCGCCAGAAGCAAAGCTCGAGAGAATTTCCAATCCGGAAGCACTGGATAGAAATGACTATTTGCAAAGAACACTGATCGAGCTGAATTCTATTTTCAATGAGTTCAAACCGACGGGCCCGGCGGAGAAGCGGCAAGAAGAATTCAGCGCCTGGGTTGCCGGTCTTCAACAGCAACAACGCGCCCTACAAGCAGAGAGGGATAAGGGCGTCTTTGGTCCGGAAACGGCGAAGGCTTACAAGCAATATCGCGATTGGTTGGAGCAGGCAGCGGTACCGAATACAGTGCGCACGATGGACAGCTACCAACTGGCGCTTCCGCCCGGATGCCCGCTTAAATTGCCCCTGGACCAGCAGCAGCGAGCGCTGACTCCCGAGTTATATAAAGCGATGGCGTCGGCCGGTCAACACAAGCTCGATCTCGGCTTGACCACCGATAGAGTTCCCACAGACGAAGAGCTGGAGCGGCTCGACAACACTTTCGCCTGGCTGGGACAGTGCCACGATTCTATAAAATCCGCCCACAACAGATTTCGCGACGACTTTCTAATCGGCCAGATTGAAAAGTACAATTTGCCTGAAAAATGGCTTAACGGCAGGGAAATTGACCCGGACGCCTGGCGCTCATCCGCCAGCGAAATGGTTGACCTCTCCATGCGCACTCGCAATTACGTAGAGGCGATGCAGAGTCTTTTCAAAGACTCGTATTACAGAGACTTTCCTCTTCAGTTCCCGCCCGGGACCAGCATCACCGTCAATGTAGACGGCAAAAGGCAGACGCTGACCGATCAAGACCTTATCGATCCATCGACCAGAAGTCTTTTGGGCCGCGCCAAAATCGAAAGCATAAAACTCGACTTGCCTGAAGATTTGCGCCAGGAAAATCCTGCCAACAAACAAAAGATCGAGCGCTTGCGGCAGTGGCTCGACAAATACGGCGCGGAAATCGACCAAGCAATGGTCGAGTATTTCAAGGTGGAGAGCAATCCGGACGCCATTATGATGTACGGCGATCAGGAGTGGAATGGCGGATGGAAAGGGCGCTTTAACGCCAACGATGAATTCCTGGGCATGGCCGGGCCAGGTCAACCGCCGGGTCCTGGCGAGACGCTCAAGGAAGTCAATCTCACCGGATATGACTTCACGACTGAAACACTTCCAAACGGCAATATCAGAATTACACAAACGATTCAGGCCGAACACGCACCGATTTACGCATATCAAAACATCCGCGCTTTCGGCGTTCAGAACGTCGGCAAGAAGATGCCTGTCGACGTAAAAGAATACGGCCCGGAAGATTGGGTGCCAATCAGGGACGGCGACAAAGTCAGAATGGTTAAGGCGAAAAATGCGGATGAGGCCAGAGCCACCCAAAAGGCATGGTACGTGGGCGAAAAGGTGGCAATCGCCGGAGGCGACCTGCTGACCGCGCTTCCACCGACCATGGCATTGGGCGCAATGGCGCTCACAGCTCGCACGGCTGCAGTTGCAGGACAGGTGGCTCTCAAGCTGACTGCCAAGCAGGTCGCCTGGGAGCTGACAAAAAATGTCGCCAGAGTAGGCATCGGCGTGGCAGGCATATTCAACAATGCCGGTGCTCGTGACACGTCCTGGGGCGGTGCGGTCAACACCGCACGCGGAATATATTTCCTCGCCGACATCAGCGCGGGTCTTGCTGGTTCCGGCCTGCGCTGGGCGAGAGGCGGCGCCAAAGTCGCGCAAGAGATGTCCGGCGCCGAAAAACTTCACACCTTAATTCACGGACGAAAAGCCGCAGAAGGTGTTGAAGCCCTCGCTGGCATCCCCTACCTAAAACAAGCGCACACCGCTGCCAACTACGGATTTATGGCAGTGGAGGCAAGTTTTGCTCCGATTTTGTACAACGAATTCAGCCACGGCATCGACCAAATCGCCAATGGACATCGCGATCATTTGCGCGATGCAAAAATGCAAATCGGTGATGGGCGCGGCTTGCAACAAGCGGAGAAAAACAGTTTTGACCCGTCCGTAAAGCGAAATCTGGAAGGCGCGCATCAATTGCTGGACAACTGGGCCGAAACGCTCATGGATGGCAGAAAGCCAGAGACCCAGGCGAAACTGCAAGAAATTTTCGCCAGTACCAAACGCTTGATGGGTCCGCTCGCCACCGATGAGCAAAGAGCTCAGTATCGGCAAGAACTGCTTCGCAACACAACCTTCACGGGTGCAGAGATTCAGCGCATCGAAAATACTTACGCTGAGCAAATCAATTCGTCGACCTACCAGCTGAGCGATCAGCAAGTGCACGATCTCATGGATCCCCTCAAGCGAAGGGAGTTTCCAAAAACAGTGCGGGAGATGGCGGAGAAAATTCTTTCCGAAAAAGATGCCGATGTGGTGGCAGCGTCGCACCTGGCGCTACTCTATTTGTCCCGCGACAAAGATGGTTCCATCAGCGAACAGCTCGCCAAAGCGCCTATCAAGGTTGAACAGTACAGCAGAGCACATGAAGTCTATAACGACCATGGCTCTACGACGACATGGGTAACGATGAGAGCGCGTGATGTCGAAGCGCACATGTCGGCAGCAGAGTCCGTGGAGAGCTTAAAGCGAGATCTCGAATCGAAGACACTGGGCAATCGCGGCATTGTTACCGGAGATGCTCTGGTTCGAATCGGCGCGCTCACCCACCAGCAATATGGCGGTGTTCTGCAAGATGTGCTGAGCAGTCCAACGAGCAGCAAGTCAGATAAAATGCGAGCTTTGACGGATCCGATGAGTTCGCGATTCGCAGCCATAGTCGATGGCATACGACACCAGGAGACAGGTCTCGACGGCGAACCCTCCAGCGAAGCGAAAGACCGTTCGCTGGGCAAAAGTTTCGGACTTTCCTCGCAAAACATTTTGCGCACTCTGGAGGAAACAGCAAAAGGAGATGCAGATCCTGATGTACGCGCAATGGCCGCGGCATTGGTGCACGGGCTCAGGGAGAAAGAAGCTTCCGATCGCGGTGCACTTTTGACTACCTACAACCAAGCCTGGCAGGCGATGAAAAATCAACCGGCAGGAACTTTCGCTGCGCAAATCACAGCACACCTGAAAACCGCAGCAGATCTGAAGGTCGACGAAGGGGCCCCGGACAAAGAATTGCAACGCGGACGCAAAATGAATGCGGCACTTTCTCTGGCGATGATGGCAAACCCAGATGACAAAGCGACGCAAGTCGCCATCAGCCGCGCCATTGCGGACTGTTTCAGCGCCGAAAATTTCACGATGAATTTGCAAGTCATGCAAGAACTAATTCCAGCTCGCATGAAAGAACTCACTCAACACGACCCGGAAACCGCTAACAGACTGAGACAAAAGGCAATCGACTTCTTGCGAGTGCCCGATAGCGTCGATCAAATGCCTCAGATGACCGGCATTATGCAGCGCATGAAATCGCTGGTGTACGACTCTGCCGAAAGCGACACGAAGTCGCGCGCCGCATTCGTGCAACAGCTCGCCACAAAATATAAGGACATGCTCGATCCCTCGCGCCCGCGTGACTACGCACAATACAGTCCGGACATTCGCGCCGCTGCTATTCAGGGATTGGCAGAGTTGGGCGCCAGAGATCCAAACACTCTCGCGCTCATGCACAGATATATCACTGCGGCTCCAACCTACAGTCTCAGCGGAAAAACAGTTGAAGCCGGCGAGCAAGATGCGCGGGTGCGCTCGGCAGCGGTCTATGCGCTGCAGCGGCTCAACGATGCCGAATTCAAGTCGGCGATTCTCGACCTCATCGACAGAGAAACGGACCCGCAAGTCGCGCAGCAGCTCAAAGATGTCGAATTCAACACGCGTCGCATCGAGCCTGATTCGCGCGAGTACAAACAGATGTTCGAAGAAACGCTCAAAGAGCTGATCGATCCGGCATCCACCGCGAAATACAGCTACCTGAAAGATTGGGGCGACGCAAAAACATTAGAGTGGTTGGGCGCCAACTTCCCCAATATGCAAATCGATGACTTCATGCGCGCCACCAACGCCAAGGCTCAAGGAACACTGCCGATCACACGCTTTTGGAGCCACAAGGAAACAGAAGCGTATGAAGAATACAAAATCATCTCCAAGGCAAGCGATGCTCGCTGGGCGCAATGGCAAAGTCTGACCGAACTGGCCAGAGGTGACGGAGAAGAAGCCAACAAGGCAAAAATGGCTCTGGCATACATTCTCAACCATCCCGACTACATGGGCGAGCCGGGGCTGACGCTGAAATTCGAAGGCGACAAATTCAAGCAAGGCGTGGCCGATTCGTGGAGACGACAATACAACCACGATTACGCAGAGATGGCAGCTCGCGCTTTAACCGAGTGTGCGGCCCCTGGAAGCGGCGGTCGCGATCTCACTGCACACATCATCCGCATGGGTCTCAACTACCAACAAAACATGACTCCGCAGGTGAGTTATGAACTTCTGAAGGGCTGGAAACGGCTCGCCGAACGCAGCGACAAACTTGATGCAGCGGACGAAAGAATGTTCAAACAGCAACTTTTCGAGCAATGGAAAAAGCTTGGAAAAGTTCAAGGTCAACCCAATTCCAATCAGGAGCAGCGCCTGCAAACCGAGCTGTATGACAGGTGGAGAGCGCTATCTACACGCACAGACAAACTCAACGCGGAAGAAGAACAGTTGCGTTCATTGGGCAGCACTTTCAAACCGCCGCTGTTCGCCATGACCAGAGAGCGCGTCGCTAATGTGACGGCCAAGGCGCTCGAAATCGAGCTTTTGCGCAATCCGGGCAACCAGTGCGAATGGTATCAACAAGAGTTGATCGAACAACTCAAACAACAGCAGCACAGGATGGTATTCCCTGTCATAGAAGCCCTCGCGAAGAGCTCGAACTTCCCAGGCGTGCGCGCCGACGCCGAAAGAATGCTTGCCGACCTTCGAGACTCAGTCTCACTTATGTGGAGAAACACCACACCCGATCTCAGAACGCCATCGGAGGATAGAGCGCAAGCGCTCAAGAAAGCATTGCAAATCACTCAAAGCGGCGACAAACAAACAGGCAAGAACATCGAGACCACCGTGCAAGAAATCTTCAACGCCACTGCCGGCTTGGACTTGAAGCCCGGCGACCCGTGCTTGAACTATCTCTCTCTGGCAATGAACGAGCAAGCTGAAAGAGTGCGGCTGGCGGCCGCCATGGTTGTAGCGCAATCAAAACTTGATGCGAGCAATCCGGAGAAACAAAAGGCGATCGGAGTACTCCAGCAGCTCGCAGCGAATGGCTCAAAAGCAGGCTACAAGAAAGATGCCGCCGAGCTTTTGGTGGCATTAAGAGCAGCGGCGGCTCGTTAGGAAAACCAACTCAATTATGATTTGACCAACCACTTTTTCAATTTCTCGGCAAATTCGTCGAGTGTAAAGGGCTTTGCCAAATAGTCGTCCATTCCGGATGCCAAACACTTCTCGCGATCACCAGGCATGACGCAGGCTGTGACGCCAATTATTGGCACGTGGCGGTCTGTATTTTTTTCCAATTCCCTGATCTTCCTCGTGCACTCTAGCCCGTCCATTTTGGGCATCATTACATCCATGAGAATTGCGTCGAATTGATATGTCTCGACCGACTCCAGCGCTTCTTCACCGTTGCCGACCACGTGTGCCGTTATGCCTACCCGTTCGGCCAGGAGTTTGAAAAGCTGTTGTTGACTTGCGTGGTCATCGACAACCAGCACAAGCGGCAGGGGTTTGGCAGTTTCCTGCACCGAAGTGTCATTCATGTGCCTTTCACCAAGGAGTAAGCGCAGGCTTGACGATTCGAACTTTGGGATGTTTTTTTTTCGCGCCGCTACGTGCAGAAGAGTGGCTCAGATAACGAAAGTTCCCAAAGAAAGGGCTATATCATTATTTGCCAAATAAAAAATTTGTAGTCACTTGGCTACAGACACTTGCGTTCGCTTACCAAAAGGCTACCAGTACATATTTAAGCCAATCTGGCTTACGAGCCGCTTACACCGGCACGCTCAGGAGCTATGTACTCTTCTCTCGGTCGAGTAGCGAGGTAGAGACCCAAAGCAGCACTGGCAATGATGGCGACGCCAAACGCACCGCTCTTCACCTCGCCCAACTTGAATCCTCCAGTCGGTCTGGAAGCGGCCATCTTCTCAATCAGCGCTTTATGCACTTCGGGTTTGTGCAGGTTTTCCAGCACGTAGCGATGAGCTGCGAGTTCGACTCTTTCTTTCGCTTCGAGCTTGTTGGTTTTCTCTCTTGCTTCGAGGTCCCGTACACGGTTCTCCAGCATCTTCACTTCATCGGCGACGAGCAGTTCCTTCGCAGTGGCTTCGGTTCCAATCAGTCGAGCACCTACGGATTCCCGATTGCGTGTCATGGTTCCGTCAGGATTCGCGGTTTGCTCCACGCCGCTGATTCTTTCAGCGCTCGGTCCCGAACCACGACGCGGTCTTCTTGGCGCTTCAGTTTCCACCGGCTTAACTTCAGCCACAGGTGCTCCGGAAGCCGGGTTCAACAGTGACTTAACTACCTGCGAACCCATCGGTCGAGCTTCGATTCCTTCCATCTTGAACAAGAAACCATTTCCGGCACCCGGCTCCATGCTTTGTTTTCCATCCATCGGTATGTATTGATAGATAGAGTTCGAGCCTGCCTTCTGGAAGAATACGCCTTTCTCACCGGCAACCTCAACGCGATTGTAGGTGGCGCTATCAAATGCCTGTCGAGTCGTTCCCATTTTCGTACCGGCTTCATTTTTCACGACAACCCGACCATCGACTTTGCCGACCGCTCTCCAGGTTTCTCCGCCTACGCTCGTGGTCTGATCAACTGTGATGCCGGAAACAATCTCGGCTCCAGGAGTTGGACGGAATCTGCTTTCGGCTGCAGGAGCTTCAGTTGCTGGGCGTTGCTCAGCTGGTGGGTTTTCCGTCGCGGGGCGTTGCTCCGCTGGCGGGTTTTCAGTTGCTGGACGTTGCTCCGCTGGTGGGTTCTCCGTCGCCGGGCGCTGCTCAGCCGGCGGGTTTTCCGTCGCTGGACGTTGCTCCGCTGGCGGATTCTCAGTCGCCGGGCGCTGCTCCGCTGGTGGGTTTTCCGTCGCGGGGCGTTGCTCCGCTGGTGGGTTCTCCGTCGCCGGGCGCTGCTCCGCTGGCGGATTCTCAGTAGCTGGACGTTTCTTGGCTTCTCGCTCAGCAGCCAGTCTTTGCTCTTCGGCTAATCTTTGCTCCGCAGCCAAACGCTCTGCATTTCTTTGCTCGGTGGCAACTCGCTCCGCTTCGACCTTCGCCGTACGTTCTGCCGGCGTCATCCAAGATGTTTTGTCGACCTCGGTCGGCGTCCGCCAGTTTTGCTTAAACTCTTTATCCGTCAGCAGTTTCACTTCGCCGTTCTCAGTCACGGCCCACATCTTGCGATCGGCTTGTTTTCCAAGACCCAGTTCGCCATTCAGTTCCTTGAGGTCAGGAAGTTGCACAGCTTTCGCGCGCTCGGCGGTTGTACTCTTGTATTCGCCTGGCTTGGCGGTTTCCGTGTACCGTTCTTTGAACTCGGCTTCCGTCAAGTAAGCTTCTTTGCCGTCACGACCGGTGACTTTGTACTTGCCTGCATGCTCGCCTTCTTTTATTTGCTCTGCTTTCACCATGGTATCGCGGGCCACATCCTGACCGGAGCGCTCAATGGCTTCGCGCAATCTGGCAGCGTTTTCAGGATTTTGTGCAAGAGCTTCATTACCTTGATTGCGCGAGCGCTCAGCGGCGATTCTGCTGCCTTGCTGAAACAACCGATAGCCCATATAACCGGCGGTGGCTGCGGCAAGCAACTTTTGCGTGTCGGTCAAACTGTCCCATACGCCTTTGTCGACACCCTTGGGCGGCTCTTGTGCGGGCGGAGTGAAATCTTCCACCGGCTGTTGGGATGGTGGAAGCGCGTCACTAGGCGTTTCCGGTCCGCGGACGAAAGGAGGAATTACGATTGGCGGCACCTGGTCACCAGGTTGTGGGCCGACCTGTGCTTCGCCACCAGGAACGTGGAAAAATCCTGGATTGCCGTCAGCAGGCACGTGTCCGTCTGGTCCTCGTCCAGGTCTTCCGGGAGCGCCCGGTCCTCTTTGTGGAATTCCACCAGGCACACCTGTGTTGCCGTCACCGGACCACTGGTAGGGATCATTCGGTCCGAGCGAACCGCCGTTCAGCGCGCGATCTCGATTAGCTATCGCCGCTTTCTTTGCGGCTTCGGCAGCGTCCCAAAAATGTTTGTTATTCGCCAATTCCGGACGCAGTTTCAACGCGTCTTCCACCAGCTCACGCCCCTGCTTCATCAACCTGTCATTGCCGGTGCTGATCAAGGCAAAACCAGCATTGGCTCTTGTAGTTCCAGGAGCTAAATAGTCGGCAGTGATATCGCGCAGTTCAGCTTTCAACTTTTGTTGCTGCTGAAGAAGTCCGTTGATTTGTTCTTGCGTGTCACCGGCAGCTTTCGCTTTCGCTATCTGAGTTTCAAGCTGGTTTTGCGCCGCGAAATTAGTTTTACCGCGCGCCACAGTTTCGACCTGATTAATAGAATCAGCGGCCTTGATGTCTTCGCGATAAGGCACGAGCGCTTTGGGAACACTGTACAGCAGCTTGATCTCGCGCTGCATCGCCAGTTCTTTTGCCGGTCCTTCCGGCATATCCTCAATGCGACGCTCAGACGGGCCCAACTGCTGAAACCACTCTGCGCCCGGCGGTTGGAAGGACAACTGCCCACTGTTGTCGCTAGCCGCAACTGGACCATTCGTTTGATCGACTTTCGGCAGCGGCCTCGAAAACTGGTAAAGATCAGGGTTCGGCAAATCCTCTTCTGCAGGAGCATTTGCTGGTCTGGTATCAATTTCAGTTGGAGCCATGGATTGTCTTCCTCATGAGCACGCAAGCAAGAACAAGGTGGTCAGCCACTTGCCGGTGCAATAGTTTCACTCATTTGCGCGCCTATAAGATGTGGTCTATTGCGCGCGTGCTGCGTTTTGAAGCAATCTGCTAAACCATTCCAGACTTTGCGGTGCCGCACCGTCTGACTCTTTGACAGGCACCGGGGCAGGTGCGTAGTCAGAAGTACTTGCTGCCGGGGCTTGAAGCTGCGCAGGAGTGAAGTCTATGTCCCCATCTACTAATTCAAAGGCATCAAGATTAAATGCGAGAGGAACTGATGATTGTGCGTTAGTTGCAACGGACATAACTCTTCGATCTGCAAAGTAAGAAAGCTCATTCTGAATTTTGTTGAGAACAGCATGCTCACGTTTTTGCGTCGCGGTAAAGTTAGCCATCGCCGTTACCTGCCTTGATTTATAGAATCGAATACCCTGCGCTACTGGGGTGGTTACAGTCCAGATTAGACGCAGCTTATTTCAATTTTGTTGCAGCCAAGACCGCTGCCCAGAGTTTGGCAGGAGTGATTATGGAAGGTGCTTGAGGGCCATTTTGAAATGAGCGATGAGAAACAAAGACAAGGGCTTGAAATGAGCGTAGCTCTAATAACTGGGCCACTAAATATTTAAATGCAATGGTTGGAAAAAACTTCCCACCTGCGCTTGGGCCGCTCAGAAAAAAAATTTGTTATTGCTCATTTTTTGCCTTGACTTGATGTGTTCAAAACAGGCAGCCTGAAAGCCTATTCATCATTTCTCAATAGCGGAGATTTCCACCAGCCACGGCGGCAAATTCCAAGTTTATGGACTACCCCAATGCGCACCATTTATGGTGGCGCTGCCGTTCGCATGAGGAGACAATGCAGATGAGTATGACCATGAAAGAGTACGATGGCATGCTGGCCGTCGCCTGCATCGTCCTCGCTGTGGTGCTCAATGCGCTGCAGATTTCATACATCGCAGACGGCCTTGTTATGGCTTCGCATCAGGGATATATCATGGCCACTCTGATGGCGATAGTCATCTCAAGCGGACTTTTCTACAGCGTCTTCACAAGTCACCGTTTGTGGCTGAAAGGACAACCACGCTATTACGCCTGGATTTTCGGCAGCCTCGCCGGAATTCTTGTCGGAGCCATGGCGGCTTGGTCCTTATCTTATTCAGCGCAAGTCGGCACAGCACGGTGGTGGTTGGGACTTTTCCTGGGTCTTACCATTCCCGGCCAAACTCTGGCCCTGTGCAACATGACCAATGGAATGCTCGATTTGGCGGGTCCTGGTTGGTGGAAACGGCGCAAAGCCGGTTCTATTTCTCAGCGGCCCGAGCAGATCGATGCAAGCGAAACACATGTCGCAGCGCCGGCACCACCGGTAGCTCTACATTCCATTGCCCCGGACGAAACTCGTGAAAGTTCGCAATTAGAGACGCAAGTCGAAGTAGAAGAAGTTCGCGCGGTGACCGCAGTTTCACTGGCTCAACCCCCTGAAGAGCTAGCCTCGATAATTGTTTCTCAAAACAGCGCTATGCAAATTTCCATCACTGGAGATCGCATCGCAATCCGCGTCGGCAGACAACTGTCGAATAGAAAGTGGAAGCAATTCCACTTGGATTTGCGCCGCATTCCGTCCATCACTTGGGATGAAGCTCACAAGGCTAGTTCTATTGAAGGTCGGGCGGATCGCACTGTGGAGGGAACGTTGCGAGTACAGCCTATTAAGGGGAAGAAGAACAGGCAGAAACGGCGGGCTGCTCGCCAACAGCAACTCGATGCCATTGCAGGAAGGCTCAAGGAGCTGGTCGAGCAGCACAGTTCAAATTGAACGCACCAAGGCGGAGGAAGGCACCGCCTTGTATGTTCCTCAAAGGAAAAAACTCACATGCACAAACAGTACAGCATCTCGCGTAAGCATCGCAATCATCCCGCAATTGTTGTTCCACCCTAGTAAGGACACGAGAGAAATGCTCAGCTCAAGAAGACGCAGAATGAAAGAACAAAAATGCAAACCTGACAAAATCGACTGTCCATCAATGTATCGATATAGGTTCAACAAGGGGGCTCTCTCAGTGGAAGGGAGTGCGCTCGATTAATTTCGAAGGGGAGTATTCCACTCCCGTGGGCAGCATAAGCTGTCTACGGCTCGGTCTTTGGAAGGCTTGCGTCTATGACCGATGTAGCTTCTGTATCTACACCCCCCGCAACGCGTGGGGCAGCCGGCTTCCCCGTCCGCATCTATCAGTGGTACGTGGGCGGCACATATGACCAGATGCTTGTGAAAGCAGCGATCACGATCCAACTGATTCTCTTGAGTCTCAGCCTCATTCACCAGACGAATGCTGTTTCTCAAGTGACAGGGATGTCGTGGACGTTGGCTTTCATGCAAGCCGTTGTTCAGGACTTCGGGCTATTCGTGTCCGAGCTTGTTCTCATACGGTTTCAGCAGACCGGCAGGTCCACGCTCTGGGCGACGCTATTTGTTGTTTTCGCGGCCCTTGCAAGCGGGTCGGGAAACGTCTTCGACTTCACGCAAAGGTTGGTACCTTACAGCGTCAACTGGTGGTTGTCTGCCTGCTACGGTGCTTCAGTGCCGCTGCAGGTCCTGCTTCTCGGCAAGATGGTCAGCCAACTTGTCACCGAGAAAAAGGTAAAACAGACAGCGGAGACTAAGTCGAAAGACGGGGCGCCTAGGGTGCGGTCGCCGAAAGCGGCAGCCCCGAAGACATCCGCGCGTGAGAAACGCGACTCATAGCGACGTGCAGGAAGGCGGGCGGCAACCAAGCCGTCCACCTTCCACTCATTTGCATGAATGAAAACTTGCATTAACTTGTGCGCACAATCATGGGCACCATATTTAGTGCTTATCGTTGTTCGCATTACTGGATTCAAATGTCCAGCGAACTTCCGGTGCGGTCCAAACCACCTGCAAAATGACCAATCACTGACTGCCAAACTCTCATTGAAATTGGAGAATCACCATGAAGTGCATGCAAATAGATGGAATCTCATGGCCGGGTCTGTTGATTTTTCGAGACAATGGACGCCATGCCGTTGGTGCACCACACCTGCGGGCTCTAGCTTACATCTGCGAAGAGAACTACAAAAAAATGGTAGCCAAAAACGACATTCTCAATGTCAGTATCCCGGCGCCGCCAAAAAGACCGACACTTTACGACGACATCGTTGGCAACAACGCACCTTTTGTCCTGCGTGCGGAAGTAAATATCAAAGAAAACGGAGAAGTCTGGCTTGTCCCAAATTATTCAAAAAAATCCGAACTGATTGTGCTTACAGTCGATTTTTGGACCGCCGAAGATTGCGTCAGCCACTTCCTCGGCGACATGGACCGACTGGCTACTGTAATGGACCCAACCAGCAGCAAGACATATCACCTGCTGCGTTTGTCTCGCGACAGTGGTGTGGTTTCCATCAACAAGGGGTGGCACGGCAAAATTCCAAACGGCAAGATCATAGACTACCGACTGTTCTATTACGAAAACGGTCTAATGGCGATCAAGTAATCAGCAACATCTATCAGTAGTCAGCAAACAAGCGGAGGCGGGAAACAACCCGTTCTCCGTTTTCAAAATGGAAAATCACCATGCGCTGCATCACCATCCATTCTCGCCCAACCAACGGAATTTGGATCTTTCCGAGTGACGACGATAATTACTCCGTGGCACTCCCGGGCCTCGGCAACATTGCCTATATCAGCCGCAAATCGGTTAGCACTATGCTTGCCGTCGGACAGTGCGTATTCGGCGTCATCGAAGATCAGCTGCTCCAGGACAACATCTATAGCTGCTATCCTTCGGGAACCGAAGCGATGTTCATCCTGGCTTGCGACTGCCATCACGATGCCGACGGCGTCCTCTGGCTGACTCCGGAATTGCATCCTGATAATGAGCTGTTGGTGCTGACCAGAGAACACTGGAGAAGCCCGCGCCGAAATTCGCATGTTATCGGGGACGTCAGCACTCTTGCAAACATCAATGACGGCAATATCTTCTACAGCCTTCTTGATGTAAACCGGGAAAGCGGCATCCTCACAGTCAGCGATGTCGTCAACTCGGAGACAGGAAAAATGGAGCAGCGGCTCACAAGATCACTGTATCGCCGCTTTGACGACAACCTGATAATCGAGCCGCTTCCTGCTCTTTGAAGTTTCGAAACCAGCAAAGATACAATTTTGGAGAATGAAAATGCGTTGCATCACCCTTACTGATCGTGCTTTCGACGGCATTCGCCTGCGCGAGCACAAAGGCAAATATGTGGTCGATGGACCCGATGGAGAAGCGATGGCATTCGTGTCATTTCGCTCCTTCGAGGAGATGGTGAAGCTTGGACATGCTTCTCATCGCTCGCAGCCTCAGCGCTTCGAAAAAGTGGGCAAGCTTCTCGGACTGTTCGAGAGCGTTCCGGTCATCTACCGCTGCAGTTATGAAACAGCGGCAAACGAAAATATTTGGCTCATTTCCAAAAGTGAAGATGAGCGTAATACCAAAGACGTTCTTGTCATGGCTCCAAGGTTTTGCTGCAATCGCACGACCATGGAGTGCGTGCACATGCCCAGCCGTACGCTTGTCCAGAAAGTTAATCGCCTCAGCAATACGCGCTACAACCTCATGCATCTGGTTGCCGAATATCCGGCTAATTGCTACAGCAATGCCCGCTCCAAAAAGCCGGGCACCGGGCGCTCGCTCCTTAAGCCTCTGCGCAAAGCCGAGTATCAGCTGGACATGATTCCGCGGCGCTCCATCGTCGTCGATCGCGACGGAGTCGTTTCCATCACCCGCCCGAACACCAAAATGGTTTTCTGGCACTAGCATCAAACGTGCAGTTAATCATGCAATGGAGAGCGTAAATGCGTTGTATGACCAAGAAGAAAACCTTCTTCAGCGGAGGCATCCCTCTTGTCCGCCTTGAAGATCGCTACGCAGTCACCACTCCCGGTGGCGCGCCTATCGCCTTCGTCTCGTTCGAAGATTTTGCAGAGATGCTCAGAACAGGCGAAGCTACCAATCAAGATCATGAGGAGGGTTGCAGGAAGGACGAAACTTGCCGGTGCACTTTCCCATGCAACGGCATCGGACCGATGGTTCACTCATGCGATTACAAACGCGGGAAAAACCTCGAAATTTGGCTGATCCCGCAAACAGCGTTCAGTTCGTCGATCCTCATTCTCACCCCCGAATTCTGGCGCAGAGACGAAACAACCGTTGAGTACACTGCGCCTACTCAGTATCTTGCAACCGCGAAGGACGAGGACAGCAGCGAAATTCACGTGCTGCTGATTCTTTCGCAGAAATCCAGCATCACTGCACATTCAGGGGTTCGGCTGCCCGTCCGCGGCACCGGACCGACGCTGTTTCGTCCCTGGCGCAAGCGCCATTACGAACCAGTCAAGGTCACATGGACTGCCCTGTACCTCAACAGCTACGGACAGCCGAAAAGCGAGCCCAACCCGCTCGACTAACGGATGACTGGAAGTTCAATCAGCAGAAAACCCATGAAAGGAAAGACAATGACTCCGCATCCTGGAATTATCATCTCTATCGCCATCATCATCTTCCTGACTCTGTTTAACGCCGACAAGCGTTGGACACCGATGGCAGGTATCATCGCTTTCGTCGTCGGCGGACTAGTGGTAGTGGGCGACCTGCCCATCTGGGCATGCCCGGTTGCCGCTATCGCCTTCCTCCTCGTTTTTGTGTGCGAACACATCTGGGGGGAAAAGTATTGAGAGTTCAGCGAAGAGCAAAAACAAATCTAGAAGCCAAACTGCGAGCGGGTCCAAAACCTGCTCGCCTTTTCTACGCCTCGAACTTTCAGCTTTTTCACCACATCTACTACCTCTCATAGCACTTCAAAAAAAAGGAGTATCAACGAGCGCACAGAATGCATGCAACTCATGCGCTTTCTCAAGCTTCTTCTGTCACAATTTCAATTCTGCCGTCGCGCACGGCTTCCCGAAGCCGCTCATAGTCCTGCAAATTCTGTTCTGAATACGCTGCGGCAAACTGCGAAATTGCTTCTGCGAAAACACCGCCCTTTCCAATGTATCCGGCAATAATTGCAGGATCGCCCGAACGCGCATGAGCGCGCGCGAGAGCCCATGCGCAATTACGAGCGTAACCGTGCATGTGTTCAGGATTGAATACTTCAACAAGCGGCTTCACTTTCACATCTCGCAGTTGCCGTACATAGTAGTGTCTATCCGCCTGAGAGACAAAATGCCCAAGGAAAAAGTCGCTGGCTGCCTGCATTAAGCGCTGACCTGCGACAACACGCTCGCCATTATGCCTGCTCGTGTTGATGAAACTTGAATATGGCTCAAGTACGGAAGTTCGTGCCTCCTTAATTTGCAAGAAAAGCGGGTCTTCTTCCGCCGCAAAAAACAATCCGACGTGACAGTAGGTACCGACGCTTCCCACGCCGACAACCTTGACTGCGACATCGGCAAGTTCATATTTGTCGAACAATACACGACGCTCCAGCGACAAAGATTCTCGATAACCTGAAATTGCGAATCTCAGAAGTTCTTGATACTCCTCGGACTCAAAATCACCTTCATGATAAATAAGCGGCGGCTGGTCTTTTATTTTCGGTCGTTCGCCCTTCATGCAGGCAAGCCTCACCAGCTCCTCATTAGCGCATCTGTTCATAGCTTTTTTGAGGACATTCTTACGCAATTTCTTCAACTTCCTACAGGCAGTTTGTTCGATCAATTCCTCGTAGTCCAAGTACGAATACCAGGAATCGAGTGTTTTCATTTCTGCCAGTTCGCGCATTTTCTCGCCATAAGAAGCCGCTGCTTGATATGCCGCAGAAATCCCTTCCTTGAGTTTGTGTCCGTTGTTTTGAGAGGCAATGACCAGACTGGCCGCAAGCCGCTTCAAATCCCACTCCCAGGTAGCGGGGAATGTTTCATCAAAATCATTGATGTCGAAAATGATATTGCGCTCTGGCGTTGCAAACGCGCCGAAATTCATCAAGTGACAGTCTCCGCAGCTCTGCACCGCATACTTAGTAGATGGAGTCGAAGCAAGATCCGCAGCCATAATCGCCGCGGCACCCCTGTAAAAAGCAAAAGGAGATGTCACCATGCGACCGTAACGAATCGGCACTAAATGCTCAATTCGCCCTTCGCTAGAGGCAATCAAAATCTCAACCGGGTCTACTCTGTCCCGACGCTCAAGATTGTACTTGGCATGTGATTCTCGCGCGCAAGTAAGGCGTAGCGCCCGCCCCATTTCGTACCTGTCTTTGCGGGTTTGCAAATGCATGGGCTTAGCGAGATAACTCGCCTCCACCAGCGTCGGCTTGAAATTGCTCTGAAAATGATGGCGCCTTGGATTTGCCGTACTGGTTTCGCCTGTTGTGTTGGTATCAGCTTTTGTTTTGGTTTTGCTTGTCGTTTTGGTTTTGTTTGTCGATTCGATTTCCGTGCGCTTGACCATCTGCAATTGCCCACTGTTCGTTGCCCTACAAATCTGTAATACCCGACTTTGCAGGTTTGGAAAGCATTGCAAAACTTAAAAACGGTCATTTATTGAGGGGCAAAAGTCTCCGCGCTCAACTGGGTGCAGGAGCGAGTTTTAACGTCGTTCAAAAGATGACTGTCATAAATCTCTTCCAGTATTTTTGTTTCCTCTTTCATCACGCTGGCCAGTTTCGCCAGCCTGAACTTCTCTGCTTCCAGCTCGCGGATACGTTTTACATAAGCAGCATCCATACCTGAGAACCGCTTGCGCAGATTGTAGAGAGTGGCAACACTGATGCCGAAGCGATCGCAAATGCTGTGCACTCTGCCGCCGGCGTCCCATTGAGCCAGCGCGGAAACAACGTCTGCATCAGTCATGGATGGCTTTTTCATAGCGGCGCACTCCGGAGTTTTCACGCACGATATAGAAGCAGGCGTGCAATTCGAGTGCAATTTTCTGAACGTTAGCACAATCAAAGCTTGTGCACGGCGTTTGCACGCATTGATATCTAAGTTTGAAACACCTCACCGACAACAACACTTTGGAGATTCTGCATGAATCACGCAACTTCTCTTCCGCAACTGGCAGTTCTGGCGCCGCTGGAAATCGACTTCGCACCGGTGCCCCAAGCGATACCTCAAACGGCACAGGATATATTTCAAGTTCTAGAAATGGAAGTTATTGAACTGAAAGCGAAAGTCGCCCAGGCAGAGAAGAGAAACAATGAGTTAAAACATGTGCTTCATTCCATATACACGACGCCGGCACAAAAACGCGCTTTGCTTGAAGAGCTCGAATGGAAGCATCAGATCAGCCGTCGTCGCGCTTGCCGCCTACTTAATTTGGCGCGTTCCACCTGTTGGTATCGGACCGCCGCAGAAGGTCGTCTGCCGCCGAAGCCAAGCAAGCCGATAACGGCGCTCTCGCAAACATCGATGATTGCACACTTGAAAAAGGTCAGCCGTCAAATCAAAAATGGATTTATTGCCGAGGAAGAATGCGTGCAAGAACAATTCGCTTGCGGGCTAATTCGGCTCGGATTGCCGGTCGCAGCCAACCTGGCCAAAATGAATCTCAATCTCGCAATCGACATTTTTCTCGCCTGGTGCGAGCGCACAGGCAAGTAAATCTCTAAACAGCCTCCAAAAAGATTTTTCGCCGAAAAATCTTTTTGATTAACCGAGCCGCCAGCCGAGTTCCTCTACGGCGTCCTCATATTTCATATCTTTGCTCTGGCAGAGCTTCAACAGAGTATGCGCATGATCGGATTTGAGCGTACCTTTATCAACCAGACCGCGGCACTTCACTGCGGCGTCTTTGACCACGCGCTTAATGGCACCCTGCGCAACGAGAAGCGAAATCAGCTCACCGCCGACGTTCTTCTTCATCTTGGTTGCTTCTTCAATTTGTGAATCTTTGACCAGACCCGCCTGGACAATCAAATCAAGAACAGCATCGCCCGAACCTGCAGGCGCCGCGGGCATCCCCTGATGCGACATGGCGTGCTGCTGATTTCCTTGCTGAGGCATGCCCTGTTGCATCCCTTGCTGCGGCATCCCCTGTTGTGGCATGCCTTGCTGAGGCATACCCTGTTGTGGCATCCCTTGCTGCGGCATACCGGGCATTCCAGGCATGCCAGGCATTGGCATACCGGGCATCGGATAACCCTGCATCGGATAAGGCGGCATGCCCGGCATTCCGTAACCCTGCATCGGATAGGGCGGCATTTGCGGCATACCATAACCACCCATGGGCGGCGGCATCGGCACTGATGGAGCCGGTGCGGTAGGAGAAACTTTTCTGTGCTTGGAAGTATCGATATTGGTGGACGCATTTTTCAAATCGTGGAAAACATCGATCGCGCCTTGATAGCGATCTTTCAGTTGTTTGGCCATGGCTTTGAAAACAATTTCTTGGATTTGTTGATCGTGCTGCACACCGGGTCTGACGACGCTGAAAAGCGGCGGCATTTCGTGAATGTGCATGTACATCGCTTGATAGGGGTTTTCACCAAGCAAGGGAACGCGCCCGGTGATTGCCTCATACATGACACAGCCCAGAGAATAGATGTCCGTGCGCCAGTCCATCGCAGCCCCCATGCACTGCTCGGGGCTCATATAATGCGGACTGCCGACGACGTCGCCGGTGCGCGTCAATTCCATAAGCGTACCGTCGTTGCGAGGCATGATTTTGGCGACGCCGAAATCCACAATTTTGACAAGATCACCGCCGTCCGAGCCGTTGATGAGCATGACATTGCTCGGCTTCATGTCGCGGTGAACGATGCCTTTGGAGTGCGCGTGAGCCAAGCCTTCGCAGCACTGGATGAAAATTTCCAGGAAGCGTTCGACGCTCAAAGGTCCCTTCTGCCGCAGGACTTCCTTCAAGCTGACGCCTTCAATATATTCCATGACCAGGAAAGGCTGACCGCTTGGAGAGAAGTCGCAGTCATATACCATGACGCAGTTTGAATGGCTGAGCGAGCTTGTTGCGTTCACTTCCTGCTCGAAGCGTTTTTTGGAAGAAAGGTCTTCCAAAAGGTGACCATGCAGTACCTTAATTGCGACAATGCGATCCATCTTTAAGTGACGGGCTTTGTACACGACGCCCATGCCACCACGACCGACTTCGTTGACGATTTCGTAGCGATCGGACAGAACAGCGCCGGGTTTGAGCAAGCCACCGGTTTGCTCCGGAGTGTCCCTTCTTTCTTTAACTTCCCGCCTTTGCTCTGATGCCTTGCCCTTCTTCGGGTCTTCGTCCTCCTCTTCAGGATACCCTCCCGGTGGAGGCTTCAGCGAGTCAGGGATGACTGCAGCCGGTCCGGATGGTTTGGCTGTTGCGACAAGAATGCTGTTAATCAGCTCGATATCAGGAGTTCTGTAATTCCATTGCTCTGATGAATCCTGTCCGTTCGCCAGGCTGAGCACCCAGTAGACTTCGTTTTCGTCGGCGGAATGAGCGTGTTTGACCACAAGCTGATACTCGCCTTTGCCCTCCTCAGCCTGCCACGTCATGATTTGAGTTTGCTGCGGATTGGCAAGAGCCAGATTTTGTACGTTTTTCAGCTCGACCTCTGAGGGAAAAGTTTCCAGAGGAATAATATTGGTCAGCTGTTTCTGCTGCTGATTTTTTTTATTCGTGAATGAATCTTTGAGTGCCATTGGCTCAGTCTAAAAATCAGTGTGCAGTGGGTAGGGACGTGCAAAAACGGGGCTTCTAATCAATTTTTCCCGCCACAAAAAGAAAATACACTCTCCTGACGACAGATCCGAGATTTATCAGACCGCGGATGCCTGCTGAATTCGGTGCAAGTCAATGGAATACGGTCTCTATGCGGATTATGGGCTGAAAAAATATTTTGCCAGGGATGTTATTTGGCGACAGCCAAAACCAAACCAGATTTTACTGCTTGCTATAGTATAACAGCGGAAAAAAATGGAGAACCCTGAGTAGTCGGCAAAGCCGATTTTCTCAAGGTCCTCCGGGTCATACCTTCAGCGCCACGCACGGAGGGCGCGGTGGATTTGCAGTCCACACGCGCACTCCCGACACAGCTTAACGAAGATTGCACCGCACCTCCCGTAGTGTTCGCCTTGGAAGCCAAGCACTGTTGAGCCTGAGGGCTCATCAGCATTACTTGTCCTTCTTCGGCAACACCACGAGCGCGCGGCTCATCTCCTTGACGGTGACCCCGTACTGCTGGCTGACCATGTCCATCTGATCCTTGGTTGCCCGAACGACGATGGTCGCCTCGTAAGGCGCCTCGAAGTTGATGGACAAGTTGGAGATCCTAAGGCCATAGTGCTGCTTGAGCTCGTCCTGGATGGTGTACGTTTCCATCATCAGCTCGTCGCGGTCGTTGGCTTTCACCGTGACCGCCCAGTCCTTGGTGTTCTCACGCGTCATGGCGCCACGGAGCTTCGACAGACGGCGCTGGTAAGAGACGCCCTTCATCGACTCCGCAGTTTCGCCCAGAACGCGCATCAGACCTTCGATGTTCTCGTCCACATCACCTTCGCCGCGAGCGATCGCGAACGTCAGCTTCTCGGACTTACCGTCCCAGGTCACGCGCAGCAGGTCGCCGCCGAGAACCCGGTCGGGATTGTCCTTCGCCAGGATGCGGCCGAGCGGGCCTTCCAGGTGCTGCAGGATGACGCGCTTCAGGTTCGCCACATCTTCGTCAGCCGCCTTGAGCAAGAACTTGCGAGCGCACGGACGAACGTCCATGGTGAAGTCATCGCCGCGGGGCATCTGATCGATGATGCGATCGTAGAGCTGCTGCACGTTGATGTCGACGATCTTGAGCGTATCCTCGGCGGACAGCTCGCGATAGACGACCATGCGGTCGATACGGTTGCGGAATTCGGGCTTGTACCGCTTGCGCATCGCCTTCTGGACGATGTTGGTGATCTCCTCGTGGTTCAGCACCTTCTTCTGACCGGAGCGGAAGCCGATTGACGAGCCTTCTTCTTCCGACTCGACCTCATCCATGCCGAGGTTGTCGGTGAGGATGAAGACCGTGTTGGTGAAGTCGACCAGTTCGCCGTTCGCCAGGGTCTTCTTGCCCTTGTCGAACACTTCCATCCAGAACTTGTAGAAGTCCCGGCCGGACTTGGAGAACTCTTCGATGACCACGACGTCGATCTCGCAGGCGGAGTTGAGACGCACGCGAATGCGGTTCCAATCGGAGATCTTGCTGTAGCCGTCGACCTGAGCCAGCTTCTCGCGCTTCATGCGGCGAGCGTCGACCGGTTCGCGGTGACCGACGTACTTCGGCGGCGCACCACGCAGGTCGTTCATCTGGCTTTCGTCGTAGTAGTCCTCCGACGTGATGCGCGTCAGCGCTTCGTCATCGCCGTGCAGCATCTTGGCCAGCACCTGCGCCAGCAAAGACTTACCACGGCGAGACTTGCCGACGAGCAGGAAGATCCCGAGGGGGAACTTCTTGTTGCGCATCGGGTTGTTCATGCGCGAACGCACTTCCAGCGCGATTTCGCGCGCTTCCGGCTGCCCGATCAGTTGCGTATCGAATTCGTCGCCGAAAGCTTCTTCGGCAGGCGTCAGGGTATCCAGGTCGACGGTTTCGAAGACCGGTTCCATGCGCTTGCGGTTGCGGTCGCCAGGCTTGTCGCCACGACCCTTACGAGTTGCACTTGTACTAGACATAATTTTGACTCCTACTTTTTGGACCGTGCAAAGCCGCGGTCCGGGTTAAGTCAGCGGCAGAATGTCGCCAACGAAAAACGCCCTCCCACTGTGGAAGAGCGTCTACATAACGGCGACAAGGCGTCGCCTTTCACATTGACTCGGTTAGACCGTCGTTTCCCTCAGCATGTCGTGGTACGACCGCGGAACGAAATCACGATGTTCGCCGAGCAGATCGAAGACTTCAGTGCGAATTCTCTCGCGGGCGGATTTGACGTCGCCCCCTACAGGAACGATGATTTCCACTTCGAGATAGGCGCCGCTGTAGACTCCGAGTCCTGTCACACGATCGACGGAGACAACGACCTGCACATCTGTGCCAGGTTGCGTCGACGAGTAAGACCGGCGAATCTTGCTGAATGACAGGGGCGATGCGCCGGCGACCAGTCTTCCGACCAGCCTCAGCACAATCCCCGGCAACAGCCCAATTGCACCTTCCTCTTCTCGTCTTTCGCGCTCGCCGTCAATCATCACCCAATCTTTCAGGGTTAGATAACGGCGTCTTTCCTCACCTTCGGACTCGACACGAATGCGAATCATGTCTTCGTCTTTGACGGTGGGCAGGAAAGTGTCGGTCATGGTCACTTCGCCGATCGGTTTGAATCCGCATCCGGGCAATCGCGATTCGACATTGTCCAGCTCACCATCGAACAAGCGGAACTTGCGCTCCACTTCCAGATGAGCTTTAACGCCGTCTTTCGCATTTTCCTTTTGCGAAAACGAACGCAGGATGAAGAGCGCAAGCGCTTTGAAAAGCTGCCTGGCTATTCGTTTGTTTCCTGACATTCGAAACCTCCTGGCACGTGGTGCCGATTTAGCTGCCTCTAAGCTTGTGCTTAAGAGATCCGCTAGTTGCGCGTACTTCCCTCGTTCAAACCCAATGGCGTTACCGAACGAAACTCGACCTGGAAGGTTGAGAGTCATTAGTTTCGCACTAAATACAGAGTTATAGAGTTATTGGGTTATCGGTTGGGTTGTGAAGCTAAATCGGAGTATTTGAACAGATGTCATGACACTAACTGTCGAATTAGCTGAAAACCTAGATATGCCCTCTCAGCCTCAAATTCGGGACGGTAATCAAGGTTGCACGAGATTACGCGAGAGATAAACTCTGCAGAACAAGCCACTTGGCATCTTTGCACGCCAACCACTGCATGAATTTTGGGGCACACTTGATAACTAGCACAGAGGCCCAAATGGTCGACGGGACCGAAGTTATCAAGATTCTAAAGAAAAGGTGAATGGCGAGGTTGCGCTAAGCCTATTTTTATAGCTCTCTAGTTTGTTAGCTTACTGATACCTTCCGTTTTCACAACATTTTCGCGATCTCACAAAGAGACCTAATTTCCGAGCCTATTCACTTCTTTTTCCAGCCTCCTTTGGTGGCCGGAAGAGAGTCGTGTAATTAGCTCGGTTCGCGTGACGGACGTTCTGTGACACACCTCACTGAGCTGACTGATTCGGAAGGGATGCATTCGCAACACCTCGCACTGTCCTGCCTGTTCTGACGGCGCTTCCAGCACGTTCGAGCAGAGCTTCGACACAAAACTAACCATCCAACAGCGTTTCGAGCAGTTCTGTTTCGAAGCGCAAAAGGAGATGCCTGTGAAAAAGCACTTTGTAAGAGGTTCACAGGTCATTAAGGGCTTCATCGGCACCTGGCGGAAGCGCTTCCGTGACTATGTGAACCAGTGTTTGACGAGTGGTTTCATCCCGTACACTTTCCGCCCTCTCCAGTTTCTCGGCAAGCATCTTGCCAGGCTCTGGATGTTCATCCAGGTTGGGCGGATTCGTATTGTGGGTGCGGAGAACCTCAAGCCGGAAGGCCGGGTCATCTTTTGCCCCAACCACTCGAGTATGTTCGACGCCCCCGTCATCTTCTCGATCATGAAGCGGTACCCCCGTTACATGACCGCTTACGAAGAGATGCGCGGGCTCGCTGGTCTCAAGGCTGTCGTCATGGGCGCGTTCGGCTGCTTCGCAGTTGACCGTACTCGCGGCAAGACTGTCCTTGAGCCTGCTATCAACGTTCTCCTGCAGGGTGACCCCCTGGTCATCTTCCCTGAGGGCAAGATCAGTGGCACCGGTGAATACCTTCCCTTCAAGAAGGGCTCCGCTCTCATCGCCATCGGCGCATGCGAGCAGCTCAACCACAAGGAGAAGGTGGGCATCGTGCCGATTCACATCTGCTTCCATGGACGCGACCCCGAAACCGCTGGCGGCCCTTATGGCGCCATGGGTTTCAAGTGGCGCAAGGGAGCCACCGTGACCGTCGGCAAGCCCATCTGGGTCCACGATCTCAATCCGCTCACCCCCGAGCACGTCACCGAAATGGTGCATGCAGCAATCACCGGGCAAGTCTGTGCAACCACGTCGCTTCCGAGCGCACGTTAGTTGAGGAGACTGCCGTTGATTGATTCTGCAAAACACCAAAACCGTGAGAAGAGAGGCGCGATGCAACACATCAACCCTCTCTTCTCCATTTGGAAGTGTTTTTACTACATCTTATGGTTGATATTATTTTGACGCCCGGAGGTTGTCAGCCGTTTAGGCAAATTTGCCAAGAGGGAATCAACCAGACAAGGGCTTCAGCCGTTTTACACACAACACTTTCGAGGGGATGTTATGCAATCGCCTTCTCTTGTTCGCGCCGCCGATGTTCTCGAGCCGATATATGAATTGGATTCCGCACTGGACGCCGAATTCGACGCGGAAGCCATGCTCGAGCAACTGGCGTCCCAGAAGGAAACCGCAGCCCGAGCACCTTTCATTGCTCCGGCGTTTTTAAGAGAGCAGATGTCGCGCATGAACAACATGAGAGCGACCGGCACTGCCCTGCAAGCAGTTGAAATCGCCGAGACCAATCGTTTCAAGGTCACCCACGATACTCAAGAATTGACAGGCGCCATGCCGGTCTTCCGAAAAATTGCCAACGTTTCGCGCCCCAGAATCGACGCCGTCGATGTTCTTCGCCGCTCCCCTCTGGAGTGCCCGAAAGAGCGCTATAAAGGCTTGCCGGATAAGCGCTCCGACATACGCGAAGTAATTGACTACGCGTCCTTGAGCGACCTTCTGGAAGAAATTCAATTCAAGAAATTGGGCATCGCCTACTTCGATGAAGAAATCGTCGATGACGATGACATGGCTTGCCGCTTTTCGACAGACCTTCCCCAGATAGCCCGAACAGCCGGCCAGACTATTGCCGAGACATTCTCGGGTTGCTGTGCGGTAATCAAGCTTCTTTTCTTCGGCGCAAGTCTCGGCTTCACCGATTATTCAAATATCTGACTGTGTCTTGAACTTTCGCGCTAAACTTCAAAACGTTTCTCAAAGAGGGTGTTTTCAACCCTCTTTTGAATTTTGTCCCCAGGCTTGCACCGATAACTCAAGGGAGATTCTCATGCTGAAATCCGAAGCCGAACGCATCATCACAAAATACGCCGATGAGTACAACGCCGAATTCACCGACGAGCAAAAAACGGCTCTGGCAATGGCTCTCATCTCCATCTGCTCGACCATCGTCGAGGAAGCTCTCAACAACGTCTCCACCAACAGACCCGGCGGCAAGCCGCAATTCTTTGCGTAAGTCTGGAAAACGTGAGCACGAGCGCTTTTACGCGTATATAGGACAACTCAAGTGACAGGAACAACCAAAATGCCATCCACCTCCACGGTGCTGGAGAAGGCGAAAAAACTCCAGCCCAAAATCGTCGAACTGAGACGACACCTGCATGCCCATCCCGAACTGAGCTTTCATGAGTTCGAAACAGCTAAATTGTCGGCTGAAAAGCTAGCTCAGCTTGGCTACAGTGTTAAGACCGGAGTCGGCAAAACCGGAGTGGTGGCGGATTTTGGGAAAAACGACAGCGGCGTGACCATCGCAGTCAGAGCGGACATGGACGGGCTGCCGATCGAAGAAACGAATCAGGCGTCATACCTTTCCAAGAACAAAGGGGTAATGCACGCCTGCGGTCACGACGCCCACGTATCGTGCGGTCTGGCAGCCGCTGAGATTCTCACCGGCGAAGAAACCGGCGGACGCATCCGCATGCTCATGCAGCCGGCCGAAGAATTCGGCGACGACGAGGGCAAATCGGGCGCTTACCGCATGCTCGAAGATGATGCGTTGAATGGCGTCTCAGCCGTGATCGGCTTGCATATGGACGCCGCCATCGAGGCCGGCAAGGTAGCGATCATGCCCGGTCCGGTGATGGCAGCCGCCGATGGTTTCACAATCAAAATTAAGGGCGTCGGCGGTCACGGAGCTTATCCGGAAACGACTATCGATGCTGTCGTTCTGGGTGCGCAAGTTGTGCAAGCCGTGCAACAAATCGTCTCCCGCCGCGTTTCGGCGCTCGATCCGGCGATTATCACCATAGGCTCCTTTCACAGCTCATCAAGCCGCGGCAATGTGATTTCAGAAGAGGTTGTTCTGGAAGGAACGTTCAGAACCTTCAATGAAGGGGTGCGCAAGCACATCATTGAAGAGCTGGAAAAGGCCTGCTCCATAGCGCGCATGCTGGGCGGCGATTATGAGATTCGCTACGAAATGGGCTATCCGACTACAGTCAACGATCCGGAAATTGCCGACATCATGAAAGGCGCTGCCATAGACCTTATCGGTGCGGAAAACGTGATTACGGTGAAGCCGAAGACCTGGAGCGAAGATTTTTCAATGTTCGCCAACAAAGTGCCCGGCGCCTTCATGTTCCTCGGTGGCGAGATCAAAGGCGACCAGCGCCTGCATCACAGCCCCACCTTCGACTTGGACGAAAGCGGGCTCTACATCGGCACGGCGGTTCTTGCAGAAACAGCCAAGCGGCTGGTGAAGCACTTCGAGGCGAAAAAATAGGAAACATGCAGACAACTAATTTAGAACAACAAATAGAAGAACTGTTTGAAGCAACGACCCTCCCTGCCGATGCCATAAAGGTTGTAGAGGAAGTCATCGAAGCTCTGGACGCCGGCAAAATTCGCACCGCCGAGAAAATCGGCAATGAATGGAAAGCGAACGCCTGGGTGAAGAAGGCTATTCTTCTGTACTTCCGCCTGCGACCAGTAGAAAAAATGGATGAAGGCCCGTTCGCCGACAAAGTGCCGCTGAAGATTTTGCCGCCACCACACAACCGCATCGTGCCTTATTCTTCAGTGCGCAAAGGTTCTTACATCGCGCCCAAAGTCGTGATCATGGCGCCCAGCTTCGTCAACATCGGTGCATACGTAGATGAAGGCTCAATGATTGATTCTCTGGTGCTTGTAGGCTCCTGTGCACAGGTGGGCAAAAACGTTCATATCGGCGCCGGCACCGTAATCGGTGGCGTACTCGAACCGCCTAACAGCACCCC
>PNKB01000005.1 GCA_013997645.1 Cyanobacteria bacterium PR.3.49
CGCCTTTGACCAAAGAGTCGATCGGTGTGCACAGCCGCGACAAGTCCAAAGATGCATCAAAGAAAGATGCAGCAAAACAGCGATCCACCCCTGCCTACTTCTTGCCTAAAGATCCCGAACCGCAAAGCGGCGAGCCAAATTCACAGTCGGCGCCGACCGATGCCGCCAGTCAAGCGGGCGCAAAGTCAGATGTCCGGCCGTCCGCTGCACCACCTTCTGCAAAGTCGAAATCGGCAAAGCCGAAACATAGCCGGCATAATGATTCTTTCTTTGAAATTCCAGTAGGCAGCGGCAAGCATGAGAAAGACGAGCTCGATGCGGTCGATCGCTAAGAGCTGTGAGAGGTTTGCACCGCGTTTATTGATACGAGGTTTGGTAGGCGCGACGCGGTTTTGGCTGCGTGTATTCGTCGGTGTCATACCGGGTTTCCGACTTATTTTCGAAACCTGGCTCGGAATAAGACTGCGATGACTGATTGACTTGCTTATCTGTTTGAGAATTTTGCAACGGCGGTGATGGAGGCGCAGTCTCGCCCTCGAATTGCACGGGCTCTCCAGGCTTGACAGGAACAAGCGGCGCTTGCTGATTTACCGCATTGGGATCGCTGCTGCTCAAATCTGTTGGCGAAGAAGTTTCTTTTGTCTGAGAATAGTCGACAGCGGACACCTGAGACTGTTTCACTTCCTTTAAGGGCTGCAGTTGCTTTTTGCTTTTGCTCTCGGTGGTGGCACTTTCTTTGGCTGCAATCAACCGCTTGGTGCGCTCAGGCACCGATTGCGACCAGTTGAATGCCTCACGCTCTGCTTCTTTTGCATTCATGGCATGGCGAATATTGACGGTGACAACAAAACCCATGATGCCTGCCATAACGGCAGCGGTCAGATAAAGTGGAGCTTCGAATTTCTTGAATGCACCAGTGCGAATTTTTTCCGCTTCTTTTTCCATCTCGTCAATTTCTTCAGTCAGTCGCGCTTCTTTGCGGACTTGCGCTTTTGTTTTCTTGGGCGGCTCCGGCTGGATTATGGCGCCTTGCGCAGCAACTGCAACTTTAGGCGCTCCGATATTGTTGAGATCCGAGATCGAGTAAGCCTTTGGTTTTTCTTCGTAAGCAATCTCACGCTCAGGCTCCGCGTCCACTGGTTGGGTGGCGTATTTCCATGTACGCAACCACTTGGATAATTCGTATGCGGATTGAAAACGCTCTTCTTTGTCTTTGTCCAAGCATTTGAAAACCGTGGCCTCGACGTGAAATGGAATCGTCAATTCCGGCGCCGTATCTTTGAAGCGGCGCGGCAGACCATTCATCTGGCACTCGACAAGCTCATCCATGTCTTCGCACGCATAAGGAAGTCTGCCGGTCAGCGCCATATAAAGAATGACGCCGATGCTGTATATGTCCGAGCGGGCGTCCGTCGGCTCGGCACGCAGTGCTTCCGGGCTGGCAAATTCAGGACGAGATGATCTTCTGCCTTGTGGTGGTGCGCTGTCATCCAGGATAGTCGCGCTGCCGAAGTCGGTGAGTTTTGCTATTTGCTGTGAATCGGTATCGCCGAGCAAGAAAATCGAGGCGGGTGTAAGTTCATTGTGAACCACGCCGGCGTCATGCGCTGCCGCCAATCCGTTAGCGATTTCCAGAAAAATCGGAAAAACCAGGTCGTGAGGAAGGGGCCCTTCAGCTGAGAGCATTTCACCCAGGCACATACCTGTAACGTGTTCGAAAACAATGTACAGACTGCCGCGATCAGAAAAATGATCGAGCATTAAAGGAAGGTTAGGATGCTGGGCTCGATTGAGAGCTCGTATTTCCGACTGGAAAAGGTCCGCCTGCGCCTCTTTGGAAACTTTGGCCCGAGTCAATTCTTTGATCGTGACCTGGCGCCCGGTGCGACGGTCGCGGGCGCGATAAAGGTTGTACCGGACGGTCGAACAGATGATACCGGTGACTGTATAGATGGTATTTAGCGTGCAACCGATCGGATATGCGCGAGACAAGTCGAAGCTTGTTTTCTTTGTGCTGCTGGAGCTCAAAGGCAGTTTCCCTCATGCTTTGATGCCTCAATACTAAAGGCAATGTCGTGTCATCCCTAATAAGAAGTCGCTCACCAACATGAGTGAAGTTTAGGCAATCTTCAATTGTGATCGAAACATTGATTTCTGCGACCTTTGATCGTCTGAGATCGGAGCGCGAAACAATCTGCGCTTGGCACTGTATGCGGTATCACTCTCGAGTCGTGTGTGTTTGTACAAGTGTTGACATCTTTCCATATGGAGGGGCAATTTCGCGATGTGAAGGCGCTTGACTACGCCTTTGCCATCACCGATATGCTGTTCTGCTAGAATCTAACAGTGCTATTGACGCAATTCGTAGTGGGCAGCAAGAGCGCGCTGGCAGGCTCGGTTAGGAGGTTTAGTTAGATGGCTGAGACCATTCAACTCGTGAGGCAGATTGCAGTAAGAGCAATCGTCACGGAGAACTTCAAGGGGCAGGTCGGCGGCGAAATTGCTCGCAATCTTCAACAGATTGATGCGGAATTGCAGCAGTTGGAATTCAAAGGAAAACGCGCCATCGCCGATATCGAGAAACGCAGCGGTGGTGCTGTGACAGCCGATGCGCGTGTGCAAATCGAGACGATCAGACAGCAGATCGAGGCTGAAAAGATGCGTCTTCTTCAATACAAAGAAGAAATGCAAGGACAGAGCCAGGCGCTGACGGAGTTGCCTGTGGGAAGCGTGGTCACGCAATTCACTGTCGAAAATCCCGTAGAAGTGCGCATTGGAGAAAACATCTTCCAACGCTTGGAAGGCGGCGAAATTCTTGTCAAGGACGGGATCATTCAGGAGATTCGCGTCTAGTTCAGTTTCCAATTATCAAAAAGGGCGACGCAATTGCGCCGCCCTTTCCGTATCTATGTTTTTAGCTTAGAGATATTCTTTCAACTTCAACGTAACGTTGCTTTGTCTGAGTGCTCTCAAAGCCTTCAGCTCGATCTGTCGAGTGCGCTCGCGGGTGATTCCGACAAGCTTTCCAACTTGCTCGAGCGTGCGCTGCTTACCGTCATTCAGTCCGAATCTAAGGATCAAGACCTCACGCTCTCTCGGTGTGAGCATAGACAGTACGCCGCGGATGTCGTTAGACATCAGGCTCGCCTCAGTTGAATCCTCAGGGCGAGAAGAATTCTCGTCCTCGACAATCTCGGAAAGTGAGTTGTCATCGTCATCTCCATACGGAGTATCGAGTGACAGAGGAGAGCGGTTGGCAGCGAGAATCTCTTTGATCTTCACCACAGACACACCCATTCCCTTGGCCAGATCCTCCAGATTGGGTCTGCGACCCATCTCTTGAGAGAGCTTGCGAGTGACTTTTCTCAAATTGTTGATTGTCTCTACCATGTGGACTGGCACGCGGATGGTGCGTGATTTGTCAGCGATAGCGCGAGTGATACCCTGGCGGATCCACCAGGTCGCGTAGGTCGAGAATTTGTAGCCTCGCTCGGCATCGAATTTCTCTGCCGCGCGGATCAGACCGAGGTTGCCTTCTTGAATAAGATCAAGAAACGGCAAGCCGCGACCTTGATACTTTTTGGCTACAGATACCACCAGCCTGAGGTTGGCTTGTACCAGGCGCTTTTTGGCCAGCATATCGCCGACGGCAATGCGCCTTGCCAGCTCGATTTCCTCAGCGGCGGTCAACAGTTTGATCCGACCGATCGAACGCAGATAGAATTGAACCGGGTCTTCTGAAGTACCGGTGCGACGTCCGATCGGCGCGTAACCTGACGCGTCGTCGTCTGAGTCGTCACTGACAGCACCTAGATCTACCTCGTCATCCGTATTGAATGCAGCGGCGTATCCCGGCACTAGGTCGTCCAGAGTGTATTCATCAATAGGTGGAGCGTACTTCCTGTTCATTTTCCTGACGGCTTTGGCCGCTGTACGGTAATACTCGAGATCCAAATTTGGAACTCTAAAAAATGGGATGCAAATGCCCCGCCTGGGAGGCAGTTACATATCTATTCACTTGTCCCACCAACGCTTGAGACGGTACTTCTATTAAAATGTTCCGACCCTATTCTTGAAAAGTGGGTTATCCCTAGATCTCAAGTAGGTTATTTGAAATTCCCGTAACTGTGCAGCCCGCCCAGTCCCAGAGAATTAAAGCCCAGATAGGTCATCAATGTGAGCAGCAAGCCGACGATAGAAACCAGAGCCAGCTTTTCGGATGAGCACTCGCGATGCACTCTCAAGTGAATATATGCAGCGTAACTGAGCCAGGTCACCAGCGCCATAGACTCTTTCGGGTCCCATGACCAGTAAGTTCCCCAGGCATGATTGGCCCACAGTCCGCCGGTGATAATCCCGAAAGTCAATGCCGGCATACCGATGGCGATGCAGCGATAACTGACGTCGTCATAGGTTTCCGCCAGTTTTAGATCGCCTCGATTTTTATCAACCCTTTGTAAAAGTCTGAAAGAAATAACCATGCCGATGAGGCTGGCTCCGGCAAACAGAATCTGCAACCAGGCTGTCTCCACTGAAGTGAAGGTTCCCAACACTACAGCAAGTATCGCTAAAGATACTGTGGCGATGGCTGTGTACAAGCTGGCGATGCGCCCGGCCTGATAGAGCTGAATGAAGCCTGACAGTCCGCCCAGGAAAAAGAGCGCATAGGAAACAATCAAGGGCGGCACATGAATCCAGCGCCAATAACTGACCAGAGCCGGCACCAGTGGCTGGATGTCGTGCTGGGATTGAGGCAGCCAGCTGCCGTAGAGAAACATCAAAAGCGCCGTCAAACTAGCAAGCCAGCCCAATTGACGGACTCCGTAAGCCTTGGCGAGGACCAGGTAAGCTCCCATTGTCGCCCAGGCGAACCAGAGCAAAGACTCGTAAAGATTGGCGAGCGGAAATCTCTGAGCATCTATGCCTCGCGTAATTATCGCTGCCGTCAGTGCGGCAAACGCCAGTGTCAGTGCCCAAGAGCCTATTTTGACGAGCAATTCCTTTCGGTTTTTGAATCCGTTGGAGGCGACAAAAACCCAGAACGACATTACCGATGTAATGCCTGCCGTGTTCGTCAGTGCCATCTGCATATCGGACATCAACTATCTCCTCCGGCGTCTTTTGCATTGGCACCGGCAGCGCTGCCGGCCAGCATATGCTCTTTTCTATTCTGCGACGAGTTCACTTTGCCATGAATTTCGCCGGCGGACTGTTCATTCTTTTCGGATTTTTGATCTGGCAGACCAAACTCGCTTGCAATCTGGCTTTCCAGAGTTTTGATCAAGCGCTCGAAGCCGACTTTTGCTTTCACCGAACGCCCTCCGAAGTAGAGGACTTTCGATGCGAGCGGAATTTCTTCTTGCGACTTGTTTTCGTTGCCTGCGCAAACTCCTTGCGGCGCTGCGGTTTCAAGGCACACCCATACATGTCTGTGGGGAATTGCCGCCATTAATACTCCTACGATAATGAATCCGAAGGCGATGTATGTTATTGGCAGACCCGGATCGCATTTATATTGAAGGCCCGTCACCGGCACAACCTTAACCAGCGAAATCGTCACCGGACCCAGCTTTGCCGGTTTGTCCCTCGTCAACTCAGCCAACTGGCGAGGACCTTCCCAGTCAGGACGTTTGGCGAAAATTTTGATCGTTCCGTCTGCTCTTACAGAGAAAAGCATGACAGTGTTTTGATCGAGCGGTAAAAAGGCTGCGTAGAGTTTGCCCATCGGGCGCAAATCAAGGCGTTCTTCCTTACCGTTGAAATTCAAAATGATGTGATCGAGGCCCCAGCTCGACTGATAGATGTCTACGCCGTCGTACGAAAGTGGGTTATTGACGGAGATTTCTTGTGATTTTAATTCCTTGCCTTGAGGGTCCAGCACCGTCAATTTTGAAAACCATTGTTTGGGCTCGCCGGTAGGATGATCTTCTCGATGTGTGGCATCTACTCGGACAGTCCATTTGGGCAGCTTTCCCACCCAGAGTTTTGAATGTTCGGACTGACTGAAATCGAGATGGGAACTGAGCAAAACAGGCTGAAAGCCTGAAAATCCGGTCCACGAAGTGATGGTCACACCGACAAGCAAGGTGAGCAAACCGATGTGTGTGACGGTGGCGGCAAGGCGTCCGAACTTTCCGTATTCGGCAAGTAATTTGTCGCCGTTGGTAGCCACTTTGAAGCCTCTGCCGGAGAGCTTAACTGCCAGCGCTGTCAAGGCTGACTGATCGTTTCCTCTAAGAGCGACTGATGTGTTGACCGGCAATTTGCCAATGTCCCTTCCGGAAAGAAATGGCAGCGGCTTCTGAAGCAATTTTATGCGCGGGAACACTCTCAAAAAGCTGCAGGCGATCATGTTGACCGTGAGCATGGCTATGAGCGAAAGGAAGAAGGGACTGTGATAAATGTCCGTAATTCCGAACTGCGTGAGCAGCTTTGCCGTATCCGCACCGAATTGCTCGACGACCTTTTCTTTGCCGTTGGCCGAATCTTGCGGGCACCAGGCTCCAATCAATACAGTCAAAGCGGTTAAAGACATGAGAAAAATCGTGAGCTGAACGGAAGCGAGAGCATTTTTCAGGCTCGACTGCGTTTTGGGATCGTAGATCTTTTCGCTTTCTGTATTCACTCGCTTCCGGGTTTCCTTGTGTGATGAGGCTTCAGTATCTGGCAGCCTGGATTTCTAAAAGCTTCTTGCTGGCGAATCTTCATTTTCCACATGCGTGCCGCTCAAGATTTGATCGCTCAGACGTCGCGCTTCATCGAAATTGCCGCGGCTGACTGCTCGGTAAATGTCTTCGGATTCCGCCAATTGGCGCAGAAACTCTTGCTTTTGCTCCTGTGAAAATGCCGCATCCCGGGTTGTTTCCTTCAGCTTTTCTGACAGAGCATCGAGAAAAAGAACATAGCGATCCATATCGTTTACGAGCATGCCTTCTAAGCGACCAATCAAAGCGCGCTCCAGAGCATGGCTGACGCCATCGGTTGAAACCGCCAGTTTCAAATGTCCGCGCTTTACGGACTGCCCGAAAACTATGTCGCAATTGACGTGGCAATCGTTTGATGCTGAAAGCACGTTAGCTTGCTGAGCCGCTTCGTAAACGCTGTCATTTTCAGCCAGGTCTAAAGAACAGGGGACGACAAGGAAAAATTCTCCTGAATGAATACGTTCGAGATCTCGCATACCCACTTGGCGCCGGCTTACTGTAAGCCGATTGGAATAAGCGATTTTGAGTTCTTCGATCTCGGAGCAAACATGTGAGGCAATTACTTCAACTTTTGCGCCGTAATCGATGAAACGAATAACTTCTTTCAAAGCTTGCTTGCCACCGCCGGTGATCAATACGCTTCGACCGTCAACCTTCAAATTGACTGGCAAAAGGTTGAACAAAGGTGCGTCTTTAGTTTGGTTGGCGGAGCTCATCTCATTTCGTTCTTACAAGCACGTAATTTATGAGGGACTCAAGGGAGTTCCTAGCATCTGAAGGAGCGATTTTGCTCAGCGACTCTTTGGCCAGATTGGCATAATGACCGGCTAAATTGACGGTGGCTTCGACGCCGCCCTCGGATTTGATAATCGATATTCCTTCCTCGGAGCCTTCGTCGGTGGCAATGGCTCTGGTTTTGATAAGCTCGCGCAACCGTTTTGCCGCAGCATCATCCTTTTCTAGAATGAACAATGCCGGAGCCGTAACCACACCTGCTCTCAAATCGCTGCCAGGCTGTTTGCCAAGCTCGGTGGCCTCGCCTGTCACATCCAAAAGGTCATCAACTATCTGGAAGCAAATGCCCAGATTGACCCCGTAGTCTTTCAATGACTGCACCACAAGATCGGGGGCGGCATTCAAAATAGCCCCGGCATGTGCTCCAGCAGCAAACAGGGATGCCGTCTTGCCGATTGATTTATTAATATAGCCTTCCCAATTGACCTCGACGTTGAACTGGCTGCGCATCTGCTTGATTTCGCCGGCGCAAAGGTCGCCCAGGACCTGACCGTAAATGCCAACCACGACCGGGTTCATGATTCGGGCCAGGCAAATCGATGCCTGGGCGAAGAGCAGATCGCCCAAAAGAACCGCCAGTCGGTCATTAAAGCGTTTGTTGACCGTTTCTTTTCCCCGTCTGAGCGAGGCCGAGTCGATAACATCGTCATGAACCAGACTGGCTGTATGGATAAGTTCGGTAAGGACGGCTTGAATGATATTGAGGCGACCGATCTCTCGACCCTCAATCAGGCTGGCTTTCGAGCCTAGAAGGGCAATGGCCACGCGAATTCGCTTGCCGCCCGATTGGAAGACCTGGCTGAGCAGCTCACCGACAAACGGGTTGTCGTCGATAAGGTTTGTTGTCAGCCACGTTTCGACGATAGCCAGCTCCTCTTTTACTGGAGCAATGATGGCTTTCAGGTCGTCTTGCAGAGGTGTAGCGGTCGTGATTGAGGCGCTGGTCATGATGCTTCCCGGTATTTAATACCAGCAGTTGCTACCACCAGATAATGCCGGCACATCTACCGGATGTCATCTGGTTTTGCTAAGCTTTTCATATAAGGCCAATACACGTCAACAAATACACCTTACTAAGCAACTAAGAGAAACTTATTAGGTTTTTAGCCAGTGATCTGGCTTATACCTAGCTAAGAATCTATACTCGTGTGCAAACCTCGAAATATTCCTCTTTGAAGCCCGTTCTTCGGGCTCCGGTTGATGAGACACCTGACTGTGGAGCAGAATCCCTTGCAAGACTTGAAGAGAAAAATCACAAACAAGGAGCTGGCACTTCCTGATGCACTGGCTAAAGCATTGCCTTTGCTGCGCGGATTGGTCACTGACGACAAATTGATGTGGCTGGCCTCGGAATTGCAGGGTTATCCCAACGCACTGGAGTTTTTTCAAAACCAAGGCAACGAAGCTGCTCTGAAAGATTTCCCATCTTACAGAATCGTCACCGGCAAAATTTGGCTTCTCACTCCTCAAGGTACGCTCGCCGAGCTCAACAATCCGATGACGAGCCGCGAGAGAGTGTTTCTTTCCGCCCCAGTTTCGTGGCTGGAAGAAGCGCTGAAGGACCCCAACGACACCTGCATCGTCGACATGGCAGAACTGACCAACTATTTTGCTAAGGGCGTCGGCAACGTCGTGTGCGAATGCCCGAAAGAACACCTGCGCGGCATACTTTCCATCTTCAGACAACGCTTCATTCAGGTGCTTGACGAAGCGAGTCAAGCTAACTAAGCCCACCGGATTTTGCGTAGTTTAAAATTCGTGGTAGCCCAAAACTACAAGGACGCATGCGCCGCCGTAAATCACGTTCAAGCCGGCCGACTCGGCGCGTTCTATTGCTTTTTTGCTTTCTGCTCCAGGTTGCATCCACAGATGTTTCACACCAGACGCAATGGCATCTTCGACCACCCTTTCTGTCACCGGAGGAGGTGTGATGATAGAAACAGCTTCGATCGGTTCGGGCAGGTCTTTGAGAGATGGGTAGCTAATCAGCCCTTCCACCTCTCCTTCATTTGGATTGATGGGCACAGCCTGGCGGTTGTTTTGCAGGTAGCAGCGCAATACTTTGTTGCCGTATTTGTGGCGATTGGAAGATGCGCCGCACACGGCGAACTTCGAGGACTCCAGGAATTTTTTGATTTTGTTGCCTTCAGCGTCCATATTTATGGGTCTCCAGATGCAAATCTCAGTTTAACCGGTAGATCAACTCTTTGGTTGATGCAAGAGGCGCGTTTGCTTTCTTGATTTTTTCTTCTACAAGTTGGTGATGAGGCGAAAGTTTGCAAACCGGATCAGCTTGCGCCGCGTCGCCTGTGAGAAGAAATGCCTGACAGCGGCAACCTCCGAAATCTTTCTCTCGAAACTCGCACGACCGGCAGGGTTCGAGCATCCAATCTGTTCCTCTAAAGGCATTGAAGGCCGGTGATTCCTCCCAGATCCACTGGAGAGACTTTTCTTTTGTAGAAGGAAAAGACAGCGTTTTAATAGCACCGGCAGCCAGGCAAGGGTATGCGGTTCCATCTGCTGAAACAACTATATGTTGATTGGCCCAGCCGCCCATGCATGGCTTTGGCGATCTCTCCAGATAATCGCCGATTATCCAGCTCATCTGAATTTTTGCGGCCAGTTGTTTTTTCTTCAGGTCATAAACTGCAACAGCATTTTCCATCTGTTTTTCGGACGGCAGAAGATTTTCCCTGTTGGCCAGTGCAAACCCGTAAAACTGCGTATTGGCCAACTCCAGGCGTTTCACGTTTAATTCCGCCGCTAAATCTATTATCTCGCCTACTTCGTCTATATTGTATTTGTGCAGCACCACATTTAGTGACACAGGAATTTTTTGGCGCAATGCCAGATTCAATGAAGACATTTTTTGTGCTTGCGCATTCCATCCGGCAATCAGCTCGGCAGTTGATGCATTAGCTGATTGCAGGCTGATTTGAATACTTTCAAGTCCGCATGAAACCAGTTCTTCAAGCACCTTTTCTGTCAGACCGATGCCACTGGTGATCAAATTGCTGTAGATGTCTCGTTTTTTCAGCTGCGCAACTACCGAGGTGAGACGCGGGTATGCAAGCGGCTCTCCACCGGTTAAATTGGCTTGCACAATTGAAAGATCCGCTGCTTGATCGACGATTGATATCCAATGATCGAGTGACAGTTCATTTTCTTTGCTGATCAATTCCATGGGATTGGAACAATACAAACACTGGAGCGGACAACGATGAGTAAGTTCCATCGTGATTGTGAATGGGCGCTGTTTGGCGATGACTGTCATTTCATGTTTGAATGGATTCTGACTTTACTTCAATCCATCCACGGCTGAGCGCGTCCATAATAAATTCGGCCAGGTCGCGATGCAGCGTGTCATCTTCGTAGCGCGCCGCTAGCTCCGAGTAAATCATCTCAATGGTGCGCTGCCCGTCGACTAGTTCCAATACTTCACTGGCCGAGCGATTAAGTTTGACAATGCATTCCGGCATAAGCAAAAGCTTGCATTGTCTTTCTTCATCGTCTTTCAAGCGGACGCCCGGCGTGAATTGCAGCACCGACTCTTTGACTATATTTATATTCTCCAGTCCATCAGTCATGATCGATTGCATCCAGAAGTGACCACAGTACATCGCATTTGAATTCCACTGCTGCAAGCGCCTGCATTTGTTTTTCGCCGGTATCAGCCGCTCTCATGACCAACTCCAGTCCGTGCTTGGAGTCTCTGGGTGCCTGGCCGAGCCGGGCTCGAAAATAATCGAGTCCTTCTTTTGCTATCCAAGGATAGTGTTTTTCCAAAACTTCAATCCTGTAGCTGACCAGTCTGGGCGCGAACACTTCTGTTAGTGAGCTGGCTACTGCCAGCCACCAGGGGTTGAGACGGCAATAATTGACATAGGCGTCAACAGCAAAAATTACGCCCGGCAAAAAATGCCGCCCATCCAGGAGCTCATTTCGCTCGATTCCTGCGGCGGCAGCCAACTGCAACCAGGCATTGATGCCGCCGTCATTCTCTGTCAGCCCGTCATGATCGATTATTCGCTCTCGCCACACAATGCGATCGCTCCTTTGCGGCAGCTTCGAAAGCACGAGAGCATCTTTTACAGGCAAGCACTGCTGATAGTAAAAACGATTGGCAATCCAGCGTTGCATCTCTTGTCTGGACAACTGGCCTGCATGCATGCGCTGATGGAAAGGATGTTTGTCGTGATACTTTTGCTCGCCGATTTGCTCGAGCCTGAGGACGAACTGGCGCTCATTTAAAACTGCCTGGCTGGACTTTACATCAATCACGAAGTTTTTCCTTGACTTTGCTTGTCGACAAGCACATGCCATCGACCGCAATTCTGACTCCGGCGTTTTCGACCGCCTGTCTTTCCGGGGAATTATCGCGCAAAATCGGATTGGTGTTGTTGATATGAGTGAGGAGTTTTACTCTCGCTTTAGTTTTCTTGAGATGAGCCAGGATGCCATCTTCCCCTGAAAGAGGCAGATGTCCCATACTTTCTGCCGACCCTGCACTGAGGCCAAGTGATGACATCTCGGCGGATGTATAAAAAGTGCCATCGGCAAGAATTATCTCGGCGCCGCCGAGCAGCGAGTTGACTTTCTCGTCCCAAAGTCCGATTTGAGGGGCATAAGCAACCGACGAGTGGGCTGATTCAAACTTAAGTCCGATCACCGAATTTTCAGAGTCGAGCCGGCCGGCAGCGTCTGCTGCATATCTGGGCAATTTATTGCTCAAAGCGGTGGCTGTAACTTTTACAGTTTCTCCCAGAAAAAATGGTTCGCCCGGGACGATTCTCACGAATTCGAGCCTGGCGTAATTCTTCAATACCGAGCGCACGGGAAAAATGCTCTCCATTAATTCGAGCACGAGGTCGGTGACGAAAATTCTCAGCGCCGCGCCTTCGCGAAGATTAATCAGACCCATGGTGTGGTCGAGCTCACCATCCGTAAGAATTACTGATTGAATGGGAGTTTTTCTTACCGGCCCGTCTTTAGGCGGTTGCAATTGAACATGTTGGGCCAGCTGGTGGCGCAAGTCCACACCAGGATTGACAATTGCCCATTGCGTTTGGGCGGCATTTTCATAATGGACCGCCAGAGCATCGGTTGTGCGCGCAAATTGTGGGTTTTCTCTTGCAAAAATGCAATTGAAGCAGCCGCAATTCCACTGAGGACAGCCGCCACCGGCGCCCGTCCCCAGGACAATCAGTTGCACGCCGACTACCTCTTGTGAAGATAGGCCGTTATTTCGGCTCCGGCGCTGATGATCTCATAGCTGGGCTTTTCCCACATAATGCGCTCCCCGCTGCATAGGATTTATTCGGAACGATGACCATCGTCAAATCACTTAAGCTTTCTTCCTGGATCATGCACCCAGAACCATAATCTAAACTATCATTTGTACTTAATAGACTTATGTTTTTCAATCATGACTTTCTTTGGGATTACAAGGGGAAGCGATGAAGGCCAGTGTAGCAAAAGAGGCGGTAAAGGGTGAAAAGCACTTCGATCTCGCTGCCGTGCAGTCAGCCATCAAGGATGAAGACCTTGATGGTTGGTTGTTTTATTTCTTTCACGACAATGATCCGTTGGCGCTCAGCATCCTGAATTTGACAGAGGGACATTTCACTCGCCGCTGGTTCTATCTTGTGCCGAAATCCGGACAGCCGGTGAAAATCGTTCATCGCATCGAGATGGATGCGCTGGATTCGTTGCCTGGAGAAAAATGTGTTTATCTCGGCTGGAAACAGCTCGAGAGCGTATTGAAAGAAACGCTCGGCAATTTTAAGGAAGTGGCGATGCAATATTCGCCGATGAATCACATTCCGTATGTCTCTCGCGTGGACAGCGGGATTGTAGAGCTGGTTCGCTCATGCGGACCGGCGGTTGCCACCTCGGCGAATCTGGTTCAGAAATTCGAGGCTGTGTGGAGCAAAGAGCAGCTAGAGAGCCATGTGAAGGCCGCCGAGAATCTGCGTAAATTCGTCTTTGCCGCTTTTCAATTCATAAAAGAGCGCATTAATGCCGGCAAGCCCGTCAATGAGTACGAGGTGCAGCAATACATATGCAAGTTGTACGAAGAAAACGACATGATTACATCGTCACCGCCGATAGTGGCAGTTAATGCGCATAGCGGATTGCCTCATTATCAGCCCAACAAAGATACATTCAGCCAAATAGAGAAAGGCGACTTTGTTTTGCTCGACATCTGGGCAAAACAGAACGCGCCGCACAATGCAATTTATGCCGACATTACCTGGACAGGATTTGTCGGCGAAACTGTGCCTCAAAAATATGTCGACATTTTTGAGGTGGTGCGGGGGGCGCGCGATGCCGCTCTTGCTTTTGTTTCCGAAAAGGTGAGCGCAAAGAGCATCGTGCATGGATATCAGGTCGATGATGTTTCTCGCAATTACATTGCAGAGCGAGGCTACGGGGACAAATTCGTTCACCGAACCGGCCACTCGATCTGCACGGAAGTGCATGCCAATGGTGCCAATATAGACAATTTGGAAACCAAAGACGAAAGAGAAATCATCGCCCACACCGGCTTTTCGATCGAGCCCGGTGTGTATCTGGATGAATTCGGCGTGCGCAGCGAGATCGATGCGTATGTGGCTGATGATGGAGTCCTGGTTTTTGGGCAACCTATACAGACGGAGATCATTCCGATTCTGTCTCTAGAGTGAGGTCTCGCTTTGCTCTCTGATTATTCCTTGAAGCATGTGGGTGCCTGGGTGACCGACCTGGCGGCTATTTCGTGTCTTGGTGCCGGACTTGCCGCTGTGGTATTGACGCTTATTCCCGGCAAAAGATTGACGGGCAAAGCAGAAGGGGGCGACCCTTCTTCTTTTATCGATCCCGGTGCCGGTGAGACTGCCAGATATCGATTAGCTTACAAAGATCTGGTCACGGTGAAGAATACCTCTCTGGATGCGACCATCGTTTCTCAACCAAAACCGGTACAACCCGAAGGCGATGGCGCCAATCTCGATGTAACCAGTGTGCAATCGGCAGTCGATCTTGCTTTGACAATGTTCGATCAAGGTGTGCTCGGGGCCGGCAATGGCGAAAAGAGTCAGGCGGCGACCAAGCAGATGTCCAAAACGAAAGTTGAAAAGACTAGAGTTGAGCCTAAAAAGAGCGAGATTAAGAAAGAATCGAAATCAAAAGCCGAACCAAAAGCAAAAGGCAAAAGCGATCCCAAGAAAGACAAGGGAGGCCAGAAGCCCGGCGTTGAATCGAGCATGGCTGTGCGCAAAGTAACCTACGGTCCAAAGGCTACTAAAGAAACTTCTTTGCCCGGCACTGCCGGCGGTGCCATTGAAGAATTGCCGGCGCAATCGCAAATTTCGCCTGACGAGCAAGTATCCGGTTATCCCTTCCCGCACGATCAAATTGCCGATCAATTCTCCGGGCAGTTTCCTGAGCAAGCCCGGCAATTCCCACAGGCTCAACAACCGGGCTTTCTCGAGCATGATGTGACCGAATTTCAACATGTGCTCGAGGAGGAGAGCCAACCGGCCCCTGCCCCTGCCCCCATTGTCGTAGACCCGATCAAAGACCCCAAAAAGGTCGGTCGCGCTACCTTGATTGAGCCGAAGAGCAAGCTGCAAGGCGGGGAGCAACCTAAAAACGACGATCGTGAACCGCCGCCTCTGGAGTATTTCAAGTGACAGAGGCCCCCGCACCAGCAAAACCAATACAAACAAAGAAGCCCCAGCCTGATAGACAGGGTGTTAAGCCCTGGTCTGTGCGACTGCTTTTTATCTATTTGGGCATGGGATTTTTCGTCTTCATGGCCTGGTGGCAGGTCGGTCCAAACATTCTGTCGGCAATCGCTTTCAACCTTGCCGTGCTTGGTGTTTTGGCTATCTTGTCGACATTTACGCGCACACTGGTGCTGCGAAGAATGTTATCGCTTTTCATGTGGGGCGCCTTCATGACCGGCGTTGCGGTGCTCGCTTCGCGCATAATCGTCAAAGCTTTCGCTTTTGCCGGCAACGGCGGCATTGAAATCGTCATGGCCATGCTGGAAGAAAGCATCAAACTTTTGCCTCTCATAGTGCTTTTAATTGCCGGACGCAAGTTCAGCACTTTCACGATGGGCATGACCGATTTCATACTGGCCGGAGCGGCCCTTGGTGCCGGTTTTTCTTGTCTGGAGTATGCGGCGGCTCACCCGCACAGTGCAGCCTATGGTCAGCTAGCCTGGTTGCCTACAGCAGAAATCACCAATGGAAGAATGATATCCGGACATCTTATCTGGTCGTCGCTGGCAGCTGCCGGAATCGGTTTCGGCTTTTTCTTCAAGACCAATCTAAAAGTGGCGGCAATCGGTGCCATCATCGGACTGTCGGTTTGCATGCTCGATCACGCTGCCTACAATTACAGCGTGGTCAGCCAGGATTGGTTGTCTTCGATTCTCAATGCACTGGCACTGAATGGGTATTTGGCTTTCGGACTTTGGGTCGCTTCTTTGCTCATTGCACTCGTTGTGGATCTCAGGATATTGCTGAAAGCGGTGCCTCAATTCACCGAATTCAAGGTGCCGAAAGGTCTTGAAGGTCTGGATGGTTTGATGGCAATGTGGGATTTCATCATCGATCGCCGGCGCCTTGCTTATTCACTGCATCATTACGCCAATGCACCCGAAAAATTGAGAAAAGATGCCGCCGTGACATCCTCGCTTTTGGCGCAAACATTGATCAATTTCCATATTCCGGAGCGTCGCTTACGCACTCTTGATGCAATGACGCGCGAAGACCTTACCCTGGTCAGCGGCATCAATGATATGGGCAGAGGCGGCGATCCTGATAGTCTGGACGAGATTGATTTGCCCGAGCAATATAGACTTGTTTCTCCCCTGAGCGAAGGCGGAATGGGCATCATATATAGTGGCGAGCATATTCACACCGGTCAAAAGCTGGCGATCAAACTTTTGCACCCTACTTTTGCGCGTCAATCTACCGCTGTCGAGCGGTTCAAGCAGGAAGCAAAAGCGGTTGGCTCTTTGATGCATCCCAATCTGGTTACCATTATGGATTTTGGCATTACCGAGCGGCGCCGAATTCCGTACTTGATTATGGAGCTGATTCCCGGCATCAATTTGGAGCAGATCTTAAAAAGTGAACAGATGCCGCCGCAGCGCTTTTTTGCTGTTTTCGACCAGGTCCTTGATGCTTTATCGCACGCGCATAAGCGCATGGTGATTCATCGCGACATGAAGCCCAGCAATATTCTTTTGACTCAAACTGATGACGGTCGCGATTTCGTGAAAATTGTCGACTTCGGAATTGCGAAGATGATGACTGGTGAAGGCGAGGACGGCAGTAATACGCAAGAGTTGACGAGAACCGGCGATCTGATCGGCAGCCCTTTGTACATGAGTCCAGAGCAGGGGTTGGGCACGAAGCTCGATGCGCGCTCCGATATTTATTCTGTCGGTTGCGTCATGTACGAGTGCATCGCCGGAAAACCGCCATTGATGGGCACTACCGCGGTACAAACTATCATGATGCATGTCAACGAATCACCTCAATCTTTGCGGGTAGCGCGACCGGAATTGAATATACCTGTCGGCATCGATCATTTCGTCATGAAAGCTCTCTCTAAAAATCCCAACCATCGCTACCAGACAATGGACGAGATGAGGGAGGCTCTGCACAATGTCAGGGCAAATCCTCATGGACCGTCAAATGCACCAGCTCAGCAAGTACAATAAAACAGGCGTCCCGGTTAAAACTTCGTCGAAAGAAGGAATGAAATGACACTCTGCAATCAAGCCGGCAAGCACAAGAGAAATCGATTTGCCAATCTTCGGAATCAAAAGGGACTGGCGACATGGGTGAAAGTGCTCATCGGCGTGATGATCATCGGGACAATCTCATTCATTGTCTTAATTGCCGGCGGTGTCTATTTCATCGGCGGGGCCATGAAGCAGATGCAAGATCCTGCACAGGTGAGAACAACAGCTGAGTCAATCGCCAAATTTTCAGAACCTTTACCGACCGGATGGAAGTTTACCGTGGCGTTAAACATGTTCGGCACCAGCATTGCCGTGTTGAGCAACGACAAAGAGAATTTATCAATCACCTTTTTGAAAATGCCGCGCGCCGAAAAGGACATGGATGCAAATGCTGTTGTAGAAACTTATGCAGAAAAAGGCGTTCCCAGCATGCATGGAACCGACCCTAAAAAGACCTCTGCAAAACTCAATATCAAGGATCGCGGCAAGCTCACCGTCGGCGGTGAAGAGATGAATTATGCAACAGGGTCCAGCCAGAGTGGCGACGATAAATTCTCACAGCTAATCGGATGCATCATGCCGAAAGGTTCAAAACAAGCGCTCATCGTGCAAGGTGTCGCGCTCGGCTCAGAGGAATACAAACTGGATGAGACAAAGACTTTGCTGAACTCGATCAAAGGGTTTTAGCGAATGGCAAAACCTGCTACATACATGGATAAGTACACGTCTCTTCTGGCTCTGTACGCTCGTTTTTTTCTGTGTATGTCGCTTTTCTGGAATGCTGGTTTTAACATCATTGGCTGGAATGTTCAGTTGGCGATGCTGATGCCTGTTGCACAGTCGTTCGCCGCGCCGATACTCTCAGCCGTTACAGCTTCAGAAATTGTGATTGGCATCGCGATTTTGATTGGCTACATGTCCAGACAGATAGCCTGCCTGGCCGCTGTATACACTGTTACAAATGCCTGCGTACTCCACTCTTTCTGGACTGCACAGCCCAGTATGCAAGCTAATGAAGCGATGAATTTCTTCCAGTCCATGGGAGTCGCCGGCGGCTTTTTTCTTCTGGCAGCATTTGGTCCGGGCGAATACAGTGCCGATGCAAAACTCAAAGAGCCCACGGCTCAGCAAGAACCGAAATCCGAGCCGAAGACTTAAGTTCTAGATTGTCTCAATTGCCAGAATTTCCCGAGCTGCATATTCACCCGCGCGGACTGCACCGTCTATATTGCCGTTCCACAATGTCGAAGTTTCTGAAGTCGCCCAGTAAATGCGCCCAAAGGGCTCGCGAATGACATGTCCAAAAGATGTGATCACGCCGGCACCCGTGTGGGCAACGTGGCATCCCTGAGTCCAGCGATCCTGGAACCAATCATGTTCGAAGTATTGAAGCGGTTTTTGCGCTTTAGGACCAAACCGCTTTTCGAGCTCATTCAGCAATGTGTCCTTCCTCAGTTGCGGCGGCATCTCTTGCAGCAGAATTGCTTCTCTGGCAAATGCAAACGACATTAGTAAACCGCTTTCTTTGTCCGGTGCTGATGCATCCAGAGTCATTTGAATAAACTCGTCCGGCGCCATTACCTCGCCGCTCAAGCCTTCTTCTCGCCAGAAAGGTGTTTCATAGGCGGTAATGAATTTGATGCATCTTCCTGCCGGCATATGCCTCAACAATTCCGTCTTAGTCGCGGGCAAAGAGGGGCTGTACTCAATAGCCCCGGCAAGATTCGGCGGAACTGCCACCACAACTTGTTTTGCTTTCACCACGACATGACTGGAAAACACCGTTGCGCATTTTTCGTTTTGTTCTATGCGAGTGACTGGCGATGAAAAAATTATGCAATCGCCAAGTTTTTCCACCATTTTAAGTGCAACCAAACTCATGCCGCCCTTGACCATGTCCTGATCCGCGCCTCCTTCGACGCGCATCTGTATTTCAATGTCATTGCCAGCGGCGGCAATTTGAAACAGAACGAAAAGGAGAGAAATTTCCGACAACTCGCAGGTAAATAAACTGATAAAGAGCGCTCGCAACATTGCACGCGCAGGCTCGCTGAGGTTTCTTGAGGGAGCATCGATGAACTGTGCCAGTGTTATGGAGTCCCATTCTTTTGCGCGCGGACCTGACCAAGGTGATTGATTGGAAACTTCCGCCGACATTTTAGAGAGAGTTCGCAGAGTTTCCCACACACCGGCAAGCTTAGAGGCATCCAGATCCGGCATATCATCGCTGTAGCGATAAACTTGGTTGTCATAAACAATCAAGCTGTCGCCATGATTGGGTGTAGGCGTGATGGACAAATCGAATTCGTCCAGAAGAGCGTAAATTCTGTCTTGGGTCGGTCCCAAAAATGTCCCGCCCATGTCGACAGGAGTTCCATCATCGAGATAGTGTGTCCAGACTTTGCCGCCGACGCGCTCTCTTGCTTCCAGAACGAAAACAGAATACCCGGCCTGCGTCAGTCTCAATGCCGCTGTAAGACCGGCAAAACCGGCTCCGACAATGCAAAAATCCGCCTCGAGATGATCTGCTGCAACGCTCATTGGCACTACACTACCGGTTTTGTTTTATAACGACAAGAGCCGGCTGAAATAGCCGGCTCTTTCGTCAGACATATGTATTTCTAGTCGTCCTCAACTCGTTTTTCCAGTGCTTTAGCATGGATTTTCGTGCTGATTCTGTTCAAATCTTTCTCGCATTCAGCGATGTCTTTATAGCTGAGCTTACCGCCGTTTTTTGCTTTCATTCTGACGACTTTTCGCCAAAGATCTTGATTGTCGTCTCTCAAGCTGCGTGCTTCCTTTAACGTCAATTCGCCGGCTTTTTCCATGCGATTGATTTTGGCTGCCAGAATTTCATGGCGTTGGGTGATGGTGTAACGACGCGCTTTGGCTTCGGAAGACTGCGGTGCCAATTGCAAGACAGACATAACTAGGAGCGCGCATACTATTTGACGAATCATAGGGAAACCTCCGACACTGTGGTGCTTTTGAGACGCGCCAAAGTGCTCGCGGTTCCCGCGGGGCAGTAGCCAATCAGCTATATGCTCACAGTTATGCAGGGCTGTTGCTGGGCTGATTCTGCGGCAGGTGGCTCTTGATATATTCGCGCAGCGTGGAAAATTCGCGCTCGATCGAGGTAGCTGTTTCCTCCGCTTCAATCCAATCATGCCGACAAGCGGTTTGCTCGAGATACAGGCAAAGACGCGCCAAATTTTTGGCGCCGATAGAAGCGCAAGAGGCCTTTATTTCGTGCGACAGAGCAGCAACCAATTTGGAGTTTTTCTCTTCCATGTGTTTTCTCACTTTTGCAAGCATGTCTTGCGTGTCGTTGAGAAACATTTCCATCATGTCCATCAGCTGGTCCGGTTCGTAGAATTCCTCGAGCTCAGCCATGTCGAGTGGCTCGTTTTTCACGAGTGTAAGTGCGCCTTTTGGTCTGAGCACCTTGCGCCTGGCTTTCTGGGTTTCGTAGACCACTTCAGTGCGCAACCAGTGCGTGACTTTCGCCTTCAATAAATCAATGTCAATGGGTTTGGACAGATAGTCATCCATGCCCGCAGCAATACAGCGCTCTCTGTCGCCGGACATAGCCAGCGCCGTAACAGCGATAATCGGGCTATAGGAATTAGTGCGCGCTTCGATTTCTCGAATCGCTACTGTCGCTTCGAAACCGTCCATTACCGGCATATGACAATCCATCAGGATCAAGTCGAATTTTTGGCTCGATACGGCTTCAACAGCTTCTCGCCCATTACTGGTAATTTTTACTTTCAATCCCAGCCGCTGCAGAAGGACTGTGGCAACCTTCTGATTGACAAAATTGTCTTCCACAAGAAGTACATGCGGGGGATCGCCTTGCATTTGCATTGAGTCGCCGGATGCTGGTTTCATTTATTACTGGACCTCACGTATTTTGTTTTGAGTCCTTGTCGAGTTTTCTCTGGAAATCTCTCAGCCGCATACTTGCTGCGACTAATATCTTGTGGACCGAAACAGATATCTGAATTATTGCCGAAAAACGTTCCTGTTTGCATCAAAAATCGGTATGTCAAAAAGATTTAGAGTAATTTGAAGATTTCACTAGATCTCAATGGGCAAAGAGACGGCCAAAGCCGCCTCTTTGTTGCCCATCTGTGATGTTAGTTAACGCGAATGCCGATGCGAGCACGGGCACGTTGAGTGCTGGCGATGCTGCGATCGAAGGATGATTGAATGTCATCCAGTTTTTCGGTCAGGTATTTCATCTTGCTGTCGCTGAGCACGCCATTCTTTGTGCTTTTCGCCTGGCGAGTAGAAACTTCGTTGAGGCGCTCTTTCAGCCTGGCGACATCACGATTGGTGAGGCGACCGGCTTTGTATTCGTCGTCAATCTTTTGAGTCATCAGGGCGATACGAGCGGTGATGTCGTTGTTGGCTACAATCACTGCAGGAGCCGAAACTACACGTGCCGGCGTTATCACAGTGTTTGCTGGCACAACGCGGGCCGGAGTGATGACGGTTGTATTCGGTACGACTGATGTGGTGACAGGGGTGATTACAGCGCCGTCGCTGGCTACGTAGGTGGTGCCAACCAGTCTTCTGAACGCGACTGTCGGAACGTATCCGCTCAGAGTAGCGTGCAGGTCATTCAGTCTGGTGGCGATGAGCAAGGCTTCGTTATATGTCATGGCGCGACCGCCGATTTTATAGCCTTCTTCTTGAGCAGCAATGGTTGCCAGGTCAGAGCGCAAGTGCATGGCCTGATCGGCTGAAATTCTGCCCAGTGATAATGATTCATTGATGAAACGTTCTAATTCGGCGCGGCGAGCGTCAATGGAGGTGACGTAAGCATCGAAGGCGGGCGCAGCGGAAAGCGCGACCAGTCGACCGGACGAGTTGAAGCTCGCCAGTACCTTGTTGTTGCTTCTGTCGAGCAAAACCCAACCAGGGCTGAGCGTGCCGGTGAGAAATCCTCTAATAGGATCGTACGGGCCTTTAACAACGCCCGTAAGCGGATCGATGACAACATAGTCGCCGGATCCGGTCAGAGTGAATTCAGTCGCTGCCACTGGGACAGAAGTTGTCGTTACGGGCTGAGTAATTGTCGTTGTGCGAATGATTGTTTCTGTATCGGCATTTGCAGGCACGACAGCGCAGCCCAAGATGCTCACTGTAAATGCGGCTAGTATTACTTTTGCGTTCATGATTGTTTCTCCATATCAGTTTTCCGGGCTGCCCGACCTTTCCAGCAACGCAGAGGTCATAACTTCCTGGGCTCACGCCGGCCAGTACGACTGGTGAAACCCGTTCTGGTTCCTAATAAGGAAAGAGATTTCTTCCTTTTAGAAAAGATCTCGGCATAAATGGCTCAGTCCTGACAGTTTTAAAATCAGTGGTGTAGCAGTTGTAAACCCGACCTGTTTGGGTTTTGCCAGTTAAACGCTTGACGACCTTGACAGCATGACAGTAATTTGCAACAATACTGTTATGGTTGTTCAAGGACACGACGCATTCACCCTGGATGAGCTTCTGGCGGAAGTTGGACAGCTTGTGACGTCTTTGGGGTTGCTTGGAGTCCAGAAAGACAATCGAGTATCGGACCTACCGGATGTAAGGACAGTCCGCTACTACACCAGTCTCGGCTTAGTCGATCGCCCTCAAATCGTTGGGAGGCAGGGCATTTACGGTCGCAGGCACATTCTGCAGTTGCTCGCTATCAAGGCACTTCAGACCCTGTCCCTGCCGCTTCAAGAAATTCAGGCAAAACTATACGGGCTCAGTGATCTTGAGCTCGAGGGACTGACCGCAGCAATTGCCGGTCAAAGAAGAGCACAGAGTGACGAGTTTCAATCTCGTCCTGTACTCTGGAGAGAGATAGTTGTTGCGCCTGGCTTGAAGCTTATGGTCGAAGACGGGTGGTCTCCGGAAACCGATACAGAAGCAGTTTTAAACATGATGCGCGCTGCTTTGCATTTGATTATCAAAGATAAGCGCCCACCTAAACACGATGGAGGTTAAGGTAATGAGCCAGGATCCAGCCGCAAGGACTATTCCTTTATTCGACCCAAATTCTGAGCAGGCACGAAGAGCCCTGGGCATGCTAATCGCTGAGATGTCCGGCGGTAAGAAAGAGTTGCCCCTTGTCGGTGTGGACATCATTGCCAAAGTCGCCGATCGCATAGCCGATGTCACAGTCAAACAGAAGTTTCGCAATACTTTTACTGATCATATGGAAGCGGTCTACATATTCCCGCTCGCGCATTCAGCCGTTGTTACAGCTTTTGAATTACGCGTTGGAAAACGCACAGTCAAAGGTGAGGTGAAAGAACGGCAAGAAGCGCGCCGAGATTATCAAACCGCATTAACAGAAGGAAAGCGATCTGCTCTTATGGAACAAGAGCGCGATGATGTTTTCACAATGCAGGTAGGAAACATTGCTCCCGGTGAGGAAGTGACGGTCGAAATCAAGTACGCCGAGCGGCTTGCTTACTTCGAAGACGGTACTTGCGAAATTCGTTTGCCTCTGGTCGTCGCGCCCAGATATATTTCCGGAGCGCCGAAGGGCGGCAATTCCACAGGTTGGGGCGTGGAAGTCGACACGGACGAGGTGCCGGATGCTTCTCGCATTACGCCTCCACGCTTGGTGACAGGCTCCAAAGACAATGTCCAACTCTCGGTCACTGTGGAGCTTTTGCAATCAGGGAATGGTTTGCTGGAGATAAAAGATCTCGCCTCCACGCAGCACGTCGTCAGCACGTCGCTGGGTGAAGGTGGGGTGAAAGTCGAGCTTTCCAAAGAAAATGAAGTTATGGACAGAGACTTCATCATTAAATGGGTCCTGGCGGATAAGAATTTAAAACCCAACTTGGTCAGCTACACGGATGCAAAAGGTGAAACCTACTGCATGTTGACCGTATTCTCTCCAAAGCAAGACAAGTTTCTCGGCGTGCCTAGAGACGTAATCTTTGTTGTCGATCGCTCCGGCTCAATGTCGGGATCGAAAATGGCCTCGGCTGCGAAGTCTTGCTCAATACTCCTGGACACACTGGGTCCTCAGGACAGGTTTGCTATTTGTGCGTTCGATAATGTGAATGAATGGCTGCAACCTCACCAGGAATGGTCCAGCCGTATAGACGGGCGGTTCATCGGTGCAGACGAGGAAGGCATAGAAAGCGGCAAGGCTTACTTGCGCACCGTCACCGCCCGTGGGGGCACAGAATTGGATATGGCTCTGGCTGAGTCGCTTGGCGAATTGAGAAATCGAACGAAGAAAGAAGGCTCCGGAATTATTGTTATCCTCACAGATGGTCAGGTCGGCAACGAGTCCGGAGTATACAGCCGCTTGCAGACCGAACTCGGCGATGCACGAATATTTACGGTCGGCATCGACACGGCCGTTAATGGTGGCATCCTCAGGCGTATGGCGACCCTGGGTGGTGGCACATCGGCCTTGGTCACTCCAGGTGCAAAACTGGAAAAAGCGCTCAGTCAAATCGGGCGCGAAATCGGCGTACCTGTTTTGACCGGGTTGAAGTTGGAAGCCTCTCACGGAAAGCTCGAGTCCGAGACTATAACGCCGGCACATCTGCCCGATCTATTTCGCGGTCGCGCTTCGACTATTTTCTTCAAAATGTCCAGCGGCATGCTTACTGGAAAGGGCAAAAAGAAAATCGCAATCAAAGGTGTTCGCGCTGATGGCTCGCCTTACAGCGTAGAAGTGACAGAAAAGAGCATTGCATTGCCGGCAATTTCTTCTCTTTATGCTCGTTCTCTTATCCGCGATTTGGAAGACAATTACAGAGAAGAATCGCACGATCGCAATAAGCTCAAAAAGCGCATGATTGAGACTTCCCTTGCCCATTCGATTCTCTGCAGATTTACGGCGTTCATTGCTGTTGATCATGCCGAGGTGGTGAACAAAGACGGCGGTCGTCGCACCGTAGTGCAACCAGTGCATCAACCCAGTGAATGGGAAGAACATGCCAGCGGTGCATCGGCACGGGGAAGGTTGATGCAACGCTCTGTCGGATCGCTACCGGCTGGAGGATATGGTGCAGCGAATTTTGGTGCTTTCGGAGCTCCGACGGAAAGATTCGGCATGGCCGCTCCGCAACAACCAGGCGCATCACTGCCACCAGCGGCCCAGGCGCCCCCGTCACCCACGTCTCAATCAGGCGGCGATGCCTGGGGCTCAAATACCAGCACAGGAAGCTGGGGTGCAGCGCCCGGCGGCGCGCAGCAACCAAGTACTGGCTGGGGATCTCCACCTGAAACTTTGGCAGAGTCTATTCGCAAAAAGATTGCCGAGTCTACTGCACCGCAGAGCTGCTGGGGAATGGGTGATGTCAAAGACGAATTATCCGATTGCAAAGCCGCCCAAACTCCAGTCAGCGCCGAGCTTATCGAAGCGACCAAGAATTTGATGGTCATGTTCGGCGCTGTGGTGAAGCAATTTGCAATTGCCAACAACGCAGACAGCATGGACTGGAAAGCGCTGGAGCAAGCGCGTTGCCAATGTTTGAAGCACTTGCAAACTTCCAAGTTCGCTGCCAGTGCACCCAGATTGCAGCAATTCCTGCGCTCTGATGCAGTCGAGCTCATTGCTGCAATCAAAGCAAAAGGACTGTCCGGCGAAATCGTGGACAGATTGAAAGATGCATTGCCGCATCTCGATGCTGAAATTAAGGCGATTGCTGAAAATAGAGCACCGGTCGCATCCGGTGGTGGCAATTTCTGGGAGAACAGCATCTAGAAAGGCTCTAAGACCAATTAACGAAAAAAGCTGGAGGAGACTTCGGCTTTTTTTGGTAACATCCGCTATCCGGCGGGAACCCGCTTGTTCTATAAGGGCGGAGCCATTTATTTAAATGCATGAATGGGCAATCATTTTTCAATGGGAACAATAGCGAGTCAAAATTGTCTTTCAATTCATCAAAGGAAAAGCGCAAGTTGAAGAGTCCGGTCCCAGACCGGCGCGAATCTTCAGCGGTGCCAAACGTCTATTGGAGTCCTATTTAGTTTGTAGGTGAATGAAGATGTTGTCTCAAGAAAACAATAAAGAGTCTGAACTTTCCAAAGAAACGGTCATTGATTTGACGGCTCAGGTTACAGATAATGAGTTGGAGCAACTACTCTCTAATAGGATTGAAGCCGCTGATTCCTGCCCGGGTGGTGTTTGCCAGTTGAACTGGCGTCCGACTCGTCGCGCTCAAGCCGCTTAGGTTTTGCTTTTAGCACCTTATTTAAACGATTGAAACTGGACAGTCACGGCAGTGTTATGTTCGTCTCTTAGATTGCAAGAGTCGAGATGACTGGCACGGTATCCAGAGCGTTCAAAATTTCGGTTTAATGTGACTGTCACTAATCAGTTGCAGATATGTCCTAATTTAGACGTATGCCACATTGTTACCACAATTGGTGTCTAGACTCGCAGATACCCACCAGGTCCTGAAGTACGAACTGAAGGACATTTCTTGTTCCAACGCTATCGCTTTTAAAAACTTACTACCGTGTCTAAACTTACTAACAAAACGACCCCGGACCGGTGTGCTGCCCTTGTGGATTTAGCATCCGGAGCTCAAATCAGTCTTCGGCATGCTGAAATACGCATCGGACGCTCGCGTGAGAACGATCTCGTGCTCGAGGGAGATTTGACTGCATCCCGCAAGCAGGCGCGTATTACGCGAGTCGGTGACTGTTATTTCCTGGAAGATCTGGCCAGCACCAATGGCACTCTTCTAAATGGAAGGCAGATTCACTCTCGGGCTCTGCTCAATCAGGACGACGTCCTTAATTTGGGGCGACGAGTGTACGTTTTTTCAGCAGTGCAAGCTGCCGGGCAAGACGATCCAACAGTCAATCTGGCTGCCGGGTTGACCGGAAAGGTTTCTCTTCTTCAATCCGCACACCGCCTGGTCGGTGATTTGCTTGTCCGTTTAAACGCAAGCAGTGCATCTGGGTTCTCACGTCAATCAGCCTATTCTGAGGCTCTTGCTACGACAACGCCTCAGGGCGGCAACAACCGATTTGCACAGGGTAAGCTTCTTACAGGAGCATTGAGGCAGTATCAAAAGAGAAAACATATTCCTGTGAGTTTGGTCAGTCTGAATGCACAGGCCCACTTGCTGAAATAGTCTAAGGCTCTTTGGGCTTTTCTTTCGGATTTGATTTTGCTGCCGGATCTGTCCGGGCAGCAGTTTCAACCTTCTCTATCGCACTTACACTGCCGGGTTTGCCCGGCGGAAGAGCGACCGCTCTTGATACAAAGGAAAGGTTTTTTCCGGAGCCGGTGCTAATCATTACTGCTTCAACAAGCGGGGGATTGAGTGTCTCGACGCTTTGCAGATCAACTGTGAAACTTGCGCCGGAACCACCGGAGGTATCATCAAGACGTACGACAAAGTCAGCGGCCGCCATTGGGTCCAAGATAATCGGCTTGGGAACGTACTCTCGAATCAATTTGCCGGTATTGGAGCGATAAGAAACTGAAGTGATGACGAGCGCGTTGGCGTCGTCGGTGTTTCTAACGCTCAGTGTTTCAGCCAGGTTTAGTACGCGGTCGCGGTCGTCAGTGTAGATATGCGAGTAGACCGGAACATAGACCCTCTGACGTTTCGGATACGACTCTAGGTCTTTTCTTTCAATGGATTTCAAATGGTGCTGCCAGCTTTCCGGGCTTTCTGCGCTCGAAGGTGACATGTCGAGACTGCAGCTTTGAAGCAAGCAGGCAGATGCGGCAAGAGACATGATGCAAATGAATGAACGCATTGAAAAACCCCATAGTCGGCAGCTTCTATTGTAGAGGCAGCCGGGCCCAGGAACCGAGCTGTCCGAACAGCGTCTAGCTAGTCAAGTGGAAATGTTTTAAGGCAGATGTCCATTACGGCGGTATTAGGCCAATGTTGCTGCTTCGCTACAAAAGATGCTGAGAATTATCTCCTGAGTTCCTATTTTTCAGGGCCCCATGGTCAATTCAACATTCAGCTGTAAAACATAACCTTGAAAACCGGTAGTGCGCTTATAATAGGAGTACTTTAGATAGCTTCTATATTATTATTGAAGTCCGGCATCAATTTCGGTCCCCAACATCCGTCAGGAGCATTTTAGGGTGGTAAACAACTTATCTTTTTCGTGGTTAGCACGATGCCGTTGGAACGTTCTAGACATGATCAACGTGATTGGTCGCGGATCGGTTCCGACATACATGTTTTACGAAATTGATATGACGTGGGCGGAAAGCCTGCGTGAGCAGTTAAAAGAGAAAGGCGTCAAGGTGACGGCGACGGCCATACTTCTCAAGGCAATCGGCATTGCTCAGCGCCTTCATCCTGCCAGCCGCACAGCAATTTTGCCCTGGGGACGCACTGTAACTTTCAACGATATCGTCGCCGGTTTTACGGTTGAAAGGTATGTCGGTCAGCAGCCGGCCGTGTTTTTCGGAGCGATTGAAGCGCCTGATACCAAGCCGCTCGTGCAGGTTGCAGAAGAACTACGCGCTTACGGTGAAGAAGAAATTTCAGCAATTCCTCAGCTCGATATCGAGCACAGATTCAATAATATGCCCTGGCTCTTCAGACGTTTCATTCTCTGGCTGGGCATGCGGTTTCCCAAGGTTCGCCTGCGTTATATGGGCGCTACTTTCGGTTTGTCATCTCTGGGCAAATTCGGCTGCCGCGGTTTGATCCCACCTTGTGTCAGCACTTCGACCTTCGGTGTGGGCACTGTCGAGCCCCGCGCCGTAGTCAGAGAAGGCGCTGTAGTTGTGCGGCCCATGATGACCCTGATTCTCAACTTCGATCACCGCTTGATCGATGGAGCGCCGGCTGCAAGATTTATGCAGGATGTGCAGAAATTGCTGGAAGGCGATTTGCAAAGCTATATTGAAGATGAATTGCACTTGCTGGAAACGGCGACTGCCAAGGCAATGGCTCCGTCACCTGCATACACATAGTTGGCTGTCAGTTTCTTGTCGTGTCGGTTTCTGTTTGCGGAGTGCCGATCAATTTTCCTTCGACCATCAAATTCTCCGGTCCAACCAGTTTGAGAATATCCGGAAGAAGTTTTTTGCAGGCCTCAACTCCGGCTGCCACTGCAGCTTTTGCGTCCTTCTTCTTGGTTGAAACCATCCTTATGCCATTCACTTCAGGATGAATGACAATGTCGGCTAACTTCAAATTCTCTTGATCTATCTTCGACAGGTGCAAGCAAATTACTCGGTGAACGACGCTGCCAAGTTTTTCGAATTCGCTCATGGGCAGGTCATTGATGCGCTCATCCACATCGACAGCAATGACTATGTCCGCGCCCATATTGCGCACTTGTTGAGTGGGCAGATTAACAAGCACGCCGCCGTCAACGAATAATTTGTCGTCGATTTTTACTGGTCGCCGCAAAACCGGCAGAGCGCAGCTTGCCTGAAGAGCCCGGCCGAAATTGCCTTTCGCCAGTGCATAAGGCTTTCCGTCGATCAAATTCAATGCAACTGCGCAAAAGGGTATTTTAAAAGACTCGATATTTTTATCGTCTTGAGGAACGGATCTGTTCAAATATTTGCGAAAAATATTACCGCGATAAAGACCGTCGTACTGATGTGAACCGAGTGCTTTCATAGGAAGGAAAGCAGGAGCCACAGCTAGTCTTATGCCAACCGGAGCAGTCATGAAATGTTTCATGACGATGCCGTGAGTAAACCTGTCTTCCAGCTGGCAAATCGGCACCCCCGCTGCATACAATCCACCAACTACAGAACCCATGCTTGTGCCTGCGATGTAGTCGATGTGTACGCCTTCGCGCTCCAACACTTCAAGTACACCTATATGTGCGGCACCGCGCATGCCACCACCGCCCAGCGCAAGGCCAACCTTCAATCGAGGCTTACCACTTCCGCTTAAATTATGAGTGGGCGAAGGAGCAGAGATTTGATCAGTTACCGCCTTCACCGGCAGTGCCCTTTGTCCGTCGCATGGTTGTGCCAGGCAAGCCTGAGAGTCAGAGGTCATAGCCAAAAAGAGACCAGTCAAAACACCTGCTTTGAGGCAGGCAATTGTTTTGCGATCTCTTTTAAATTTGCCTATGTCCAGCTCCATTGCATGCGAATAGGGATTGTCCAGCCTAATTTGGCAATAGCCTCGTCTACCGTGAGTGTGGTTTTGACACACATCTTGAGCAATTCAATTGTTTGATCTGCGGAGAGCAATCCTTCTTTGTAGAGAGACTGGCTGCGCAGAACGCTGTAGAGCATTTGATCATTGATTATATTGGCATCAAGCAGCTTTTTGCCTACTTTCACCGGTTTGTCGCCCTCGTTGGCGATTTTCTCGATGATCTCTCGGTCGGCAACTTTTGCCGCTACCAATAGGTCTCCGAAGCGCATCATCTCTGTCTGCACCTGCGGTGGCGGATTTAACTCGGCCATCGCCTGATAGACGCCGACATTCTTTGACTTGACGTTTTTCAGTGCTTCAGCCGCCTGATACGGTTTCAGGTAACTTTGCACAAGATCGAGCATAGTCATTGCTGCTTCCAAAACGGAATGCGTGATAAGCCCGGCATCCAAAAGCAGCTTGTGCAGCGGAACTTCCAGCATCACTTCGTGCTCGAGGCAATCCATAAGATCAGACTCTGAGACGACCATAGACATGGCCAGCAATTCCGGCAGTCTAAGACTGGCGCCCGCACAGTCTTTATAGACGCCCTGTTCGAACATGATCTGCCAGACTGATTGACGTTTTTCGCATGCCTTCTTGAGACACCTGACGCCCTCAGAACGCTCCACCTTCTCTTCCCTAATTAATTTCAAAAGCGCGATCGACTCGAGAACAACACGGCGACTCTGGTAACGATTGAAAATTATGGAACGCGTCAGCGGCATTCCTGTCTCGTTCGCCTTCTTAATGGCGCTGTCCAACTGGTCCATAGTAATTGCTGTAGCTTCAATCATGAGCTCGGTCAGAGCATTGGTTTCCACCTTGGGCGGCGGCGGCTTGTCCAGAACGATTCCCATCATGTCCAGCGCCTGATAAATGGAAAATTCGTTTTGGCGGGCACAGATGACGGCGGCTATCGCCGTATCGACATTGATTCGATCAGACTTCACCAAATCATTGGCGTCCATCGCGAAGCGTAAGGTCGGCTCTGTAGCGTGGCGCAGGATAAGTATCGCCTGGCTTAGTGACATGCCCAGCTTTTTGGCTGTTGCTTGTGCCTCCTGGGCTTCTTCAGGACCAACTATTTTTGCTGCAACTACTATCTGGTAAAAGCTATCTGCATGAGTCGTTCGTTCGTGCATTTATCACCTTCGCCTTCATTTGGGGTCAGGCTGGAGAAATATTAAATCGCCGAAGAGTATCCACGTATGTTATTCCACCAGTGCCGGGCCGATCTAACTCGTGACCGCCAGCGACCAAGATTAAGGCATCGCTCAGGCGTCCTATAATGCAGGCTGTCTGGCTTGCAAGTGAATCAGGTTGTGGGTTTCGGGTTACCGGTCATCGAACACGCGACAACGAAACTCCCCGGAAAAGAGGTCGTCGATTACGTCTGCGGCATGCGATACGTTCCAGATGAGAGTATTGAGCTCTTCGGGATCCAACCCAGCGATTGGTCTTTGGGAGGTAACCAGGATGATTTCTTCGTGTGCGCTGAGCGAGCAGCAGCTCAGGTCCTGATTGAGTTCCAGGCAGCGCTGAAAGAATTTCTCACGATCGAGGTCGGGAAAATGCACGATCGGACTGGTAACCCGCAAGACAATATTGCCGCTTTTGTCCTCTTGCAGAAAAATGTAGACCTTGGCGGAACCTTCCATCAGCCACCAGCCACAACTTTCGTGGTCGCTTTCAAGGGCATGACCGTGAATGTCCAATTGGCGTCGTTTGAAATATTCGGTAAGCATTGAGACGACGCTTTCGACAGTGCCTTTGGGTGGTTTTGTGCCAAAAAGACCCATATAAACCTCTTGATGTGAACCGGCAGGACGGAGCGATTATTCTAGCCGAGCTGCAAATACCGTGAATGAAATGGCTGCAGCCGGAGCTTGTGAATTTATAAAATGCGGATGCAAACTGGCGACTGACTGACCTGGGAGCAATGCTGTCGCTGACTATCGTGGTGGCACCGCCGGTGATATCGGGGTCGAAGAGAAAAAAGGTTGCCGCGCGTTCTGGTCACTTGGCCGACACTGTCAGATCCTTTTCTGTAATTGGAACGACGCCGGCCCGATAATATTGTAGTGTCCCGGCAAGGACCGCCATATCAGCGGCAGTTTGTAAGTCTTTGCCGCGATAAATCGCTGCGCACATTGCTGCCATCGCTTGTTCACCGCATCCGGTGGCATCTTCCTCCGCTCCTTCACTTACTCTCGGGCAATCAATCAGTTTTTCTCCAAGCTTCCAGGCAAGCACCGCGCCATTTTCGCCTCGCGTGAGAAGAACATGCTCCGGACCCATCGAAACCAGCTTTCGCGCTGCTTCCAGCGCACTGTCATTATCTTTGATCTTAATGCCGGTCAAATGACTCGCTTCTTCATCGTTGGGTTTCAAAAGAAAAATGTCGCTGTTTATCAACGACGATACATCTGAGCGTCCGCGCGCGCCGCCTGGATCCATCATCACCCTGATGTGGTGTTCGCGCGCCTTTTGAATGGCAAAAATCGCTGTTCCCAGAGGCACCTCCATCGAAAGGATAAGCATGCCTTTGTTTCTGGAAACGGACCGAAATAGATGATCGGACTGTGCCAGATCGTCGGGTGAAAGCTCGTTATTAACGCCTTCGATGACATATGTGTGGCGATTGCCCGCCTCATCCATGGCGACAAAATTTATACCCGGCCAGCCTGTATCCTTGTCAAAACGTACAAATCGAATGCCTGAGCAGTCGACTCCGGCGTCGATAAGAGCATCCACAGGAGGGCGCCAGAGCCCGAAGGGGTCCTGTGTGGTGCGCCCTACCATCGCTACTTTTCCTTGTCCCAGAAGCGCTGCCAGCATTTGTCCGACAAATCGAGATTTCCCGCCCGGGCAAACTTGCAGCTTGCTGCCGAAACCGGTTTCGCCTTCTTTTGGCAGGGAGGAAAAACCATGTCCGACAATGTCTGTGTTGAACGAGCCGATAACTAATGCCGACAGATTGTCAAAGCTCACCTTTTCGTACCTGTAAAGAGCTAGCTGGCGTGAGTGAATTGGTAACGCACAAGTGATGCATTATCGCACCAGAGGGTCCCGGAAACATTACGCTACATCACATATGGCTTTCACGCGGTAGCTATTTTTCGGAACATTTCAAGGGCTATTGTGTCTTAGTAATTGTCGGATGAAACACAGTCATCTGGTGGGGCAAAACTCTCTGATCAGAGCGGACGATGTTCGTGCAGTGGAGAGGCATGTGAATTCTTGTTTTTGAGCGCTCCAACGCCGTTGGCAGCGGGCTTTGGCTCGCAGTTTTGGGTGTAGAAGTCGGCTCGAGATTGAGAAGGAAGGGGGAATAGATGTTTGCCGCTTGGAGATATGAAGAGAACGGATTTGACGCCTGGATGGAGCAAAAGTTAGGGAAGCGATTCTCTCGCCTGGCCCGACCTGTCATAGTGACGGCTCTGGATATTGTCGCTGCACCATTTGAATTGGCGCAGCGAGTGTTTTATCGTCCCAATACACGCAAGGATAAGCTGGTCGTAGAGGATTTGCGCGCCAAGTCCAAAAACCAGCTCACCCAAACCTATATTGAGGCGTGCACTCAGCAGTTCTATGCTGACAAATATACCGGTGTGAAGTTCGATCCCAAGCGCACTTATGAAAATATGCAGGCTTGCACTTCTGGATCGTTCAAAGCAGTAAATCCGGATGTTCCGCATACCGTAGAGTCTGCGGGCAGTTTGCCGATGCTCACAGAAGCGCATTTTGCTCCAAACAGCATGAGTATTGCGCCGCGCATGAGTGACTCTCAGACTATTACCGGTCAGCATCGAAGTTTGCTTGTGCGCCCGCTCAAGGGTGAATTTGCTGAGACAAAATTCGGAGCTACTGCATCAGGAACATTCTTCCCGTTGAATGGCTTCCACCAGTGGCAGAACGAGACCAATCCCAAACTGGCCGAAAAACTTGCCGAAAAGCGCGCGAATCAATCGGGAACGTATTCAGTTTTGCAACCCGATCAAAATCCGCACGGCTTGAAACAGTTCATCAAAGGCAGTGACGGCGAAAAGTCCGCTTAGTTCTCTGGTATCGGCACGGGTGATCCGGTTCGTTACGGTCTGGCAGCAACATGATCTGGTATCCTCCGGCTGGCTTATAATCGGCTGACCGGAGGATACGTCATGGAAATACTTCGCCAGCGCATTTTGAAAGATGGCAAGCATCTGGGTAAGGGCATTCTCAAAGTCGATTCATTCATGAATCATCAAATCGATCCGATTTTGATGCAGGCTGTTGGGGATGAATTCGCCGAGCGTTTTAGACAATTCAATCCGACTCGCATCCTTACAGCGGAAACAAGCGGTATAGCACCGGCTTTAGCAGCAGCAATGTCATTGAGAGTGCCGTTGGTTTTTGCTCGCAAGCATAAACCGGTGACTATGGCTGCCGAGCCCTACGTAGAATCAGCACCTTCGCATACTAAAGGTGGTGTTGTTGATTTGATAGTATCTTCCGAATATTTGCAATCGAGCGATCGCGTCTTGATTGTCGATGACTTTCTCGCCAGTGCAAAAACTCTCGTTGCGCTTGTGAATTTGGTGAAAGCAAGCGGCGCAACTCTGGTTGGAATCGGCGCAGTTATTGAAAAAGAGTTTCAGGGCGGACGCGCTCTGCTAAAGGATGTCACTGTGCCGATTGAATCGCTGGCTATCATCGAGAGCATGGACGACACTATAGTTGTGAAACCTTCTAAAGCGGCAGTTTGACTTCATTCCATCTGACCGAAGTCACCGGCGACACTGAGTAGATGGAGAACGCGCCTGCTAGCGGTGAACTTATCGCCAAATTTATCGGTGGCTTCTTTGCGCATTTTTTCCGCGTGATTGTTCAAGTAATTGTCCAAACTTTTTTGGTCTTCGACAATATATTGAATAGTCCAGAGTTGTGACCCATTCGGCTCTTTGCCTTCTTCTTCGTGATTGCGGAAGAACCACTGCGCTGCCTTGAATCCATCGCATTTCAAAATCTTGTCGATATGCTCAGGCAGCCATCCAGCGAAGCCGAATTTTGCTTCTTCTTTTACTTCTAGATTTACTTCGTAGATGAGCATGGTTGCAGCACTCCTTTAGAGATCAATTCCATAGATTGCAAAACTTGCTTGTGAGGCAGTCCGCCAAAGTTATTTATGGCGAGAAAGTTGGTCATACCGGCCTTTTCGTAACGCCGAGCGACGCGAAGAATTTCTTGCTGATCGCCGAAGGCGACAAGGTCGCGTTCAATCAGGCTGTCGATTGGTCTTTGGCGCGCATATAGCCTGGTCCGCACATACCTTTCCATAGCTTCCTGGCACTCGCTTCTTGCCTGTTTCGTTGTGGCAGCGCAATGCGTATGTAGTCCGAAAGAAATTTCCGCCGTTTTAGCGATACCTCCGGCACCCTCAAAAGCTTTTCGATAATTCTCTGTCGTTTCTCCCAATTCTTCTAGTTTTTCGGTTGTGGCATAAGGAATCATCATCATCGGCAATTTCTGAGCGCCAACAAAAGGTGCGACTTCATTGCGTAAAACAGCAACGTGAATTGTGGGAAACGGTTTTTGCACTGGCACCACATTCAGTTGCACATCTTTGCAGTTGTAAAATTTGCCCCTATGAGAGAATCTTTCGCCGCTCCAAGCTTTCTGAAGGATTGCCAGGCTTTCGTCAAAACGCTCCCGCTTCTCGTTCGGGTCTAAATCGAATCCGGCGAATTCGTGAGCGAGATAACCAGATCCGACTCCAACTTCTAAACGACCATTCGTGAGCACATCAACCATGGCCAGATCTTCTGCTGCACGCAGCGGATTATCGAAAGGCAGGACTATTACCGCGCAACCCAGCTTTATACGCTTTGTTCGCTGCGCTGCAGCTGCCATCCAAATAGCAGGACGAGGAATCGCTCCGTATTCGTGAAAATGATGCTCGGCAATCCAGAACGAATCAAATCCTAGAGCTTCTGCGGCTTCCACTTGCTCGAGAAGCTCATCGTAAAACGTGCCGACATCGCGGGGCAATTCGTTTGGATAATGATCGACAACAGAAAAGATTCCGAACTTCACGGACGTTTCTCATTGATGGCGTCAATGATAATACAGGATGTTGAAATCTATTGATGGCTCTTAGGAAGCCAAAAAGCGCTTGAGTTTCGGATCGTTAAATCCGAAACCCCAGCTTCCCCTTCACACATTGTCGAACGCGTTGTCTCTTGCGTTCTGTACTCATAATAGGAACCCCTTGTTGCAGATTTGTTGCAGCCAAGAAGTAGTTTTTCCTTGCTTAACACCGGTTTTCAAGTGCTCGCAAATACCTATCTGCACGGGTTTAGAGCGGGTGGTCCCTCTGAACCTTTTAAAGAGATGACGGATGTTTTGCCCTAGTAGGTCATGTCTATTTTGATTTTTGATCCGACTGCAGGCAGCGCAAATTCTTCGCGGGCGGACCCACCACGCTTGAATAATTCCCAAAAGCGCCGGTCGTGACCGGAACTTCCCGGTGCAAATGCCAGGTCGCCTTCCATCACGTTAAAGCTGCCCGCAGCTACAGTGGCCGCCCGAATTATTGAGCCGATGGTCACTTTTATACGCTGACCATCTTTCAGCTCAGCCAAAAGAGGATGACCTTCCCTGAATGTGGTTTTTAAATTGCCGAAAGAGTCTATATAGCCGATCACTTCTTTTGGTTCTTCCGGGATGACCTTTTGGGGATCGAGCTTGTTTACGAGAAAAGAAAAATCACCTTTCACGGCCAAGGCGACAATGCGCGGAAAGAAATCGCGAGAACGAAACTGGCTGCCGAATTCCTCGGCATCAGTACTCCACAATTCGAGAATTTCATCCCGAATAAAAGACATCGAATAGCCGCTGTTGACTGCGATCACGTGCACGCCATTGCGCAGGCTGGCGTAAAGCAGACCTTCTCCTTCGTTGTCCTGCCGCGCTTCTTTGACATCTTTCCTGGGAGCGCAATTGGCAAAAATTGTCAGACTTTCCGGCTTTAAGTCGTTGGTTGCGCAACTCAATTGTCCGACTATGAATCCGGTACTGACGGTGTCGAAAGAGCGGACAGCCGTCATATGCAGTGGAACGTCTTCTGTCAATTTGGCTTTGAAGGCCGAATAGACTTCTGCCCACGCCAAATCTCCCGTTGCGTAATCGCAGATCACATGCAAGTAGCTGGTCATGGCTTTCTCTTGGGTTTCTGGGGACACTAATCTCTTGGTTTAGAGTATAGATGAAACCGCAGAGCATTCGTTGTAAGCCGGAAGGTTCTCAAGTGGCGCCTGCATGGCTTTTGTTATTATGTGTTGGACATTTCATGGGTGGTGGCAGCAGCGTGATTGCAAATCTTCTACATGCTGTTTGGTCTTTTCCTCTCACACGATTTTTTGTGTTCGTCCTCATTCTGCTTTTGACTCTGATATTTACAGAGCCGATGCTTCTCAGCATACTTAGCGGCTTTGGAGTGAAAGGCACCCTGCCTTTGCTGCTTTTTTCTGAAATTTATCACCTGATCTTTTGCTTGGGACTGTTTGTTATTTTCGTGCGATTCATAGAACGCGCCAAACTGGAAGATTTTGGATTTAAGACAGAGAATGCCGCAAAGAATCTGTTTCTCGGTGCAGGATTCGGCACTTTTCTTGTCGTGCTTATGGTGCTTGTCATGTACGCAATGGGTGTTTATCACCCTGTAAAAATCAATTCCGCTCATGATCTGCTCCTGTCTGCAGTTACTTTGCTTTTTGCTGCCGCCACCGAAGAGCTGATTTTCCGCGCTTACTTCTTGACCATTCTCGAAAAGCACTGGGGAACGATCGCGGCTATTGTTGTATCGTCCCTGGGATTTGGGTTTGCGCATATTTTGAATGAGGCGGGCGGGGCGGCTGTGGCAGAGAAGCTGCTCTTTTGCACTTTCTTGTCTCTGGAAGCCGGTCTGTCTCTGGCTGCCTGCTACGTATTTACACGTGATATATGGATGGCGATTACGGCTCATTGGATGTGGAATTATTTTGAAGGACCGATTTTCGGCACGCATGTCTCCGGTGCTGATTTCGGAAAGAGTCTGATCGATGCGAGTTTGACCGGTCCTGACCTTCTCACTGGAGGCAAGTTCGGTCCGGAAGGCAACCTTGTCTGTTTACTGGTCGGCACCGTTGGTGGTATCGCACTTCTTTATCTTGCCTCCAAGAGAAATCACTTGATTTCATATGCGCAGGCCCGGGGGAAACATGATGGATGAATCAGGGCGGGAAACAGGCAAATTCAAAATCGTCGACAGCGACATACAAATAGAGGACATTTCGCTGCGCGTCCGCAAAATTGAAAGCGGTTCCAAACGCCCTCCTATCGTTTTTCTGCATGACTCACTTGGGTGCATTTCCGTGTGGAGAGACTTTCCTGAGCGCCTTTGCGAGCTCTCCAAGCGTGACGGTATTGTCTATGATCGGCAGGGATATGGCTTATCATCGCCATTCACCCGAGTGAGAAACACCGATTATTTGGAAAGAGAAGCAGACATCCTCGCTCAATTGCTAACAAAATTAGGCATCAGCAAATGCGTATTGTTCGGGCACAGCGATGGCGGTTCCATCGCCCTAATTGCCGCGGCCAAAACGCCGCAGCTCGTTTGTGGCGTGATTACGGAAGGTGCGCATGTCTTTGTTGAAGAGATTACTCTGAGCGGAATAAGACAAGCTCAAAAACTGTTCGCTGAAACAGACTTGAGAAAGAGGATAACTAAATATCACGGGGATAAAACCGACGGCGTCATCAGTGCCTGGGTCGATACCTGGTTGTCGCCTCAGTTTCGTGACTTCAATATGGAACACTTCTTGCCTGCCATTAAATGCCCGGTTCTGGTCATTCAAGGTGAGGCAGATGAATACGGTTCGGAAAAACAGGTCGACGCGATTGCCGAAAAAGTTTCGGGACCCTCGACTAAAGATATGGTCAAGTATGCCCGCCATACACCGCATAAAGAAGCGGCCGATTATACTTTGCGGACGACAAGCACTTACATTTGTGGCATCGACAGCTTAGGGCAATAGGTTTTGCCTTTGCAATCGTCCAAACAGGATTAGGAAAGTTGCCAGGACGAAATGAAAGATGATTGGTATCGTGCCGCCAAACCACCGATCGGTGGGATGAATGCTCATGTGATATATGTACCGAATCACCATGGCGCTGTAATAGAAATAACTGAACGTGACCAAAAATGCGCCAAGACGCGGTTTTTTTCGGGCGAAATAGCCGCTTTTCCTGCACAGGTCAAAGCAGATTTTTGCGAAAATGCCGACTATTAGAAACTGGCAAATCAAAAGAATGGGATATGGCAATAATCCTGAGTACCACTGGTCCATCGGCGGCAGAAAGTCGACGTGGAAAAATGCCACCAGAATTTGCCCGACCACGCGCAGGCAAAAGAGAAACAGCAAGAAACAAAGTATGGCAGTGTAGTTTTTCATTCCACTGTGAATTATCCAACGAGCAGACGCTCGTGCTTAAACCCAACCGACAGTTTCAAAATTGATGTTTCTAAGTAGCTTCTTTAGGTTGTCCCATCAACTTACGCAACCGAGCCGATAGGTCTTTCAAGTGAAACGGCTTCAACAAATAATCATTGGCACCTGCTTCCAGCCCTGCTTGTTTGTCTTTCGCCTGATCGCGGCCTGAGAGCATGAGTATGGGCGTTGTTCCGCCGTCGGAGCGAAACTTCTTGCAAATGTCTATGCCGTCCATCCCCGGTAAATGCCCGTCCAGGACAACGGCGTCATACGCTTCGAACTGCAGGTGCTCGACCGCTTCCGGACCAGTGTATACGGCATCGACGATGAACTGTTCGAATTCAAGCCACTGGCGAATTTGATCGGAGAGAAACTGGTCGTCTTCTGCTATTAGAATTTTAGCCATTTGCGGCTCCCCTGCTGATTTTGCATCTACTATGAAAGCGAATGTCTTGCTTAGCCTTCGCTGATGATTCGTCGGCGACCTTGTTCTTTAGCTATGTACAGGCGCTCATCCGCTTTCTTTATCAGTTTTTCAATCTCTTCTCCGTCTTGGGGAAAACTGACAAGACCCCCGGAGAAACTGACGAAGAACTCTTCATTGTGATCGCCGGTAAAAGATATGGTAACCAGTTCATCAAGGACGCGATTGAGCGCGCCTTTCATAGTTTCTTTCCCCTCATGGCGAAATGCCATTATAAATTCTTCGCCGCCCCATCTGCCGCGTAAATCTTCCACGCGGAATCGCCGCCTTATCAGTTGACCGAAATGCGATAAGACGCGGTCGCCTGCCATGTGACCGTATGTGTCATTCACTTTCTTGAAATGGTCGACGTCTATAAGACATAAGCTGAACTCCAGCTTGTGCCGTTCTGCTTCTGCGTGCAGGGCGGACAGGCTTTCCACAAAGGCTCTCCTGAGCAAAAGCCCAGTCAGTATGTCTCTGTCGGCCCTTTCTTTCATGAGCCGCATGCGGTCTAAGCGGACTCTAACGCGGGCCAATAGCTCTACTGTGGCTACCGGTTTGGGCAGATAGTCGTCGGCGCCGGCGTCGAATGCTGCCAGCCGCGAATCAAGACCCGATTGAGCGGTGAGAAAAACAATCGGCAAATCCTGCCAGCGAGCTTGAGCGCGAATCTTGCGGCAGACGTCGTAGCCGCTTGTGTTGGGCATCATGACGTCCAAAAGGAGCAGGTCCGGTGAGAAGTCCTCTAGAATCGACAGCGCCTTGTCGGGCTCATTGACGGATTTGACCAGCATCGACTCTTTGCCGAGAGCCGATTCAATAATTCTGGTGAAATCTTCATCGTCATCCACAATCAAGATACGCGGCCGTCCGCGCAAAGCAATCAAGTATTCAATCGCCTGCACCATATCCTGGTCTTTGACGGGCTTTTTTAAATATAGAGAAGCGCCTGCGTGCATGCCTTCGGTGCGTCTGGCAACGATTTCGTCTGTATGAATGAAAGCAAGCGGCAAAGTTTCACAACCGGGCAAACTGCGCAGTTTCAGTGCCAATTCCAAAGAAGTGTCGGTGGTCATGTCGGACATATCGATAATGGCGGCATCAAGAGTCGTTGCCTTTGCTTTTTCGATTGCATCTTTTGGATCTTGCGAAAAAATCAAACGAACAATTGCTTTCTGGGCAAATTTCTTCGTTTCTCCTTCGCTATACTTGCCGACCAGAAGCACATTGGCCATCGACGAGTCGTTTTCTGACAGCCAATCGCCCCTTGCTTCCGGAGCCGGCGGCAAATCGTGAGGGAAGTCTTGTTTGGCGTTCTCGCGCAGAACTCCTACCAGTCTGTGAATAGTGTCCCAAGTATTTTTGTCGAGAGTTTTTTTGCCGTCTATGACGTCGTCCATTGTTTGCTCAATCTGCGCGGCGGTTTCGCCCAGATGATGGAATCCGCAAGAGCTGGCGGTGCCCTTGAGGTTATGCGACAAGCGCCGGACTTCTTTCAGCGCCTCTCTGTCTTCAGGGTTGTCTATTGAATGCTCGACGATTTCTTCCATATTTTTCAAACGTCCGGGCAGAATCGAGGCAAAACGCGTCTTTAACTGAAGAAAAGTCTCAGTGTCAGAGCCTTCGTTTAACTCGCTGGCCGTCTTGGCTTTCAATTCTCCATCTATTTGGGCGCCAAATAAAAGCGGCTTGAGCGGTCGATGAACGACCAGCGAAACGCCGAAATCTTTGGTCAGCTGTTGATAAAGATCAGTGTCGCGCCACTTGCTGGAGATAAAGACAACTTTCGTGTCGCGATTAACCTGACGAAGTTTGATAATCCAGCCGACACCATCAATGTCCGCCAATTGCTCGCTGACTACAATCAGGTCTGGTTTTTTCTTAGAAAGCGAGTCAATCGCTTCTTTTCCTGATTCAAAATGCGTTACTTCGTGCCCTCGGCCACCAAGCAGCGATTTGACCAGCGCGGTGAGCTGCTGGTCGTTGTCGACAAGGAGAATTGACGTCGCCATAGTGACCCCGGTTGCTTAGGGTCTCTTATACCACCGCCGGAAAAGCGAAAAACACCCTTATCTAGGCGGATCGAAATAGATGCTGGAGTACGGAAGCGAGTCCAGTTGCGGTTGCGCAAACATGATAAATCCCAAAGCGCAGGCCAGTATCAAGATTGCCAGAAATTGCACCCGGCATGTGACCGTGAGCGCCAGAATCTGGTTTTTCTGGTGCATCCAATCGGAATAATCAACGTCTATGCGTTCTTCAATAGGATGATTGGATTTGCTCATCACAAAAGGGAAACCTAGTAAGTTTTTTGTTTGTTTTTTTCGAGAAGGATTGGCTAGAACGGCAGAAACCACTCTGTCCTTCAAAGAATCGCAGGATATTGTGGCAAAAGTGTGGAACGAAGCCGATTGCGTGCGCCAACCCGTTCGAAATCAAACAGGCAATGCCGCCGGCTATTTTTTCTCGTCCAGCTCGATCGATGCTGAGTTGATGCAATATCGCTGATTGGTTGGCTTGGGACCGTCTTCGAAAACATGCCCAAGATGAGCGCCGCACTGGCTGCACGTCACCTCGGTGCGTTGCATGCCATAGCTGATGTCGTTGTGTTCTGCGACATTGTCTTTTGTGTGAGGGGCCCAAAAGCTGGGCCAGCCGCTGCCTGAGTCATATTTTTCTTTTGAGCTGAAAAGCTCTGCGCCACAGCAAACGCACTTGTAAACGCCATCTTTATGGCAATTGTAGTATTTACCTGTAAATGCTCTTTCGGTCCCTTTTTGCCGGGTAATGGCATATTGCTCGGGAGTCAGTTGAGCTTTCCATTCCTCTTCACTCTTCTGGACTTTGTTGGCCATTGCTGCAGTATTCTCCTTTTCACCTTCTTTGATGTTTTGCGCCGGTCCTATGCCCGGAGCGCATGTGTTTCCCTTTTTGAGTTTAACCATGTCAGCTCCACTTCTCACGGGCAAGGCGTTTGCACAACCGGCAAAGAAAACGGTCAAAACTGCCAATACGAATATTTTTGTGGGTCTTATTTTCATTGTTTTGAGCCTGCCATATTAGAAAACCCACCACTTATGATTGAAGCCTAAATTTGTCTGCAACGCAAACTTGCACATATTTTGCGATTTAAATTCTCAGGACAGCCGCCCCGGTGAACTTTCCGGCACGCAGGTCGCTGAGTGCGTCATTGGCTTTATCTAAAGGGTAAACCGTGACACTGCAATTGATATTGAATTGCGAGGCTTTGGCAAAGAACTCTACGGCGTCGGCTCTGGTCAAATTGGTTACCGATCTAATTGAGCGCTCTTGCCAGAGTATGTCGTACGGCATTGCCGGCAGCTCAGACATGTGAATACCACCCAAAATAAGCTTTCCTGCTTTGTCTAGATTCGATAAGGCATGAGGCACAAGCGCGCCTATGGGAGCAAAGATTATCGCCGCATCAAGTTTTTCCGGGCAAGGACCATCCGAATCGCCCGCCCACTGGCAGCCAAGATTCAGAGCAAGACCTCTGGCGTCATTATCTTGCGGTCTGACAAAAGCATACAGTCGTCTATTCTCATGCACGGCCAGTTGGGCAATGATGTGCGCGGCCGCGCCAAAGCCATATATGCCAATTTTTTTTGCATCGCCGCACATTTTGTAGGAGCGATAACCGATTAAACCGGCGCAAAGAAGAGGAGCCGCTTTTGCATCGTCGTAGCCTTCAGGCAAATGGAAACAATAACGGGCGTCAGTCAGACAAAATTCTGCATATCCGCCATCCAAAGTGTAACCTGTAAATTTAGCGCTGTCGCAAAGATTTTCTCTTTCGCTGATGCACCACCGGCAGTGCCCACAAGTCGAGCCCAGCCATGGTACTCCGACTCTGTCGCCTAAAGAAAAACCCTGCACGTTATCCCCGATAAGCGCAACAGTTCCGACAATTTCATGACCAGGTATAAGCGGCAGTTTCGGGTCGGGCAGATCTTTGTCGATAATATGCAGGTCCGTGCGGCAAACTCCACAATGAGATATTTTGATGACTAGATGCCCGCTTTTCACTTCCGGTACGCTGCGTTCCGCCTGAACGAGCGGACCGCCGTGTCTTTCCAAAACCATCGCTTTCATAAGAGCCTTCATCAGGTCCTTATTTTATCGAGTTTTTGATATTCATATCTATCAATTCAACTATCTGTCTTTAGTCGGATAGTCGCCAAGTTTTACCGTAATGGGTGTAATTCCGCCGTTGCGAAGAACGAGGAAGTCCACGGTATCATCGACTTTGTGCGAGCGAATCTGCTTTTGCACTTCTTTTGAAGTGAGAACTTCTTTGCCGTCGACTTTCTCAATCACGTCACCGACAGTCAATCCGGCCCGTGCTGCCGGACCGTCCGGCTCGACTTTGGCAACCAGTACACCCTTGGTGTTGGCGGGCACTCCGATTGCCCTGGCGATTTTTTCGTTGAGGTCTTGCATATAGACACCAACGTAAGCTCGCTTGATAGTACCGCCTCTAACCAGCTGATCGGCCACTTCTTTGGCAATATCAATAGGGATGGCAAAGCCGATGTTCTGACCGTCTCCGCGAATTGCCGTATTGACTCCAATTACCTCGCCGCGAATATTCAAGAGCGGTCCGCCTGAATTGCCTGGATTGATCGCGGCGTCCGTTTGAATGAAGTCGACGCTGTTCATATCATTGATGGAACGGCCCAGCGCACTGATAATGCCCATAGTCACTGAATGATCGAGACCCAAAGGACTGCCGATGGCAATCGCCCAATCTCCAGGACGGATGTTTTTACTGGTGCCCAGCTGAGCGACAGGCAGATTGTTTGCGTCGATTTTGACCAGCGCTATGTCGGTAAAACTGTCACGGCCGACGACTTTACCCTGAAACTCACGTTTGTCGTTAAGCGTGACTTTGATTTCGTCTGCTTGCCCTACGACGTGATTATTCGTGAGGATGTATCCGTCCTGGCGGATCACCAGACCTGAGCCTGAGCCGTGCTGTTGAAATTTACGCGGCATCATCTGCGATGGGTCGCCATCTCCGAAAAAGAATTGGAAAGGTGAGCCGAAAGATGCTCCGGGCACCGAAATATTTTTGCTGATATCGATATTGACTACGCTCTCACTGGCTTTGCTGGCCATATCGGCGATTGTGTTTTCAGCCATTGAAAGGAAAGCGCCAGTGGGCGCCGGTGTGCCTGCAATGTGCGGCAGAGCCGGCTGATTGGGAAGTCCGGACGGCGTGGGCCAGAATTGGTGACCAGCAAAGAACGCCGCGCTCAAAGCTATTCCAATCGCTATTCCGCCCGCTAGAACAGGCATGGACGATTTTTTCGCTTGTGAAACCGTTGGGGACGACGTTGTTTGAACCATCTTTCTACCTCTTATCTAATCTGCAACCAATTGGCTTGGGTTGCTACCTATATAGGCCTAACTTCAGTTTATGTATCCAAATGGCGCTGTGCGCCGAAATGACATTTTTCGTTAATCTCTGTATTGGGCCACACGACCCCTTCTCTTTGAAAATTGACGACGGAGCACTGTCTAATGCCAACCTTAGAAGGATTTCCTATAGAAAGCCTTCAAATAGCTCGTTTAAGCTCCATTTCTTAACCGATCCATAACCCCTACAGACGAAAATTCCATTCTGCAGTTCCTAAACCGGCAGGAGTGGGATTTCCAGAGCTTTCATTTTGAAAGCTTCCGGATACCAACCTGGTTAGGACAAAACTGCAACCGCAAGAGAGTTATTTCTCGAGCGCAGTACATTTGGCGTCCCTTGGAGGGTTCGTTATGCCCGGCGCAGGTTCTGGAATTTTGCTGATTGACTTTCTGGTCAGACCGTTTCTTAAGATCGGTATGAAGTTTCCACTTGTATTGCTTATTTTGCTTTCGATTTTCTATGGCTATATTGCGTACTTTGCGCTTAGATCTTCTTATGGTCAGGTCGTCGAATAACTGCCGCCGATTTTTTGCGCCGCTTGTCGCGATATTTCTAATTGCTCAATGCGCGGGTTTGCTTTCCAGTTTGCCGTGCTTTGCTAAACAACGTTCTCTTGCCCAAGCGGAAAGTGAATTGAGTATTGCTGATGCAAAGCAATACATGATTTCTCTTATAAATAGAGATAGAAAATCGGCGGGTCTCAAAGAAGTGACCAGCGATGAAATTGCCGAGCGCGCCGGCAACTTGCACTCCGACGAGATGGCTAAGCTCGGGTATTTGAGCCACTGGGACAGATTGGGTCGCAAACCGGATCAGCGCTATTGCTCGGTGGGCGGAACCGGGTTTGTGATGGAAAATGGGCACATCGAATTTTCCGGATTTTCTTCCAACGGTGAAGGTGAAGGCGGCGGCGAATTCACACTCGATGCAGATGCGAGAGTTTCGAGGAAAACTATCGAAGGAATTGAGGCCGGGTTCATCAATGAACAACCGCCTAACGATGGGCATCGGCGAAATATTCTCGATCCCGATCATACGAAAGTAGGCATCGGATTGAGCATCGCTAAGAAAGGCGACTCTCTTCGGATTGCTTGTGTGCAGGAATTTGTTCACGACTATGGAAAGGTCGAAATTTCGGCACAGAGCGTCAATGTTGGTGAGAGCTTCGTTGTGAAGGGCAGTCTGGATCCCGGTTTGACTTTGCAATCGGTTGATTTGTTTCGCGATGAATTTCCGCAACCGATGACTTTGAAAGAGCTTGACGAAACCCACAGTTACGGACCACCACAGGTACGAATCAACACATATTTTCCGGGCGCTCCGGCGGCGGCTGATGCTCTGACTATTTCCGAAAATGCGGGACGTCAAGAATTCTCTTGTCGTTTTGATACTGACAAGGCTCTCTGGAAGCCTGGTCTTTACTACGTCTACGTCTGGGCTCGACCTCTCGATCCAAATCGAAAAAACAATCTTGTCGTGGCGTCAAAAACAATCGAAGTTCGCTGAGCCTGATTCTGTGGCGAATTTCTGTAGGCAGTAGGGTTTGATCAGTGAACCGATAACGGTTCATTGATCAAACCCTGAACTGGCCAGCGGCAGAAGAAAATTTTGGTTAGCTTTAAAGCTACAAAATGCAAAAGCGCTCGCTTTGCGGGCGAGCGCTTTAAATTGAGGTGCACGGCAGTTAGTTTGCCGGCGTTGTTGGGGGTAGTCCGCCGGTGGGGTCTGAATTCGGTGCATTTTGAGCACCACTGCCACCCCAGTTTCCGCGGCGCTTATGCCTGCCGCCACCGCCGCGATTGCCGAACTGTTCGCGCATCTGGCTCTTTTCAGCATCATCGAGCTGACCATCATGATTGGTGTCGAAGCGGTCCAACATTTTTTGTCTGCGCGCCTGACGCTGCTCGTCATTAATACCCATGCCGCCGCGCCCTCTATCCCCGCGTCCCATGCCCTGACCCTGTCCGGCGCCGCCTAGGCCGGCAGGACCACCCGCAGGCATAGCGTTACTGCCGTCAAGACCCATGCGACCGGCGCCTCCACCCATTCCTCTTTGTTGCATTCTTTGTTCGCGCTTAGCGCGCATGGCGCTGCGCTCCGCATCATCAATCGTGCCGTCGTGATTGGCATCAAACTTTTCCATCATGCGCTCACGCATGCGCCCGCCACCCTGACCATCTAACCTTTTCCACTTACCCGAACGATCGCCAAGGTCCGGCGCGCTCTGCGGCATTGAGCCAGGCGCTGACGGACCGTCTGCAGAAGGAGCCGCAGGTGTGCCCTGCGCACTAGCTGATAAGGTGAACAAATCTGACGACACGCAAAAAGAGGCAGCCAGACAGAGGGCGATTTTGAATTTCATAGAATACCTACGGCACGGAAAATTGTGACTGACATTATTAAAGACGTAATTGAGGCAGAAAAAGTTCAATCAATGCAAAAAAATAATTAGTGAGCGAATACCTGCTCTTCAAGCTTTTTCAGGTGCAGTCTCATATCTTCGGCCGAATTGAATCGCTTCTGCGGCTCTCTTTCAATCGCTTTGTATATGGCCTTTTCCAGCGCATCCGGTACTTTAATCTGGCGAGGAAGTGCATCGGGTTTGTCCTTTACGTGGCGAATCATGGTGTGAAATTCATGCTGACCCACAAATGGCGGTTTTCCACTTAGACACTCGAACATGACGCATCCCAGCGCGTACAAATCAGATAACGGAGATGTTTTCTGCTCAATCAGATATTCCGGACTCAGATAAGATGGGTCACCATATACGCTACCAGTCTTGGTTGTTTGCGGAGTCCATTCGATCTGACGGAACATCCTCTGTGCAAGCCCAAAGTCCGACACTTTCACCTCAATCTCGCCGTTTTCATCCGGAACCAAAAAAATATTGCTTGGTTTCAAATCGCGGTGGACGATTTCCAAACGGTGTGCCAGGTGCAGAGCTTCTAAAACTGCCATGGCAACACGCATTGTCACTTTGGATTCTAAAACTCCAAAGTTGCGAATAATGGTGCTCAGGTTTGCACCTTTTATGTATTCCATAACGATGTACGGGCGATCGAAAGATATGCTTGTACCCCAGGGAAGACCTGAATCGGAAGCAGGCGGTGCGATAAATTCCGGTATCAAGCCTGTTTCCAGAACACTCGAAATGTTCTGGTGTTCGAGCTGCTGCCACATGCGAGCTTCCTCAAGAAACCGAGAATTGGTTTTTGGATCGCATGCCAGTTCGTGGCGAAGTATCTTGATTGCCACTGGCTCAACAGTTTCGACACTGACTCCTTCGAAAACCCAGCACATCCTTCCTTCATCGATGAAGTGCCCAGTTGCAAAACGTTTGCTCAATTCTTTGTTCCGCAAACCTTCGATCAAAAGGTCCGGATGACCGAGGCTAGGCAATGTCGGCACAAGGACTGTATTGTCTTGAGTGCACGCCACCCTGTCTGCCGATTGTTTGACTCCACAGCAGGGGCAAACTTTCTTTGCGCCGCCAGGAAATTCGCGCCTCAACCTCTCTTCTTTTTGAAGGTTGCTAAGGATCCAGTTTGCAAGCGCTTTATTAGTAAACGAAGTCATGCCGACCAATGATGCTCGGAAATACTCAGCTGTCTGCGCGCATTCACTGCTGCGCGCAGTAATTCCATCCTACAATATTGCGGTTCAATCGCATCCGGGCAAGCAGCCCAAAAGCAAATGCCCGACTTCGAAAAGCCGGGCATTGTAACTTTTTCAAGGCGGTTATCTGGAGTAATACTCGATAACCAGGCTCTCTTGGAAGGATTGGTCGAGCTGATCGCGCTCCGGGCGCATCAGAACCGTAGCAGTCAGCGCTTTCGCGTCGGTGCTTATCCACTCTGGACAAACGCTGACGAGACCGGCTTGCATGCCCTTTACGGTAGGTTGGCTCTTTTCCTTGATGGAAACGACTTGACCAGGCTTCAAGCGCATCGAAGCAATCGAGGCTTTTTTGCCGTCAACCAGGACGTGCCCATGGGAGATGAGCTGACGACCTTGCGGTCTGCTGGCTACCAGTCCGGAACGGAAAAGAATGTTGTCCAGACGGGATTCGAGAATCTGAAGCATTACAGTACCTGTAACGCCCTTCTTCGAAGCTGCTTCACTAAATACGTTGAAAAACTGCTTTTCAGAAACGTCGTAAGTCCAACGAATCTTTTGCTTTTCCAGCAAGTGGGCTGCGTACTCTGAGCGCTTCTTGCGGTCGCCGCCATGTTGGCCCGGCGGATTCGGCTTTCTGGCAATTGCGCATTTGATGCGGCCGCATACACTGGCACCGACTGCCCGGCAGCGCTTACATCTGGATCCAATGTATCTCAAACTTCCCTTCTCCTATCGAAAAGACGTCAAAAACTAGGTAATGCTGCAAATTCCAAACAGGGCAGCCGCACCCTTGCTTTCTCTCAGCATTTTGGAGAACGCGCGTTGGTCACCGCAGCGCTGGCTAATACTCGGCGCTTACAATGCCCGTATATATTAGCAGACGGCGAAGGATAGCAGTTTGAGTTAAACAATCGCTTTATAGTTATTCTGCACAAGTTTGTCCGAAAAAGGCGGCGAGAGCCGGAAAGTATTGCTAGTTGGGCGTTTGTGGTGCTATTAAATTTTCTTAGGATGGCTCGAATTGCAAACAAGAGCAAAGGTTTTTCCCTTCCCGAAGGACGCAGTGCCCCGGGCAGATAAGCCGGATCTCAGATTTGCTGCTCGGACTTTTCACTAGTCAGAGCAATCTTGGCTTGCTTTGCAAGAGGCAGAGCGACCGTAAAAGTGGTCGTTTGGCCTGCCTCACTCTTACATTGAATGGAGCCGCCGTGCGCATCGACGATACGTTTGCATAGGTACAAACCCAAGCCAGTATTGGCGACGAATCGTTTGCCTGGTTGCCCGCGCCAGAATTTCTCGAAGAGAATTTTTTGCGATTCCTCATCGATGAAGCTTCCACTGTTGCAGATGGAGACAATCAAATCTTCTCCATCTTCTTCTTGTTTTATTTGGATCTCACTGTCTTCGGCACCATATTTGATGGCATTGTCCAGAAGGTGCGAGAAGAGGAGTTTTAGTGCTTTGGCGTCTGCGCGCACCGATGGCAAAACTTCTTCTGCCTTGAAGGTTAGCTTTACATGCTTTTCTTCGGCGGCCGTTCTATATTCGGCGGCCACTTCATCCAGTAGTTTCTTGCTGTCGACATCGCTGAAATCCACATCCTTGCCACCTGACTCGTAGCGGTAGATCTCCAGCAGGCATTCCGTCATTTTGAGAAGGAATTTGTTGCGGTCTTGAATCTGTTCTATAAGAGTGCGGATTTCTTCCGGTACCTCACCAAGTTTTCCCTCCAAAAGCATCTCGAATACACGACTGGATCCCAGAAGAGGCACTTGCATGTCGTGCGCAAGGGTAGACATGAAATCGCGTGTTTGCTGTGCTTTCTGTTGTTGCAATGCCAGCATTTCTGCACGTCTGCGTTCCGAAACGCCTGTGAGAATGCCTCTAATTCTGGTCGTCAATTCTTTCGGATGAAATGGTTTGAACAAATATTCGTCTGCACCGGACTCCCAGCCCTTTATGAGGGAATCTCTATTAGTCAGCGCGGTGAGCAGAACGACCGGTGTAGATTTAAGAACGGGATCGGACTTGATTTCTCGGCAAAGAGTCAATCCATCTTTTTCAGGCATCATGATGTCGCTGATAACCAGGTCGGGAATACTCGCTCTCATCAGATCGAGAGCCTCTTGCCCATCTTTTGCAATAATGATGCGACAGAACGATTCGAGCACAGAGGCGATGTATGCAGATAGCTCTGTGTTGTCTTCGGCAATCAGCACAGTTGGTTTGTCGCCTTCCTGCGACTGACTGATTGAGTCCTTAGAACCGTATTGAGGGACTAGAGTTTTTCTCGTAGCAGCCGTTTCTTTTGGTTTGGCTTTGCTTGCATCTTTGCCTGTGAATGTTACGGAGAACTGGCTGCCCACGCCGAGTTTGCTCTCGACCGAGACATCTCCACCCAGCAAGCGTGCGAATTCAACCACCAAAGCCAGCCCCAGACCCGCACCTTCAAAGCGTCGTGTCGACGGTGCCTCGGCCTGACGAAAGCGCTGGAAAACAAGACCGACATCAGCTTCCGGAATACCTATGCCGGTATCCTTCACGAAGATGAGCCAGCGGTCCTCACTTTCTTTGTGTAATCCAACCGTGATGATGCCGTTTGTCTGTGTAAATTTGACTGCGTTCGAGACCAGATTGAAAAGAATTCGCTCGTACAGATAACGGTCTATTTCAATCAGGCTGGCGTTTTCCGGTAAGTTGGAAACGAGGGTAAGCTGTTTCTGTTTGAGAGCAGGGGTGAAATCAGACAAAATAGACTTCGTTAATGCCACCACATCTGTCGGCTCCGGACGCAATTCAATCTTTCCTGCTTCCAGCCTTGAAAAATCAAGCAAGCCTGTAATGAGCTGGAGGAGCCGTACTGTGTTATTGTGCATTGTCTTGAGGTGCTCTGTTTGCTCCTCGCTGAGTTTGCCGGCGTCGCCTGCCAGTATTGATTCGACTGGTGCAAGAATGAGCGTTAGAGGCGTTCTCAACTCGTGCGAGACAGTGGCGACGAATTCGCTTTTGATGCGTTCCGATTCCACAAGTTTTTCATTCAGCTCGCTCAGCTCAGCAGCTCTGCGTCCCGCCTCGTCTTCTATATGGCGGCGATAGCTGATGCCTGAATACATTTGTCTGACCAGGTAAAAGAAGCCGCTAAAAACAAAAAGTCCGAGCAAGCCAAAACCCCAGGCCGTCTGTGAAAAAAATGTTTGTGATTCGGCGATTTGATTAGCCAGTAATTCCTGTTGATTGATTTCCAACATATCAATCAGCGATCGCAGAATGTCACCATCGTTGGAGGAATCGTAACTCCTCATTTTCTTCAGGGCGCCATCCATTCCTTTGGCGCGTTCATGAATGATGTCCAGCAACTGCGTAATACGTTTGACGCTTACATCACTTAATCGCGCCAGGTTACGGCGTTCATACCAGTCAGGTACGTTAGCGAAAAGGCTCTGCAAATGTTGAGGAATGCTGGTGGCGGTTGTGTTGAACTGGCTCGAGTAAACTTCCTTTGGATCGAGCAGATAAGCACGCGTCAGTGACTCCGTGCGTGTTATGGATTCGCGCGTAGCGCGCAGCTCCTGCAAATACGTATAACGCTTTTGCAGTTTGATTGCAGTGTCTACAGAACTGGATGAGATGAAGAAAAAGGCGCCGAACATAAATGTGGCCAGACCAAGAAAAATGCCGAAGCCAGTCGTCAGTTGTGTCTCCATGGACACACTGTCAGCTAATCCGGCTTTCTTTCCGTTCGGACCTTTCATCAAACAAGATCTAGTAAGAGCCTAACAGCTTGGCTGTTCCCTGAAAATCAGGATCGCTAACCAGGAACGTCCGATAGGAGCTTTTTCGCGCGATAAATCACCCGCATGGGGGAGACGCAAATGCGACAAGACTTCTCGACAGGGGAAACTGTTCGCAAGATAACCAAGCGACTGCGGTTATGGACCGTTTGTCGCTCCGGCGGAGGCCGCACCTACAGACTTGACGATGTCACCATAACCGGCCCAGGAGTCCTTGATGCTGTAAAGCCCTTGTCCGTATGCCCTTTCAGACTCCCTGGTTCTTTTTTCCATGGCTTTGACTCCCGGTATTTTTTCAAGAGCCAGTTTTGCTTCTTCTGAATCCTGCAAAGCCGCTTCTCTCAACCAAATTTCGGCATGTCTGATGTTTTTTTTGGCAGATTTATCGTCCAAATACATCAAGCCGAGATGTAATTGTGCTTCGCGCTCGCCATGCTCGGCTGCTTTCAGTAACCACTTTTCGGCTTTCTCCAGGTCCTTTTCGACAAACTTGCCCTCGAGGTAAAGATGACCGAGGTAGCTCTCAGCTTCCCGCAAACCTTGCTCTGCCGCCTTTTCCAGCCAATAAAGCGCTGTTTTGATATCCTTTTCGACGCCGAGACCGTGTTGGTACAGCATGCCAAGCACATGCTGCGCCTTGGGATGTCCAGACACCGCCATTACTCGTGCCTTTTCAGCTGCCAGCTTGAACTTCTGATGCACTATATGGTGGTGCACTTCATGAAAAGTGTCCTGTTTTTCGGATTGCGCCGCCGTTGCTCCCGTCAGTGCGACCGGCAAGAACAGGAACGCAAGAGCAATCTTTGCTGTGATTGGAAATTTATTGCGCTGGCGAGTTTTTTGGATACGCGAAAGGGTCATCTGAGATTCCATCTTGCTGTTGCTTCACGCCCACAGTTTAACAGCAGTCTGATTCTACTGTGCCCTGCAAATCAATTTCAGCCGTAGCGTCAGAATCTGCGCGCAATGGGCGGGGACTGGACTGCAGTTACTAAACTGCGTGCCAAACCGCTGGCCATTACCTGTCTGAATGGCGTTACATTGAATATGTCAAAGCTGGCTCCTTTCATTGTCAATTCGCGATCCAATTCGTCCAATAGGTTGCTGCCTTTAGAGTCGTTGCCTACTTGTAAAAATGTCAGTGTAATTTGATTTGCCGATGTCATTTTGTGAGTGGCGTTGATAATTAAATCCTTGAGAGCGCGCGGACTGTCCGGATCTCCGTCCGTGACTATGGCCAGGACAAGCGGTTGGTTGTTGCCCATTGATTGAGCCCGGAAAAAATCGTCGAGTTGCCTTTTCAGCGCACCGACCAGATTAGTGCCACCATCCGGCGAGTTTTGCATGAAAAGATTGGGAATCATGTTGGCTCTTACATTGTGATAAACAGAATCCGAGCCGCTGAAAAACACCATGGTCAAACCTTGCGGCAAAACTTGTGCGGTTTGCCTGGCCAGATCGACTGTTTGATTTAGGCACCAATCCCAACGGCTCATGGTTCTTGGCGGAAACGCTCCGAAAGACATAGGCATTGCGCAATCTTCTGTTTTCATTGAGCCAGAGCGATCCATCACAATCGTTACGTGCCTTCCTCTCAGTCTTGCCACCTCTGCTGGTGCCAATAGGTGACCGCTTAGTGGCGGCATATTCTTCGCTTGTTGTGCAAAAGCAGGCTGATTCGGTCGTGTTCGAACGGTTTGCAGTACGCGGTTGGCGAAAGCTGCAGCATCAAGAATCCTTTTGGCATCAGGATCTTCTGCAAAGTCGTTTACCCATCCGCCCGCAGAGGCGGGTGACTGAGATGGAGTCTGAGGCAGTCTGAAAGAATTGATGCTGTCAGCTCCAATGCCACTTTCTCGATTGTCCGACACGGAATAAACCGGATCGGCTGAGGAAGCACGCTGAATTCGATAATTTGCCTGACCCAGCGCAGTATTGGCGCTCAGAAAGAGGCACGCCACGGCAGCAAGGGCAGCAAATCTCATGGAGCACGTCTCCCTGGATGGAAACAATGGGCTGGCGACGCATCGCAAGCCGACAGTCTGTTCGACGCCGGCAAGGAATTTATGTTCCTGCGCTTCAGTCGCAGCAGATTGCTTCGATTGTTTGGCAAAGGCTTGCCAGCAATGCGGCATCGGTTTCGCCAGTCAAAGTGACGAGAAAGCCTTTGCCAAAGTCGGCCAATATCATGTTGCCGGCCGAATTCTTGCACACCATTTGCCGTAATTTTGTATATCCCATAACTTTCATGATCGAGTGAGAGTTCATGTAAGTGACAAGGGCGCAACCCGCCAATAACTCCACATCGATGTCGGCGCTGAGCTTATTGCCGATTACGAAGCCGTCATAACCCAAAACCATGTATCCAGCCACGCCTGGTGTGCGGACAATGGGCTCCAGCGCTGCTTCGAGTTGCATAGCTGCATCCAGAGTAATCACGCGCGCGTGACTCTGACCCTGTCCATTGCTGATACAAGTTTCAATGGACGCAACAGCATCGTCAGTGAGAAGAAATTTGCCCAGATTGTTTATATTGCCGGGGCTGTTTGTAGCATACCGAATGTCGGCCAGACGCCCGACCGAAGACAGGCACGCATTGACGTCCGAATCCATCGGACCGGTCTTTTGTTGCAGTTGTTGCAGCGCGTCCTTTTCTTTTATTTCTTGCCAAGGTTTCGTCGGTGGGCTACTCTCCACCTGTTCGTTAAAGATGAGATTTATCCTTTCCGAAATTTCTTCGATCGGAAGAGCGTTGCGCCTTACAGGGACAATCTTTGGCTCGTAATAAGCATTGGCATCGTTCGGTAAAACTGGCTCGGTTTGTGAAACTGCTGTTTGTGACGGTGCAACCGGATGCGGTGCCCAGGGAGCTGCAGCTTTGGGAACATCTGACCTTGGTGGAGGCGCCCAAGCAATTTCAGGAGCAATCGGAGCTGGTGACCAGAAGTCATTTGTTGAGACAGGATTTGAAACCGGGTCTGAAAAAGGCAAAGGTGAGGACCATTGGTCTAAAGAGAAAGGCACCAGTGGACCCGTTTCAGTTTGCGTCGGTTTTACAGGTGGTTGCACAGTCGGGTAAGTTCCGGACTTCCATTCGAGTTCTGCCGTTGAGAAACCGTGCGCCAATGAGTTTTCTTGTTCGGGCGCTTTGAAAGATTGAGCAGGCGGCTTTGTAATCCCCTGTGTGCCAACCGTGAGCACCATTGATGTTCCCAGAAGGACTGATGCGGCAGGCTCTTCAGTAGTGATAACGGCTGTTGCAATTTCTGGAGTTACAGCGGCGATTCCGATTATCGATTCTGAAATTTTTGGATTTTGTACAGGCACGTCAACTCTTTTGAATTCTTGCTCAATTTCTTGTCCGCACTCTGGCGGAACGTCGTGCGCTGTTTCTTCGCGCAAAGTTTCATGCACCTTTTCACGAATGGCGTCGGCGAGAGTTTTGCCAACATCTTCGACAGGAGAGTTGTTGATGTTTTTGCCCAGTTTCTTCGCCAAACCGCCCAAAGTTGAATGTGTGCCGGTGATGAATTGATTTGATTGCTCAACTGACTGCAAGCCGTAAGGTGTTTTTTCTTTGTCACTTGCTGTTTGTGGATGTAAAACGGCAGGATCGATTTTCGGATGGCTCGCACTGGTACCATTTGTGGTGGCGCCGGATTGAGAAAGGCTGTTTGCTGTTGTGCCTATGCTGCCTAAGTTTCTTGTCAGGCGTGGGTCGCTGCCGGCACTCTTGCGGTTTGCAAAAATGTCCAGCAAAGGATCCCAGAAATTGCCTTTGGCGACCGGAAGACTTTCTATGATCTCTCCTGCTAGACGACTGCTGTCGCCCGGTCTGACAAATTCCGGCAGCTCCAAATCTTTAGCAGCGGCCACTACCTGGCTGAGATTGGCGCGAAAGCTCACGGCGGAGTCATTTACCATAAGCACTCTTCTCAGGCGATTTTCTTCATCATGTGAGAGATTGCCGTCTAATTCGCGCTGAATCAGAAGCCGCGTTTGCGATTCATTCATACATCCCCCTATTCCACTGCCACGCAAACTCTGCATGCGTAGTGGAAGATAAGCGTGACCACCCGCCCAAAGGCAGATAGACATAAGCTGTTTGTGTGTTCAGCGATCACAGTCTGTGCAAGAGCGCAACGCACATAGCGCCCGGCACAACCTTTTTTGTTGTAACCCCCGCCGGCAGAAGCACTCCGCCGGTATTCTTCAATTTGCCGCCAAGACTTCTAAAGAAGCCGCCAGGGCTGAAAACAGCCGTATTTGCATCTTTGCACGCGTTACGGAAAGTTGTCAAGGGATTGATTGAAGCCCGAAAAGGTCAACTGGGTAGCGTTTTGGGGCTCGGCTCGGGTAACCTTAACTAAATTTCAACCGGCTGCAACGCGGAAACCTCGTCCAATGCAGGCTTTCGGCAGGTGGATAAAGAAAGCGTCCGCCGGCATCAGATCCGGCGCCGTGCCTGCGTGGAACATATTAGAGGTCTATAATGGTGCCTGGCGGCTCGTAGGCACTTGCGTGCAGCCATACACTAGAGGTTCAGTATTATGCGTTTTTCGCCGGGGTTCACTTTTTCTGTTGCATTAGGTTTATTGCTTTCCTTTTGCTTGGTGCCGGTAGAGTGTGATGCTCAAAATTACGGTGACGTTACGGTAAGGAAGAATCCTGATGGTTCGATTGAAACATTTGATAGTTCAGGCAGTATACCGGCACAATCACGAGGCCGTTCTTCTGCCAAGAAATCTACCCACAGATACAAAGACGGGGTTGTAGTTCGAAAAAACGCAGACGGTTCGATTGAGACTTTTGATGCCGGTGACAGTGCGCCCTCGGCGCTAAGGCAGACGCGAGGTTCCACTTCTCGTTCTGTGAACAAGTATCGAGATGGAGTGGTAGTAAGAAAAAATCCGGATGGATCGATAGAAACCTTTGATAGTGGTGATTCCGTAGGTTTTAATTCGCCTGGACGTTCGCGAGCAATTTCGACCCGAAAGACAAGAAGCGTTCATAAATATTCAGACGGAGTCACTGTTAAGCGCAATCCTGATGGTACGATCGAGACCTTCGATTCAGAGTTTGCAGGCAGGCAAGCGAGTGCGAAGTCTCCATCTTCGAGCAGGCCTAAATCAAAGCCAAAGTCCGGTGCGAGTTCTTCCACATCCAACTCGCTGGCAAAAAATTCCTCAAGCAAAAGCTCTGCAAAAAGACAGTCCGGCGCACGTCGCGCAGAAGAGGGAATTACAGCGATGTAAAAGTGATCAGAAATCCGGACGGTTCAATCGAGACTTATGATGCAAACTGAGAACCGCAAACAACTGCGATCAAATTAGGCGACAAAAGGAAAAAGGAAACATGCAATACGATGCGGTGCTGGTCATCTCCTTCGGCGGACCTGAAGGAATGGATGATGTGATGCCTTTCTTGCAAAATGTGTTGCGCGGTAAAAATGTCCCTGAAAAGCGCATGAAAGAAGTTGCGCATCATTACGAGCTTTTTGGTGGCGTGAGCCCGATTAATGGGCAAAATCGGCGCCTGATTTCGGCGCTCAAAGAAGAATTGCGCACACACGACATAAATCTGCCGGTGTATTGGGGAAATCGTAACTGGCATCCGCTTCTGGCTGACACTCTGAGAAAGATGAAAGAGGCTGGAGTTAAACGGGCTATTGCGTTCGTCACTTCCGCATATGGCAGCTATTCGGGATGCCGCCAGTATCTGGAAGACATCGAGCGTGCTCAGGCAGATGTAGGTGAAGGGGCTCCTCAGATTGATAAGCTGCGTTTGTTTTACAACCACCCTAAATTTATCGAGGCGAATGCCGACCATTTGACGGAGTCATTGCGCAGACTGCCTGAAGCTAGGCGCCAGGCGGTTCATGTCATCTTCACAGCGCACAGTATTCCCACATCCATGGCCGAGTCGTGCGACTACGAGGCGCAGCTTTTGGAAACGGCGCGACTGGTGGCACGCGCTGCCGGTGTCTCCGATTGGAATTTGGCTTTCCAGAGTCGAAGCGGACCGCCCACGCAGCCCTGGCTGGAGCCTGACATCCAGGACCACCTTAGGGAAGCAGCACACAGAAAAGTTAAGGACGTAATCGTGTTGCCGATTGGTTTTGTCTCCGATCACATGGAAATCATTTACGACCTGGATACCGAGGCGGCATCTGCTGCCGGCAAAGCCGGGCTCAACTTTGACCGCGCTGCTACGGCTGGCACTCATCCTGCTTTTGTTTCGATGATCCGCGAATTGATTCAGGAGCGTCTTGAGAATGCCCACGACCGTTCCTGCCAGGGCGAGCGTGGCCCGGCACCTGACTTTTGCCAGCCGAACTGCTGTCCTCGTCCGCTTAGACCTCAGACAACAACCTCAACCACATCGGCTTGACAAGCGAGTTTTTTGGCGTTCGACGTGCTACCTTTTTAGCCGGTATAGAACGCTAGGGGAAGGTTGATGTCACGCACTCGAATTGCCAGGTCAGCGCTTCTAGTCTTTGGCTTGGTAGTTGCACAAGCTGGCATTATTCCCTTGCCGGCAGCCCTGGCTGAAAACCCCAAGATTTATGCACATCGCGGTGGTGCCAAGTGGGCACCGGAAAACACTATGGCTGCGTTTCGCAAGTGCAAGGAAAATGGTGTTTATGGGATCGAACTCGATGTACAACGCTGCAAGTCCGGTGAATTGGTCGTCATTCACGATGAGGATTTGAAGCGCACCACTAATGGTGCTGGGCTCATTAAAGACACGAATTTTTCCGAACTGAGCAAAGTCGATGCCGGCAGCTGGTTTGGCGCGCAATTCAAGAATGAACGCGTCCCGTTGCTCAGCGACGTTCTCAGTTTGCTTGACGGCAAAGTGGTTCTGAACATTGAAATAAAAAACACACCTGTGGCTTATCCCGGTATCGAAGACGATCTCTTGAAGGTGCTTGCTGAGTACAAGTATCCAGAGACCATCATAATCAGCTCATTTGACCATGAGGTACTGAAACGTCTTCACGATAAAAATCCGAAATATGCAATTGCACTGCTGGGTGATCCCATTTTTTGTGATGTCGGTCAATATGCAAAAAATGTCGGTGCAACAGCCTGGCATCCTTACTTCGGCAGTATGCGCAAGGATGTGATCGAGGCGGCTCACGATTCGAAATTAAAGGTCAATGTCTGGACTCCCAATAAAGTGGACGAATGGGAGCAACTCATATCCCAGGGCGTGGACGGAATTGTTACCGACGATCCTAAGGCTCTGAGCGATTACCTTGCAAACAGAGACAAAAAGCAAAAATAGTTTTTCATAGTGCCATTGGCAGGAAATTTCACCCCAATTCTGAAGAGGAAATATGCGTTTCAAACTTACAGCAATCAGCCTGAGTATCTTGGGATTAATCGCTAGTTCAGCTGTTTTCGCTGAAGGTGAAAATCCGAAGTTCGACAAAGCAAAAGCCACTGCCCAAGCCGCTACCGATGCGGGCGATTTCAAGAGGGCGGAAGCTAATTGGGTAAAGGCCCTGGCACTTTTAGAAGCGCAGGGTGAAGCTCCGGCCGATGCCAATTTGGAGTTAACGCTCAAGCGACTGGCACAGGCAACCCGTCAGCAAGGAGAGTATGCGGACAGTCAAACCTACTTGCAGCGCGCGATTACAACTGCCGGCAAGATCAATTTAAACGATCCTGATTTGCAAATCGAATCGAATGAGCTGTGCAAATATTGCCGGGTAATCGATCCCAATAAGCTCGGCAAAGATGCCGCCAAGTTGATTATCGACAATAAGGCCACCATCGTTGTCGTTAAAGATAAGGACGAAGGAGCTTTCATAGTTACTGTTTCTGTTCCGAACAGAATCGAGAATACGACCGGTGACGACAAAGTCGATCAAATTGCCATGGAAAAGTCCGTTACGCTCAATTTGACGGAAGGTACCGATGGTACTGTTCAGGCGTCTAACATCAAAGGATTCAAAATTCACGTTGTTGAAAAGAAAATGTGGGTCAATCTGCTTGGAGTGAATTTCGGCAAGGCTAAAGAAACAGGAGAGCGCGATGCCGCCATCACTGCCGGAAAAATGGGAGTGACAAAGACAGTTACTCAATCCATAAAGGCCGATTTGTTCCAGCCCATTGCTGCATTTGTCGAAGAGACCAAGCTTTTCGGAACACCAACCGACATTGCTACAAGTGGTTCGGGATCGACAACGAGTTCAACGCCCTCTGCGTCTTCTGTCACATCCACTATATCGACCACAACATCTACAGGTGTAACTTCGGGATCTACAGCTCCAGTCTCCACGACAACTTCCACAACGACCAGTGCCGCAGACCTGTCCGTACCGGTAAGCAATGTCTCGTCAACGACAATAACAACCACGTCTTCGTCAGCGACCGTATCTACACCACCGACATCAACTGCCCCCGTCACATCGGGCTCAACGACTGCTACTGAGTCAGTTTCTTCTTCTTCTTCTTCTTCTTCTTCTTCTTCTTCTTCCAGCTCAAGCGGTTCCAGCGAATCAGGAAGCAACACTGGAAGCAGCAAGAGACCAGACATTGAAACGACCACAGTAATTGATTTCACCAATAACTCCAAAAATAAGAAGGAAGAACCGGCCCAGGTCGAAGAGCCCAAGCAACAGAGCAGCTCGTCCGTTCAAAAGGAAGATAGTGGCTCGACATCTGCTTCCCCATCTGTCAAGAAACGTCATCATGATGATGACGACGATGACGATGATGATGACGATGACAAAGACCGAAACAAAAAGAAGCGCGACCGTGACGATGACTAACTGAAACATCGCTAGGCTGACGCGCCAAAGCAATAGAAAAGGGACTCACTTGCTGAGTCCCTTTTGTCTTAATCCGAATAATGATCGCCCTCAGGGGAATCTCTACTGTCCTTGCGGTTGCGTGAACTTATTTTGCATGAACGAGTCCAGCCCCTGTTTCAGCAAACCGCCGAAGCCCGAGCCGCCTGTTGCCGGAGTACCTGGAACGCCGGGCTGAAGCGCCGATGACTGGGCCGGTTGCAGCGCAACATTAATTGCGCGTGGATCTTGTCCCAGCATTTGTCCTTGAGGGTTAACAACGACGAACAAAGATTGACCGGTAGCCAGATTGCTCATCAGGTATTGGCCGGCCGGCAGGCTCGATGTGCCGACCGATACGAAATTTGCATTGGACATCCCGTATTGCGACCAGGCTGCGAGCGGAAACAAAACGGCTGCTGCAAAAACTGCGCCGGTTACGAGTTGCTTTCTTCTCATGAACCAATACTCCTGACTGCGGTAACGAACCGCATATTGTACACGGTCGTGTCCGGATGCTCTTAAACCTGCAAACACCGCTGATTTATGAGTTTAGGCACATATTGTCACCGGTTCCAGCGCTGCGAATTCAGGATTCATCGCACCGCAAGTCTGGGGTTTACCCTGGCCGTTTTCCAATCGAACCGCAACATAATTGCACTTATGCGCGACAGCGGTGCAAGCAATAAGTGAGGCGATAATGGCACGTCGAGTTGTGAAAAACATTGCGTTATTGGCGATACTAGCCGCCTCGGCAGCAGGAATGCAGGCGTTCGCAAGTGAGCCAACAGATGCTCCTGCTTTGCGATCTAAAGTGTTCAAGATTCCTGATATGAGTAAGTCCCGCATCGAACTGCCTGTAAAAGGACTTATCGGCGACCTGCGCATGCCTGTAGCTTCCGATTCAAGAGCAAAGGGAATTGAAATTTCTAAAGCACCGGCATCGCGCAATTCTGCAAGGTCGCTGGATTCCCAAAAACCAGCTCTCAAGCCGGCATCGAGCCAGAAGGTGGAGCCGGGAAAAGTGCGTTGGCATAAGGCAATTCAGACAGCGATGGATGCTTCGGCCCAATCCGGAAAGCCGGTTCTACTCTTTCAGATGATGGGTCGCCTGGACGATCGCTTCTGCTGAACGAATGCGCGCTTGGCGAGAACCGTGCTGTTCTCGGATGAAGATGTTGCCAGACAGATAAATGAAAAGTTCGAGCCTGTTTGGGTAAGCGTCAGAGATGTCCCAACAGTCACCATTGACTTTGGCAAGGGTCATAAGCTGACAAGAACGCTTCATGGCAATGTGGCTACATATGTGCTCACCGCCGATGGTACCATCATCGATGTTTTGCCCGGTTTGTATGAATCTGCCCAATATTTGGCGCAGTTGAATCAGCTCTGGTGGGTACATCACTATGCTGCCAGGACCCGTGTGCCTTCGGCGTTTCTCGCCGACTATCACGATGAGCAAGCAAGAGCTATCCAAACCTCAGGCAAGGCGAAAGTTGTGAAGCCATTCGCTGACATGTCAAAAATGTCAATCGAGATCAGCACCAAGACAATTTTGCGAACGACAGGCAGTTCTTATCCATCAGAAGTTTTACGCGTCGCCAAATCGGCAGAGATGGTCGATCGACCCGATTTTTCGAAACCGGGGCAACTCAAGCATTGGCGCAAATTGTACGAAGACACGGACATTAATGAGAACGAAAGACGTGGACAGATTCATATGATTTTGTCCAAGCGTCCAAATGCCAAGCCTGGCGATGTGACGAAAGAAATCTATCGTGATGTTCTTCATGCCGATATCGACGATCCGTATCTTGGACTGCAGGAAACACTCTTTAGAGACTATCCGTTCCAAGAGGACCGCCCCGTGTCTTCCGGCAAAACTTCTCAGAAACATGGCTAGCGTGTCTGTTAGCTCCAGTTTGGTTGGCAACTTACGGTTCGAGTGAACGCCGACGTCGCTCTGCTGTTATAAACTGTATGATCTATGTACGGTTTAGAATGACAGAATCCGAAGACAAAGAATACAACCAAGCGGTTGCGGCTGCACTCAAAGAATACTCCAGACTTCGCGAACTCTGGATAATCGTGTGCATGATGATTTTGCCTTATTCGATTATTTGGCTGGGCATGAATGTGTTTAAAAGCGCGGTCTGGTCGTTGGCTTTGTATCACATATTTTGCTTGCTGCCGGGCATTGTCTTCTACTGGAGCTCGATTGCAAAAACTCTCAAGCCGCCAGGTTATCTTCAACTGCTGGGTCTGGCGCTTGCGAGCGTTGCCTTTTCATTTGTTTCTTTGTTCACTTATGAGCACTTTGGTGATCTGGTGCTTTCCAGCCCCCATACGATGGAACTGCTAAAAACGGTAGGCTACAGCAAGGAAGTTTTTTGTCCGATCAGCATTTATATAGTGATAGTGAATCCATTTTTGGAAGAGCTTTTCTGGCGCGGTTTCGTAATGACCAAGCTGGATCAGCTATGTCCTGACTTTCCGCACTGTGGAATTATTTGGTCATCTTTTGCGTATGGAGCCTTTCACTATCCAATCATGCAATTGGTGCTCTACCCAGGGTGGGCAGAGTTCGGAACAGTGCTTTTGATGTTATACGGCGCGTTTTTGGCAGTCCTATATCGCAGAACTGGAAACGTCCTTATGCCTGTATTGGCGCATGCGCTGCTCACCGATCTTTCGGCAGTTCTTTTGATGCTCTCGCTCTTCAAAAGATTGAACGTGCAGTAATGACTTTTCGTTTTCTTGTCGCTTGAATTCGAGCTGGTTTCAAACGCCTCTACTTTGTGAGAGCTGGAGGTTCTGAATCCGACCGCATCTCAATGATGTCTTTTTTGACGGATTTTTCGCCTTTCTTCCCTGTTTTCGGCTTGGAAAGTTTGGCACTTTCTGCGGGTGGATGCTTTATGGGCAATCCAGGTGCACGAGTGTCCTTCTGCAGGAAACCCGGCTTTTTGCGATGTTCGGTTGAATTAAAATCGCCAACTTGATCGCAGTGATCAACTTTGGAGCGAACATTGGCTGGAAGATTGCAATTATGATCCTTTGCGGATCCGGTCCCGGTTGGTTCCGCTGCGCTTGCCGAATATATGGAAGCTAAAAGCAGACTAGCTGTTATCAAAACAGATTCAGTCCGAATGCGCATGACGAAAACCTCGTTGTTGCTGTTCGTTTAATGATTCCAGTCCCTCTTAGTTTAGCGGTATTGTATAAAAATAACCAGACCGAGCTGTGCGACTCGGTCCGGCGTGGGGGTCCGGTAGGAATTCTCCTATCGCCTAAACTTTCTTTTCACGGGCCGATCAATCACGCTCGCGTCGGCGGTCAACAGAAACGAGCGCAATTGTCAGCGGCCTGTTCTACCTCATCATTATGCGCGCGACAATGTTTGGTTTTTTGCCTTGCGCAAGTGCACGCTCCAGTTTTGTTGCTTTCAGCTCAAGCCGCGCCGTGAGCTTATGTAAGCGATCGAGCTCTTTCTGTGGCATTGCCGGTGTGAGACTTTCGTATGCTTTGTATTGCATAACTGATTCACGAATCGCTTTGGGGTCTTGTTGGAAAAAACGCTCCAGTGTTTCGGCCAGACCCAAGCGTGCAGAAGCATTGCGCGGATCGCTGAAGATCGCGGCATGATACTTGTCCACAGCGCTGTTGAACTGTTTTCTACGAGACAAATCATTAGCGAGATTCAAATCTTGCTTAGTTGCCTGGCGAGCTTTTGCCACCTGGTGCAGGCCGCGCTTGGAGCTGTCCTGACCTCCAGGCATTGTTGCCAACTTCTTATATGCTGCCTCAGCGTTGGTCAAATCTTTGATCATAAACGTCAGATCGCCGAGAGCTGCAAGCTTTTTGGCATCATTCGCATTGGCTACGAGCAAATTGAACTGCTCGGTTGCTTCTGCAAATTTGTTCTGAGCAAGCAATGCTTCCGCATATGCAACGCGCTCTCCGTCATTTCTCGGCGTGCCGATTGCCGAGAGATCGACTGGCTTGCCTGACAATGAACGCAATTTTGCATCTGCTAATCGAAGCTGTAGATTGTCCGGATTC
>PNKB01000006.1 GCA_013997645.1 Cyanobacteria bacterium PR.3.49
CATCACGGCGAAGAGCGCCCGCGGACGTAATCCCAAATTCTCTGTACCACATTTAACGACCTTTTCTCACTATTCAAGGGGTTCTCAGCTTCTCCTTCATGACAGGGCGAGCTGGAAGCACCAACGGCTTTCAAGCAGCTGAAGCAACTTGTGCCGCAATTGTCGACTTCGGGCAATTGTCCTGCGCAGCGGGTGCAAAAACGGCTCGCAAGACCACCGGGTGGGATTTCCACAACCAGGTTGCAATGAGGACAGGCGACCTCTTTTATCAGGCTGACTTTGATTTCAGACATATTCGACTTCGATTGCTTCGGCCAGCGCTCGTCCAATGGCAATTTCCAGGTGATTGCGCACGATGATCACCGGACCACCCTTGATGCTTTTTTCCACTGTCAATTCAGCCCCTTCAGAGATGCCGAAGCGAAGTGCCTGCATGGTTATCTCCTCTCCTACGGTTTTCACAACCATAAGCCTCTGGCCTTGCTTGGCCTCAGAAAGAGTCAATGTTTCCGTCGCCAAATTGAAATCCGCCTATGCCTTGTCGCCCGAGCCATCCTTAAGACGCCGGCCGGCTCTTAGCCGCTCTCGTTCCGACTGCATTCTCGAAGGCATTTGCCCCGATTTTTTCTGAGTTTCCTTGCAAGCGGGACAGAGCCCAAAAATCTTGAATTGCGCATCGATAACTTCAAAATTGTGCCGAGCACCAATCTTTTGACCGGCTTCCTCAAGGAAATGATCTTCGAACTCGATGGTCACATTGCAGCCGATGCAGATGATGTGCTGATGCGGAAGCGTGTCTTGCTTAAGCTCGTAATGCTTGTGTCCCTCGGCAAAATCTAGTTCTCTCAAGAGCCCCAGAGACGACAACAGTTTGAGAGTGCGATAAGCAGTAGCCAGGCTCACATTCGAGCCCTTCTCCAGAAGCAACATATGCAATTCTTCGGCGGATAAATGATGTCCGTGAGCCTGCTCGCGAAAGATTTGCAGGATAGTCTCGCGCTGCGTCGTGATGCGATGACCACGCTTGCGCAGGCTCTCAAAAACCGGATCTGCCGGACCTGATTGTTTGGCTTCTTCGCTCAAGCTCTAAGACCGCTCAAAAGACCACTGATTGGACTCAATTGGCAAGAATAACATTCTTGAGGGAAGTTAAGAAGTGGGTGTTACGGCTATTTTTCAGCCATAGCTCGGTGTGCTTTCAACATCTGCTGCAAAAACTGCCCGGTATATGAGCCTTTCACTCCTGCAACAACCTCGGGAGTGCCCTCGGCAATTACCGTTCCACCGTACTCCCCTCCTTCCGGTCCTAAATCAATCAACCAGTCGGCCTGCTTTATGACGTCAAGGTTGTGCTCGATGATAAGTACTGTATTGCCGCCGTCCACCAGCCTGTTCAAGACCTGCAATAGTTTGTCAACGTCGGCAAAGGAAAGACCGGTGGTCGGCTCGTCCAGGATATAGAGAGTTCGTCCGGTCGAACGCTTGGAGAGCTGCTCTGCAAGCTTGACTCGCTGCGCCTCACCGCCCGAAAGAGTTGTGGCCGGCTGGCCGAGTTTGATGTAGTCCAAGCCGACATCCATCATCGTCGTCAGCTTCGAGACCGCCTTTGGAATATTGGAAAAGAACTCGAGGGCCTCCTCGACTGTCATTTCCAGAACATCGGCAATCGAGCGCGATTTGAATTTCACCTCGAGTGTTTCACGATTGTAGCGAGCGCCTTTGCACACATCGCAACTGACGAATACGGACGGCAAGAAATTCATTTCGATTTCGTTCATCCCTTCTCCGCCGCAGGCTTCGCAACGTCCGCCTTTGACATTGAAAGAAAAGCGCCCAGGCAGATAGCCTCTGGCTTTCGCTTCATTGGTCATGGAGAAAACTTCGCGAATTACATCGAAGAGTCCGGTGTAAGTAGCAGGGTTGGAACGCGGAGTACGACCGATAGGGGATTGATCGATGTCGATCACTTTGTCGATCGGATCAAGCCCCTCGATTTTGGTGATGCCCGGCGGTTTGGCAACAGTGCCGTGCAAGAAGTGACGCATATATTCGAAGAGCAAATCATTGACAAGAGTCGATTTGCCGGAGCCGCTCACACCGGTTACGACCACGAATTTGCCCAGGGGCACATCCACGTTGATGCCTTTAAGATTGTTCAGACGGGCACCGACGATCTTCATCGAATGTCCGTTGCCATCGCGGCGTTTGCGCGGCACTTCAATCCGTTTGCGCCCGGACAAATAAGCTCCTGTCTTCGATGTTTCGGCATTGCAAATCTCATCCATGCCGCCTTCTGCCACCAAATAACCACCATGCACTCCGGCGCCCGGACCAATGTCGATTATCCAGTCAGCCTGGCGGATCGTGTCTTCATCATGCTCGACCACGAGCAAAGTATTGCCCAGATCGCGCAGATGTTTGAGAGTGGCAATCAAACGATTGTTGTCTCTTTGATGCAAGCCGACCGACGGCTCATCCAGCACATAAAGAACGCCGGACAAGCCGGAGCCAATCTGCGTAGCCAGCCGAATGCGCTGAGCTTCGCCTCCGGATAGAGTATTCGCCTGCCTTTCCAGGGTCAGGTAATCGAGTCCGACATCCGAGAGAAATCTCAAACGCGAACCGATTTCAATCAAGACCTGATGCGCGATGGTGCGATTGCGGTCGGACATTTTTTCGGGCAATTCGCTGAAGAACTGGATTGCCTTAGCAACGGACAGGCGGCATACAGTAGCAATCGATAGTCCGCCTACTTTCACCGACAAACTTTCCTTGCGCAAACGTGCACCATCACATCTGGTGCAGGGCAATTGCGTCATGTAATTCTCAATCTCCTGGCGAACCCTGTCGGATTGAGATTCTTCATGGCGGCGCTTGAGATTGTTGATGATGCCTTCAAAAGGCTTTTTGTACTCCCACATCTCGCGCGCATCATACGACTCGTGTTTCAGTTTGATCTTCTCTTCGCCCGTGCCGTAGAGAATTACCTCCTGGTGGGCTTTTGACAGTTCAGAAAATGGCACGGTCATGGAGAATTTGAAATGCTTCGCGACCGATTCCAAAATCTGCTCGTAATACGGATTGCTGGTCTTCGCCCAGGGATAGACGGCGCCTTCTTTCAATGACTTTTTGGGATCCGGAACCACCAGTCTGGGATTGACCTCAAAAGTCGAGCCCAGTCCGTGGCAGTCCGGGCACGCACCGTAAGGGCTGTTGAATGAAAAAATGCGCGGCGAAATTTCCTGAAAGCTCACATTGCAATTGGCGCATGCCAGTTTTTCAGAAAAAAGCAATTGCTTCTCGCCCATATCCACAAGCGCTATCGACTTGCCCCATTTAAGAGCAAGAGACAGTGAATCAGCCAATCTCGATTGAATTGCGGCTTTGACGACCAGACGGTCGATCACCAATTCGATCGAATGTTTTTTGTTCTTGTCCAGTTTGATCTCGTCTTCCAATTGAAGAGTTTCGCCATCGATGCGAATGCGCACAAAACCTTCTTTGCGAAGATCCTCGAAAAGCGACTGATACTCTCCCTTTCTGCCGCTCACCAGAGGAGCCAAGATCTGAATTTTCGTGCCTTCGGGCAGAGCCAGGACCTGGTCGACGATTTGATCTATTGTTTGCGGATTGATCAAACTGTCGCATTCAGGACAATGAGGTATGCCGGTGCGGGCATACAAAAGACGCATATAATCGTAAATCTCAGTGACAGTGCCGACTGTAGAGCGCGGGTTATGGCTGGTCGATTTTTGATCGATGGAAATAGCCGGCGACAACCCTTCAATTGCATCTACGTCCGGCTTGTCCAGCTGACCGAGAAATTGACGCGCATAGGCCGACAAAGATTCGACATAGCGCCTCTGTCCTTCGGCAAAAATAGTGTCGAAAGCCAGGGACGATTTGCCGGAGCCGCTTACTCCCGTCACCACAACGAGCTTGTTCTTCGGTATGTCAATCCCGATATTCTTGAGATTGTGCTGCCTGGCACCGCGAACCGTAATCTTGTCGCTCATATCGACTTTTCGTATTGCACCGAATCTGTTCTTTTGGTTTCTGTCTTCAGTGAATGTAACGTCTTCGCTGTATACACTGCAAGTAAGGTTTTTAACTTTCACCCCGGCAGTTTTGTCGCCCTTGCCGCCTTTGCCCAATTTGTCGGCGCCGGTGCCGTTTTCGCCTTTAGTATCCTTCTTGTTAGCCGGTATCGTCTTGCTTACGGTCTTGCCGGCTTTTGTTCTTGGCTTTTCCTTGAGCGCTGTGGCTCCTTTCGACTTCTTACCGTTTGTTGCCATGATTCCTCGGAAATTTATTAGCGCGCGTCCAGGTCCGGCGCACGTCTACGATTTAGATAAGAATGATAGCCGGAATTTTCAGCGCTCGCCACGGAAAGACAGGGTGCGCGTTACAAGGCATTTCGGCACAGCTGCTAGCGCTTCGAGCCGTCGGCGCCTTTTTCGCCGGTTTGTTTCAAATCACCCTTGATGTCGGTTTTGAGGTCGGATTCGTCGACTTTGACCACAGGCAGATTGCCGTTGCCTCCATTTACAGTCGAGTAATACCGCAGTGCCATTGTGACAACACCGAATGAAAGTCCCAGAAACAGTGCGATCAAAAGCGACTTGACGACCAATCCGGTAAAGGTCGGCTTCTCTTCATAACGAATGCGTGAATAGCGAGAGCCGCTCACGCGCGGGTCGCCGGTGCCTGTACCGTAGGCGCGGGCGCGTGTGTGTGAAGTGCGCATCGAATCACGCGTGTATTCTCTGCTTATCTCTACCGATTCTTTGCGCCTGGAGGCCGGCATATCGTCTTGAGAGCGGCGCGCAGCGCGCATATCGGCCGGATCGAAACTTTGCCATTCGCCTGAAATCTGTGCAGCCGGCGGCGGCTGATTAGTAGCGGCGGGGTGGCCGGCCGACGGTGCATTTTGCGCGTAGGGCTGATTGGCCTGATAATCCTGCATCGTCACTTCAGCAAAGTCTTTCGCTTTCGGCATGGCACGAGGCTTGACAGGCAGTTCGCCAGTGGGCTGTTTGGGCGGCGCGGGTTGTGGCTTTTTCCTTTGCACTTCGACTGACTTGTGCAAATCGTCGAGCATCTCTTCGACTCGCTGATAGCGCTTGTTCGGCTCTTTTTCAAGAGCGCGCATAATCACTCGCTCGAGCTTCTCGGGAATCTTCACATGGGGATTCATCTGCGAGGGTGGCTTGGGCGGCTCACCAATTTGCTTGGACATCGTCTCCACATAATTCTTTCCGAAGAAAGGCACTTCGCCCGTGAGCGCTTCGTACATGACGATGCCCAAAGAGTAGATGTCAGCTCTCTGGTCTAATTGACCGCCCATACACTGTTCGGGGCTCATATAGATAGGGCTGCCCCAGACCTCGCCCATGCGCGTGAGCTTCTGTGCTTCTTCTTCGAATTTGGCAATACCGAAATCTACCACCTTCACGAAGTCGCTCTGCTGCCTGGTTTTTAGCAACATGATATTGCCCGGCTTGAGGTCTCTGTGCACGAGTCCTGTTTTATGCGCGTGGGCAACAGCCGCCAATACCTGCATGAATATTGTCTGCACGCGCTCGTAGCTGATCAGCTTTTCTCTTTTGAGAACGTCATTGAGGCTGTCGCCGGTCAGAAAGTCCATGATGAAAAACGGCTGTTTCTTCATGGTTTTGCCATAGTCGTGAATGCGGACAATGTTTGGATGATTGAGATAAGTTAGTGTTTCCGCTTCGCGCTGAAAGCGTTTTACGGTCAGCTCGTCGCTGGCCGCCTGCATGCGCAAAGTCTTGACCGCGTATATTTTGTGACTCTCAAGATGCTTGGCGGCATAGACGACACTCATTCCGCCTGTGCCCAGGGTGCGCAATACATAATATTTGCCGATGCCGGTAAGCCATTGCCCGACCAGCATATCGCGAAAGTTGGAGGGAATCTTGATCTGGAAGAAACCAGGCCTTATCGGTGCGCGAACACCGGGTTTCACCCCTAGACCTCTGACATATCTGCGCGTTCTGCCTGGCATCATATGTGGTGGCACCGACTGTTTTCAAACAGCATCAAGGGGCAATAGCGTTGATCAAAATCTGCACAAATCCAAGTAAGACACCGATGGCTCCGCCGAAGTATTCGAGAGCGACCAGCTCTTTGGCGCAAATTCGTTTTACTAGAGTTTCCATCTGTTCGGATGTAAATCGCTCGATTTTATCGGCTATCAAATGTTTCATTCCCAGCTTTGGAATTAAATTCCCAAGCAAGACTCTCAGTTCGCGCTGCAAATATGAATAAGCAAATTTGGAGACGCTCTTCTTTGCCCGCTCCAGCCACTTATCGGGTATCGACTCGGGATTGAATCTGATGATCGCCGAGCGCACGGTGCTCATGGCTGCGCCCTCACCTACCTTGACAGCCTCCATGATCGAATCGCGATTGTGCAGCAAGAAATTTTCCACAAAACTGACCACGTTTGCCTTGAGCCGAGCGATGTTCTGCAGCGGCATCGAGCGCAAATCGAAATTGGCTATCTGAATGGCCATCTGATCGCGAATGCCGAAGCGCTTGATCAAATCACCGATGACGCGGGTGCTCTCTTCCGGCTCCTTTTCCATGAAATTGCGCCATTCATAGCAAACGCGCTTGACGCTTATGATGCGCGCCAAAAGTTTGTAAGGTCCGCCAGCATGAGCCTGAATAGATTCATCCAGAGCATTGATATTCTGCGGCGATAGCAAAGTAATTAAGTGCGAGCGCACTTTTTCCGGTGTGATAAACGCTTCCATAATGCGCGATGAAATCTCTGTGGCCTGCTCCAGAGAGATGCGCATGGGCAAGATCATGTGGTCGAAAATCTTTTCGACAATAGTCTGGACATTTCTGTCTCGTCCTTTCTCCAGCCCTTCTATTGAAGAATCGACAAGATGCTGCAAAACAGCAGGGCTGAGCTCGGAAATTTCGGAAGCCAGCCTGTGCAATTTCGAAGTTTCGCGGAATTCTCTCAAAATCGAGTCGATGACGGCATCGGCAGCCAAAATGAGATTCTCTTCGGTGACCAGTGTTTCTACTCTTTGAGAAATATCAATCGGTGTGAGCAATGTATCGGTGACTGTACCTGCTACCGACTCGGCCAGTTTGTTTTTGCGCTTGGGAAATATGCCCGGAGTGAGCGGCATGGCAATTCTGGTGCCCGGCCAGTACCAGGTTTCGTAGGGATGGAAAAGTGCAGCCACAGCCATTCGTGTCGCAATCCAGCCATGCAGCCCGTAAAGCACGGGCGGCGCCAAGACTTTCCAGGCAAAAGCGGAAGGCGTGGCGGTAAGCCGCTCTAGATATGGTTGAAACGCGTGGAGCCAGTCCATAGAAATTCAGTTGGATGCCGGTTGGGATTCCATTGCGGACTCGAGATCAGGCTGCAAAGCGCCTTAATTCTGAGTACAAAAGCAAGTTTACTAGCATCGACAAGGTTATAGCGATTTATACCTGGCAAATCCGAATCTGGGTGGCTATTACACGAGCCGCAGGCGATTCCTTGCGCGCAAAACAGCTTTTGCCGCCGGGCGCGCACATATAATGAGCACTTCACAAGACTTAAGCTGTCCGTATCTTGCGAATCTTGCCGTTTCCAGACAGAGAAAAAAGAAACTTTGCATATACGAATAAAATCTTTTCGAGCCCTAAAAACCAAACATCTTATATACACTTTTGGTTCTCTCGGCATACTATCGGCGTTGTTAGGTTTCGGCAGCCAACCGGTCGGCGCCCTGCCATCTCTTGCCAAAACACAGCTTTTCGGCGGTAAATCCAAACCCGTCGATACCGACAAATTGCTGGAAAAAGGCCGGCAGCTGTTCAATGCCGGACAGTTCAATCCGGCATCCGAGGAGTTTCGGCAGGTTGTGGAAAAAAATCCGCAATCCGGTATCAGCCATTTCGAATATGCACGTTCACTGGCAAGGCTGGGCAATGAAGACAAGGCAGTGACAGAGTTTCTCGAGGCTCTAAACAACGATGCCACTCTATTAGACGCTAGAAAGGAGATGGCCGTTATCTTCATGAAGCGCGGCAGCTACGACGAAGCAGGCGGTCAGTTGAAACAGGTTGTCGATGCTCATCCGGAAGACCTCGTGTCACGAGGCAATTTGGGTATTTGCATGCAAAACGTGGGCTTGCTAGATCAGGCTATTGAGCAGTTTCGTATCGTCAATTCCAAAAATCCGACCTCGGTAGAAGCGCTTTATAACTTGGGTATAGCTTTGCGACAAAAGGGCTTGCTTGACGAGGCCAAAGAGAAATTTGCACAAATCTTGCTGCTCAAACCTAGACCTGATGAGACAAAACTCTCTTTTACATATCTCGAACTTGGCCGCTGCCTGCTGCAAAAAAACGACACAAACAACGCAAACAATATAAAATCGGCAGTCGGACTCGAGAAACTAGCGATAAAGTACTTACCTTCAAACCACTGGGCATACTTGGCGCTTGGCGAGGCACTGGAGAAAGAAGGAAAAGAGACGGAAGCACTGGAAGCCTTCCGGCAAGCGATCCAAATCAACCCCAAGGCTCCGGAATCCAGAGCCGCACTGACAAGGCTCCTGAATGGGAAGGCAGCCGCAAAAAAACAAAAGCTGACTGTGAGGTAGTAGAACCAAATGAGATACCGTCAATTGCTGACCATGCTGGCACTTTGCGCCTTTGCGAATCAAGGCGCCATTCCACAATCGGCTCAGGCTGCCAATCAGGATGATGAAGACATCAAGAATGCCGTATTTCGCTACGAAGCGGCAATCGAGCAGAATCCCAAGAATCAAAAGAACCGCATCAAGCTTGGCAAAGCATATTTACTGCAAGGTGAATTGAAGAAAGCTGAAGAACAATTCAAAGAAGCAATCAAGCTTTCGCCCAACGAATCGGAAGCCCACTTCGGCTTGGCCCGCGTATTGATGCGCGAAGGCAATATGCAGGAAGCGACAGAATCCATGAGAGACGCTGCCAAACACGATCCCAACAACCCTGATGTGCATCACAGACTGGGACAACTCCTGCTGCGCACGGACAAGGCTGATGAAGCAATTGCTTCTTTCAAGCAGGCAATCAAGCTGAATGCCGATCATGCAGCCGCTCACAGAGATCTTGGTGCAGCCTTGGGAACGCGCGGCGACATTGACGCCCAGATAGAAGAAGAGAAAAAGGCTGTTTCACTGGCTCCAGATGATGCAGATGCCAATTTTTACCTGGGCAGTGCTTATGCGATGTCAGGCAATGCCAAGGATGCAACGAAGTATTTGCAACGATGTGTTGAGCTGGACAAAAAAAATTCAGAAGCGCACAGAATGCTGGCTGGTGTTCTCGCCTCCGACCATCGTTTCGCCGAAGCAGTGAAGTCTGCGCAAACCGCTCTGGACCTGGCGCCCGACAACAAGGCTTGCAAGGACACATTGCAAAAGATAAAGACTGCAGAAGCTAAATCTAAGTAGAACTTCTCTCTTTTATAAACATATAAGAACCGCCAAAATGCGAGTTTTGGGGGAGTAAAGCGCACCCACAGTCAAGGTACTGGCAACCGTTTTACTGACTACAGGCTGCGGCTATTGCCTTGGATAAGGTTAACTACATAAGCGCTGCACATTATTGCAAATAGCCAGAATACACCTTACGATAGCCTAGTCGAAAGCCTATCGACTGGGCCTCTGGAGCGCAGTTCCCTCGCGAACCGCACAACCTGTCCTGCTTCTAGTCCAGATTCTACTAAGGTATTTCAACTGTATATATTCCATGAGGGCTACGCGTCGTGCTTGAGCGTAACGAGAAAAACGATAAGGCAAAGTTGGAAATCAAAGCCAACATCAAGGTTGTAGGTGTCGGCGGAGCCGGCTCCAACGCTGTCAACCGCATGATCCAAGCGGGTCTCAACGGGGTTGAATTCTGGGCTTGCAATACAGATGCCCAGGCGCTCGATCTGTCAGCAGCGAAAAATCGCTTGCAGATCGGTGCAAAATTGACACGAGGACTGGGAGCCGGCGGCAATCCGACCATCGGCACCAAAGGCGCTGAAGAAAGCCGCGAAGATATCGCTGCTGCACTGCAAGGCGCAGACATGGTTTTCATCGCCGCCGGTATGGGCGGTGGCACCGGTACCGGTGCAGCACCGATCGTTGCCGAAGTGGCAAGAGAGATTGGTGCACTCACAGTAGGCGTAGTTTCCAGACCTTTCCTTTTCGAAGGCAAGCGCCGGATGAATCAAGCCGAGCTGGGCATTCAAGAAATCAAATCACGCGTAGACACGCTGATCGTCATTCCCAACCAGAGACTGCTTGAAGTCGTCGATCACCGAGCCTCTATGCAAGAAGCATTCGTCGAAGCAGACAAAGTGCTGATGCAAGGTGTGCAAGGTATCTCCGATATCATCACAGTGCCCGGTTTGATCAACGTCGACTTTGCAGACGTCAAAGCAATCATGGCAACAGCCGGTTCCGCCTTGATGGGCGTCGGTCGTGCCACAGGCGAAGGCAGAGCTGTAGAAGCAGCCCGCAATGCCATCAACAGCCCCTTGCTCGAGTGCACCATCGACGGTGCCTCGGGAGTGATCTTCTCGGTCACCGGCGGTCCCGACCTGACACTGCATGAAGTTCAAGAAGCAGCTAATGTCATCTACTCTGCAGTTTCCGATGATGCCAACATCATCTTCGGCGCAGTGCTCGACGACAGACTGCACGGCGAAGTTCTGATCACCGTCATCGCCACCGGCTTTGACATGGTTCAGCAAAATCAGCCGCCACGCCAGCCGGCTATGTCAGCACCTCAACCTCGCCAACAGCACCATGAGGTAAGACAACAGCCCAGCCAGCAAAAAATTGCCAGCGACATCCTTGACATACCCGAGTTCTTGAAGTCTCGCGGTGGACCAAAGTAGATTGCGCTGAGAAAATAAATTCAAAGACCGGGCTCAGGTCCGGTCTTTTTCTTTGCGAATAAATTCCATGCGATAATCACTGCCTGATAACCGAGGCGGCCGGAGTTTTTCTCAAACATGGACACGCTCATGATCAAAGTAGACGAAGGAACCATGCCCGTGCACACGGACAAGGGAAAGATCATATTGATCGACCAGCGCAAATTGCCGGATGCAATCGAATATTTCGATGCCACCGACATCGATCAAATGTGTTTTGCCATTTCTGACATGGTCGTTCGCGGAGCACCATCAATTGGTGTTGCCGCCGCACTTTCCATGGCAGCTCATTTGCAAAACTTAGCCCGCAATCAAAGCTCGCCACTCACGATCGGTCAATTCGACGAGGCGAAATCAAAACTCGATGCGACCAGGCCGACTGCAGTCAATTTGAGATGGGCGACATCGCAAGTGCATAACTTCGCCTGTTGCCTGTTAAGTGAAAAACCAGACAATATCGCATTCGGTGAGAGACTTTTCGAATTTGCAGAGAAAATGCTGCAAGATCATTTGGAAAGAAACCGAAGGCTCAGCGATTTCGGATTGAGCGTTGTGCCGCAATCAGCGCGCATTGTCACTCACTGCAATGCCGGATCATTGGCCGCCTGCGGCTGGGGAACTGCACTGGGAGTAATCAGATCGGCTCATGCCAAAGGGCTGAATCCGCAAGTCTTCGTCGACGAGACACGTCCGCGCAATCAAGGATCAAAACTGACCATGTGGGAGCTGACCCAGGACGGAGTTCCCGCCACTCTTATCTGCGACAACATGTCCGGCTATTTGATGAAGAGGGGCGATGTCGACATGGTGATCACAGGCGCGGACAGAATCGCGGCCAATGGCGACTCAGCCAACAAAATCGGCACTTATTCATTGGCAGTCCTGGCGCATCATCACGGCATTCCTTTTTATATTGCCGCACCGCTTTCCACATTCGATCCGCAAATTGAAAGCGGAGAGGCAATCCCCATCGAATTTCGCAATCAGGATGAAGTGCTTAGTTTAGATGGGCGGTCCTTGACCGTAAGCGGAGCCGAAGCCCTCAATCCCGCTTTCGACGTCACACCAAACGAATTGATCAAAGGCATCATCACAGAAGAAGGCGTTTTGACACCGCCATACAAAGAGTCAATATCTGCAGCATTGAAACGCAACAGCGAAAAGTAGCCGGCAAGCTAAGCTTCGAAATAACGACCTTGCGGTTTGCTCTGGCGATTCGACTGAGCGAGCAAAATTGCTTTGGTCAAATCCGTCGAATCTTCCGGAACGGAAACTATTCCAAATGAGAATTTGAGCGGTGCTTCCGGTGCTTGGGGCTCTTGAGGCGACTCGCCTTCCTCTTCTTCCGCGGGTAACGCGGATAGGGCCTGGACTACTCTCTGGCACAAGGACATCGCTTTTTCTGCATTGCTGAAAGGAAGTATGAATCCGAATTCGAGAGTCTGGAAATGCCCGACCAGGTCCAGATCGCCTTTCACTTGATTGAATGCTTTTACGACCCTGCGCAGATGACGGCCCTGAGGCAGCAATCCGTTCTGTTTTACGTCAAAAATTACTACCGAGTAACCGGTGCGGGTTCTGGAACTGCGTTTGTGCTCTCTTTGCGCAAAGAAAAGGAAAAGCGGATAACTGAGCATATCCGTTTCCGGGCGTAAAATCTCGTGATAGGCATTTTCTATAATCGAAAAATCGATTGCCCCTGTACTCTGAAAGGCTGGCTGGCTGCTGCGTCCCTGCGGCGCCACGATACCCAGCATAGTCATATTGAAAAGGGCCGGAAGCCAGACGCTCATGAGCATCGGCACACGCACGAGAAAATCGTGCATGCACTCGCCCGGCTTGAGCTGGCTGTAAATCATCTTTTGCGCTGATAGATCGGCAGGAATACCTCCTCCCTTTACCAATGCTTCGAATTCTTGCTCGCTCAAATTCGACTTTGCTTTGAAAAGCGGCGCATCTTCATCGAATCCGCGGTTTTCCAATTCTTGTTTTTGATCGCGCAAGGCAGCGGCCTCGACCAGCAATGCGTCCATGCGCTTGCTGACAGTGCGTTCCTTGGCGGAAATCTTGGAGGCAAAGGCAAATTTGCCCTTTTTCCACATCAAGGACTCGAGGACTACGTCATAACCTTTTTGAGCACTTGCTCCCTCGACGAGCAAGGCATCTTCCTTTGTGGCGTGAACAGGAGTACCGTCTTCGAAAAAAACTTCAATCTGGCGCATGCCTTCGACAATTTCCAGGCGCCCGGTCATTTTGCAGATGGAAACCGACTGCAAGACTCCGAACAAATCGATATCTTCCAGTTCGCCGGATAAATTGACGCCGAAAGTCGCGTAAGTGCCGCTGGCAGCATTGCCAGTATCAGCCCCGCCGCCATTTCCGCCAGCGCCGGGTGGGGGAATAGGTTGCATGAAACCGCCCGGCGGCAATTCTTGGGTTGTCATCAATTGAGCACCGACCGGCATTTGAGCCGGCAAATTAGCCGAAGATGTGGCGTTCTTAGATGTCTCGAGATGAATCATGCTGAGAATTACCGCCAGGTCTGTAGTTCTGTGCGACCAGACAGGCGGCAGGTGAGAGTTTTCGACATCGATTAGGGTCCACTCGACGTAAGTGACCCGATTCAAACCGGAAGGATCCGGCGGGATAATGGCGGCCAAGAGATAACCCTTGCCGGTTCCGAACGGCAATTCCACAGGTCTGCCCAGATTTTGGCGAGCCAGAGCAAGAACCTTGTCCAGGTCCACTTCAGTCGGATTGACAACAGACGCGACCTTTAGAGGCGTCCAGGATGACTTGTTCAATATGTCAATACCAAACGGCGACAAACCTAGTACTTTGTACCACTGCCGTCTCAGCTTATGACCTTAAAAGAAAGAATTCCTCAAATTATTCCCTTCTTTTACATTGGCTACTTGGCCAGCACTTTTTCTCTTCGCCCTTCCAAAATTCGCAGAAATGAGCGAGTGGAAATCTCCTCGAGCGTCAAGCCGGTCGCTTTCACTTCCTCTTTCGAGACCGCACCACAATTGATGGCACGCAGAAAGTAATTGAGCAGGCCCTGTCCTGTCGCCGCATCGTCGAATACGTCACCGACAAGAGTGGCTTGAGCAGCCTTTTCTATGAAGGCACGCAAGCGAACCGAAGCCGGTTCCAGACCTTCCAGAAAGAACGAATAGCAAGCGGCATATCGCACCGGCAATTGTGCAGGATGCAGATCCCACCCCTGATAATAGGCGTGTTTCAGAGAATGGCGCACATGGTCAAAACCGAGTTTCCATGCCCGATGTACGATATCGTTATTTTCTTGCTTCAAAGCCTTGCTAAGGTTGCCATCTTCATCCGGTCGATGCGGTCCCACAGGCATCACATTGGTGGCGCCGTCGGACAGCCAGATACCGGTGCCAGAGAGCGAAACGCGCATCATTTCACGGGCAAAATCGCAAGATGGATGATCCATCGATTGATAAGCAGCCGTGATATTTGATGAGGCGGTGTAATCATAAACGCCGAAGTGACAGCCGACACAACGTCCTTCAGCCGCTCTTACGAATTCCGGCAACGAACATTGCCCTTTGGAATTGACGATGGACTGCGGAGTCTCAACCATCAGTTCAATTTTGAGCGTATTTTCCGGCAGGTTGAGTTTTTTCTCAATCAAGGCAAGCAGATTGATCATAGCTGTAACTTGCTCGGTGATTGTCACCTTGGGCAGTGTGATGACGAAATTGTCCGGCAATTTGCCGCCGGTCTCGCCCAAAAGTGTGGTGACAAAAATATCCAGAGTGCGCGCGCTTCTGTCACGCAATTCTTCGGTAAAGGGCTTGATGCGGATACCGATGAAAGGAGAAAGGGTGCCGTCCTTCATTCCTTTTGCCACTTCTTTGGCCGCTAATTCAGCGTGCATGTCTTCTTCCGAATCCGGTCTGTTGCCATAACCGTCTTCGAAGTCGATGCGAAAATCTTCCACGGCTTCGCGCTCCAGCTTTTCACGCACTCGCTTGTACACCGTGTAAGCAAGCCAAACAGGATGTCTCTCTTTGCGAACACTGTCCGGATTTTCTTCCAGAAGCGGTTCCAATTTCGCTATTTTCGCGTTGTCCTCGGGCAGTTCTTGCCAGCCTGTGAGCTGCAACGCGCGAGCGAATGTCACGAAGTCTGGCGCATATTCATCTAAAGAACGAAGCGCCAGTACTCCAAGCTTTTTTGCGGAGTCGGATTTGAAAAGATGCGCGCCACCATATACAGTGTGAACTGCTTGCCTGGCGCCGGAATCTCCGGGGTATTGAGTATTGAACTCTCTGTTTGCAATTGCCAGTTTGCTGAAGACTTCACCGAGATTTCCCGCATTAAGGGAAGTTTTCATGTCCTAACTCCTTTGCCTCAATTTGACTTGAATAAATTGCTAACTGCCTCTGTATGTCGAATAGCTGAATGGACTGAGTAAGAGCGGCACATGATAATGCTGTGCTGCATCGTGAATTTCGAAAATGATCGGCACTTGCGGGTAAAAAGCCTGCAGCCCGAGGCTTTGAAAGTACTTATGCGTTTCGAAGGTCAATTTATAGACACCAACCTCCAGGGTCATGCCCTCCTTCCACAAGTCAGGAGCACGCCCATCTGAATTTGTCTGTGCTCTGGAAAGCTCGACCCAATTCTCTTTGCTGTTGCGTTCCAGAATAACGGTCACATCCGCTGCCGGTTTGCCCCGCGATGCATCAAGAACATGGGAAGTGATTTTGCTCATGACAGTAGTTTTTCCAATCTCAATTTAGTGATTTTCGCCTGTTCGCCTGCCGCCACTTTCAGCTCTTCCTGCTTATCGTTAGACATTCTCGATTTCAATATCTCCAGCATTTCCCCGGCGCTTTTGCCGGAGGCGCAGACAATGAAGATATAGCCGAACTTGTCGAAATAATCGTCATTCAGTGATGCCAGTTGGTGCAACATATCTTCTGTTGCCTGCTGTACGCCTTTTTGCTCGTTTTCACACCAGTTGGCAGTGGATGCAAACTTGGCTCTGAGCAAGCTGACATCACCGATTCTCGGGTGATGAGAAAAGGCTTCCAGCCAATCTTCAGGTGACAGTTTAAACCAAATGTCATCGGCTGCGCCAAACAATTCATCTTGCGAATGAAATGGGCGCCGCGCCATCATCTTTTCTACCCAGACGGATGATCCGCAGCAGCGCTCGAGTTCTACTTTTGCCGTTTCACTGGAGACGGAATTGACTTGATCGAGATTCAAATTTCCATTTACCGGCATAATCGCTCACCTTAAGTCGAGGCTAAAGACTTCGAAGTCTCCAGGCGTCCACTGAGAATTTTCTGACCGTGACCTTCTTTGACAAAGGTGCCGTTGTCGTAAACTTTCGTGCCGCGCACGTAAGTGCGTTTTACGACTCCCTTGAATTGCCGCCCTTCATGTGGTGTTTCCTTGTGCTTATGATGGACGTTTTTCTTTTCCACTGTAAATGTAGCTTCCGGATCGAGCATGACGATATCGGCATCGAATCCCGGCGCAATCTTCCCTTTGGTGCCGTAAAGACCGGCGAATTTAGCGGTTTTCTCAGCCATCCAGGTAACGACGTCCTCCAGACTGTGCCCTTTCTTTTGGGCAAAAGTCCAGACGGCCGGCAGTCCGAACTGCAGTGAAGCGATGCCTCCCCAGGCTTTGTCGAAATCGCCTTCCTTCATCAATTTCAATTCTGGCGTACAGGGTGAATGATCGGAGACGACAAAATCAATGGTCCCTTCTTTTAGTGCTTGCCAGAGCAAATCGGCATTTTCTCTTTCTCTTATCGGCGGAGCGCATTTAAAACGGGTGTCGCCGTCAGGAATTTCCTCGGCAGCAAAAGTCAAATAATGAGGGCAGGTCTCAGCCGAGAACGGTAAATTTCTCGCTTTTGCATCTTTGACTATCGAGAGCGCATCGGACGAAGAGAGATGAACGATATGGACGCGGCAATTAAATTCTTCGCAAAGCAAGGACACTAATTTCACCGCATCGTTTTCCCACTGGCGGGGACGAGACTTGAGAAATGCGGAATAAGAACGCGGTTCTTTCTTCAGATATTCAGCAGGGTCAGGGTGAATTTCTCCGCAGTCCATCTCGGCATGGACAAGAAGCGGGACATCCAGGCGTGATAGAACGGGCATCGCTTTGCGCAAATCGAATTCAGTGGCATTGGGAAAATCATCGATGCCGGAGTGAATGAGAAAGCATTTGAATCCCACCACACCATGTGCCACCATTTTTTCCAGCTCAGAATGATTGCCGGGAACGACACCGCCCCAGAAGGCGCAGTCTACGTTGAGCAAGCCTTCGATCGCCTCAAGCTTGGTCTTTAGGGCATCAAGCGTAGTTGTCACCGGAATGCAGTTGAGAGGCATGTCGACAATGGTGGTCACACCGCCTGCCGCGGCCGCTTTCGTGGCGGTTGCAAATCCCTCCCATTCGGTGCGACCGGGCTCATTGACATGGACATGGCAGTCGACCAACCCTGGAATTACGACCAGGTCGCCGGCGTCTTCAACCGGAACACCGTGAGGGACATCAAGCATGGGAGCTATCTCTTTGATGATGCCGTCCTTTATAAGTATGGCGGCTTCTTTGATGCCCTCGTGCGTCAAGACCTTGCGTCCCACGATTGCCGAGTCGAATTGTCCAGCGCCACTGCCCATGGGCAACACCTCTTTCAAAGCCGATATGCACAGAGGATATACTCAAGGAGCAGCTCTTACTGCTTCCTTAACGAAAATAAAGGAGGCAAAACTGAATGTCCGCTGACCCAATTTCCAATTCGCCACTACATGCAGTGCAGATGGGCAGGCGGGCGATGAGATAAACTGGAAACGCGAGGGTATTTATACTGGATGCAGGACGCTTTGAGGAGGTCGAAACGTGTCATTGAGACAACGCGCTGAAAAACCCGCACTGGCAGCTCTAGTTTGTACGGGACTTCTGGCGGTTTCTTTGCTCGCTCAGTCTGCAGCAGCAGAGACAACGACAAGTCAGACCAAACCCGGCAAACCTTCGATGATCCCGACTGCCGAACCTGATAAGCCGGTTGTTTTCAATCCCAAAAACCTGCGCCGCCTGGACTTCAAAGTGCAGGGAAAAAGCTGCGCGGTATGCCTCATGGGCATTCAGAAAAAGGTCAAAGCGATGCCCGGCATAATTAAAGTCGCCGTCATGCTCAAGCGACCTTATGGGGCGGTGGTTATCTATGATTTTACAAAGGTCTCAGCAAAAGACATTTTGGAAAAAGCAAAAAAGGAAGACAAGGAAGTAAAAATCGTCGAGCCTACAGACTTCTCGATTCAGAAAGTGCCGACAATCCTCATTCCTTTATATGGCATTCCAAAATCGCCGGAGATTCGCATCGCTTCTCCGTAAAATACAAAACGGCATATTCAAAGTCGCATGAATACGAGCTTTAGAGCTGACCAACAACGGGCTCGGTCATGTCGGTGACGAAATTCATTCTGTCCGGTCCGCCAAAGGGAATCGGAACAGGGAATCGGCAGACGATCTCGGTAACCACGGTCACTGATGTGCCGGCATTGTATTGAACAGGGCGGAACAGTCTTTTGGAGGTGATGTATCCTGCTGCCGGAAATCTGTCGACAGCGGTCTGGGCAGCTGCTTGCGCTTTGCCGGCCGTATCCGTTTCGGCAGCGGCTCTGGCGGCGCTCTTGCACATCGAGTCGTTAGCGGTCTGGGCTAATACTGCGGCTGCAACGTCAAAAAGAAAAAGCACAATCGGGATGATAATGAAAAGACCAGCTGCGGTCTCGACAATACTCGTCCCTCGTTTTCTTCTCGAAATCCTAGATTTCATCATGGACTGCCACCCCTCCTTGGGTGAGGAATTGTGTTAGTTGATACCGTACTCTTCTTGCGGTCGCTCGGATCTATAGGCAAACTCGATAGGAGCGCCGATTCCGGGCACGCTGCCCAAAAATGGGATTTGCAAGAAGGGCTGGATTTGAATACGGGTCGAGACAATAGCCGTGTCGATCGGATAATTGTCTGTCGGATTGCGATCCTCGAACTGCGCATCAGAGAAAGTCTCTCTGCCTTTAACGAATTTGGCCAGTGTGCTGGCTTCCCAGGCGACACGAGCACGAGCTAGAGAATCAGCCTTTCTTGCCGGTGGGACACAAGCAACTTCGCGGCACTGCAAGTGATTCAGATACCAGCCGGCAGCATAAGCGATTCCCAGGTACAAGAGGTCAAGCATGGGCGGGACGATGCAGACAAGCAGAATGAACAGCGCCGGAGCAAATTCTACAAACTCATGTCCGCTGGACTTCCGTCCTCTTGCACGGTATTTCATCGCGCTACTCCGTTCGGCAGAAAGGGGCGTCTGGGGAGATCTCGTTATTAAAATAACGCCTCTTTCTCGTATGTACCCACACAGCCGGTTTTGAGGCAAAGGATTAGTAAAATATAATTGACATGATGAACGATCGCTAATCCTTGCTCGTTCATTTAGCTCATATTAGTAAGCGCCCTGTCATCTGGTCGGATGGTGCAGCAATTGCACGACGATATGCGTCGCATATAGGTCACATTCGATACCGCTGGAGCCCGACTCTCCGCCATTACCGTGTTTTCCCCACCGGGGCCCGCGTCCTGGCTTGACTTCCAATTATTAAAAGCGCATAATGAGACATCCTTAATCTTAGGGATGTTTCTAGTTTACCTTCCGCAATTGAAGGCGGTTTGCAACAAGCGTTGGCATAAACACATGGTTTGATATCTTCTGATATCTATCAACCTCAATGCCTGAGCCGTTTACGGCTGCAGATATAGTCGCTAAGTAACAGGGTAAAACCCTCCGCGCAATCAACAAAAAACTGATCGGGGATTAGTAGCAATGACCATGAAACGTCGCAAGGGAGCCACTCTCGCTTTAGTAGCAGCGTTGACGCTGTTCATAATCGTGATCGGAGTCGGTTTCTTTTTCCTAGTCAAAATGCTCGGTGGCGGCCGAGAACTGCAACATGCAGTCGACGCCGGCAACCTGAACGTCGCCAAGCAAAGTATGCGGCGTCCTTTTCTGAGAATTTTCGGCAACGGCACTCCCGATCTCAATGAGCCGTTCCATACAATCGCAAAAAACAATTTCATGCAGGCGAAAGATCCTGCAGTCGGTGAACTTGACCTGCTCACATACAACCGTGCAGTCGGGCAGGCTCTTTTGGTCTCGGTCAACGCCATTTCTGACGGCTATGGGTTCGAGCCTGCCAATCCAATCGGTATAGCCAATGCAAAGACACTGATCAACTGCCTTTCCGACCCAGACAATGGTCTTGGTGTCACTCTGGCTGAAAAGCTCAAAAACGATATTCAGCAGGACCTCAACTTCAGCCAGGTAGCATCAGTTACCCCGATGAAGATGCTTAATCCTGGCGGCAACAATGCGGCCGCTGAGAGCGGTCAAAAAGACATCGCTTATATGGCGCGCAACTTCGGCACCAATTTGACCATCGGTCAGATGGTCTTGCCGACCGAGTACACGAATTTCATCGATCCAGGCTTCCTGGGCGGCAACACTGTCAACAAAAAAGGCAGCGTATACGTTAAGGGTTATTCGCTGATTAACATACCCGGTATCACCAATAGTGGCTCGCATCCGCTTATGGGCGTCCCCTTGCGCCCGCAAGAAAAGCCGCACCTGGTCGCCAATCCTGATTTTAAGGACAATATGACTTCGCCCTTGCCTGGCGGTTCTCAAGTCGATACTCGCGTTCCACCTAATGCTTTCCACTCGGCCGGCAGTTCGCAAGAATTGAAAACGACGCAGAGAACATTGGCCAGATCATGTGCCATCGTCGGTAGTGTCGATATCAAAGGAGAATTCTCCGCTTCCATTCCCTGTGGCTACATCGTTGTCGCCAACGGTTACGGACCGATTCCATCCGGACCTGTGGCTTTTGACGGACCGGCAGCTGGAATGACCGACCAAGCGTACGGTGGTGGGCCGACTGATATTTTCAGCGATTTGCTGATGTCGCCGGTGTATGTGACTCCAGGCGGCAATGCCATGGACACCAATCTCCAGGACATCCTGGCTATCCAGCAACACAAGCAGCAGCATCCGGGCGAACCTGTCCCGCAAAATCTGGTCAACAATCTGGACGGGCCTTCACCAAAACAGGCCGCAGCAGACAGCATCAGTGCCGATGGGGGTGTTTCGACTTGCACCAATCTCAACAGCACGCCAACGGCACCTCGTCCGGATCGCAATTGCTACGAAAATTTGCAGAAGATGGCGACCACATATGGCTTCAACTTGCCTGACGGCTCCAGCGGTTCAACCTTGACCGGCTTGATGGCGGTTGAGAAGTACAAAGCTCAAGTTATCAATCCCAGACCGGGTGGCGGACCGGCCATAGTCACCGGACTGTACAACAACACTCCTTATGGTGTCTGCACCGGCATGAAGCAGTTCACCTTGGGCGGAATCAGCCACACCGAGCCGATTACGTTTGGAAAGACTCCGACAATTGCCAATTTGATTGGCAGCTTCACGCAATACTCACCGACGCAACCGCTCGGCAACATAGTCAAAAGTCAGATCTACCTCAAGATCCGTCAGATTCGTCCGGAGACGAGTAACAACGAAATTGATGAACTCCTGGCAAGTTCACCGATGCCTATGGGACAAGTCAGATATATCTGGATGGACGATAGCCGCACCTTGAGAGTATCAGCCAAGAATTCGCTTCCCAGCTGGATCAAGGGTGATGCAGTATTTCCTGATGGTACCGGGCATGAAGTTGTAGCCGGTCCGATCACTGGCAATCGCAATTTCGTAAACATCGAACAAGAGCAAGGCTACCCGAGCCCATGGGATTGTTTTGGCTCCGATCCGGACGAAGTCAGGTCGATTATGAACTGGCGTCGATCTTCCGGATTCAACTGCTTGCAAGGCGTATTGCGCTTCAGCAATTGCGTCAAAGCCAACACCAACCCTTGGGATTGCCCATGCTAAGCGGCGTGGATGCCCACGTGCGCCCCTAAGCAAAAAGAGGTAACCTATAGCTTGTAGTTAGGTCCGCATTACCTCCTGGATAGTGGCGGACCGATTACCAGCCGGCGAGGTCCTTTTAAAATGACAGAAAACAATCTGCCGGTCCGCGCCAGTTTTTTGGTTGTTGCCGCTTCATTGTGCGGAGCTTGGCATGCCCACAGCGCTTTGGCTCAGGGGCAGACACAGGCTCAGCAGCAGAGTCCTTTCAAGAACAGACCCGTCCTGGGCCGATCTTCCTCACACCTGCCTGATGAATTCAAGACCGAAAAACTGAGTGGTATCGTCGACTTGCCTGAGGTGCCTCAATACACCGGCAAGACTGTTTTTATATCCGGTCTCAAATATCCCAGAGATCGCTCTGGCGCCCGCATCGTTTTGACGCTCGGAGTTCAAGAACTCGAATCCGACATTCTCCAGTGGTATAAATCAGCATTGAAGTCCTATCGCTGGGTGTTAGCCCCCAGCGGCCCCAACGACACCTATGTCTCGGCAGCAAAAAACAACAACACATTCACGGTTCAAATTTCTCCGTCCAGAACACCCGGCTTCAGGACAATGATGGTTCTCTCCTACAAATTCGGGATTTGATTGAGTGATAAAACGATCGATATTTTGTGCCTTGGCACTGCCCCTTGTATCCTCTCTGATTGCCTTTTCGTCCGCCGTCACCTTCGCGGCTCCACCGCCTTCGACAAGCTCTCGGCTGGATGCGATAGAAAAGCGAATTGAAGCCGATGAGCTATCGGATGATGTATACGCTCAATTGGAAGCCATAATTGCCAAAGAGCCGACCAATCCAAAAGCTCACCTTTATTTGGGCAATTGTTATGCGAAATTGGGATTGCCGGATCAAGCCATCGAAGAATTCAAACTTGCCACCAAATATGGACCCAACGAACCGAAAGCATTTGTAGAACTGGTCAAACAACAAATCAAGTTCGGTCAAATTCCTGCGGCCATGACACTTTTGAATGAGGCCGGACGAAAGTTTCCTAAAGATCCTGAAGTACAGTTTTTGATCGCCTCGTCACTAATAGCCAAGGGTAAATGGGATGAGGGCGAGTACGGATTGAAGATGGCCATCGCCAAGAAGAAAAAAATTCTCGGCTTGACCTCCGCACTAGCTGAAATCAGGCTTATGCAGGGAAATTTCGACGAAGCCATGAAGCTGGCCAAGGCAGATCTGGAAATCAATCCTAAATTTCCGATGGCCAACAGAATTTACGGTCTGGCTCTGGCAAGCACAGGCAAGTTCGAAGAGTCAATCGGACCGCTGGACATAGCCTATCAGGCTACGCCTTTCAAACAAGGACTGGCGGAAAACCTGTCAGCATGCGCCGTCTGGGCCGGCAAATGGAAGATTGCTCTGGAGCCTTCCATCATCGCTTTGGGTGCAACAGCCAGTCTTGATTCTAACAACCCCAAGCAAAAGGCCAGACTTTATGAAGTCATGCGCCACTGCACTGTCAATGAGATAGAGCTGGCTATCAAAGCTGCCACAATCAAGAGCGGGCAGCATCCTCCGGCTGCTTTCTTCTTTGCTCTGGGAGACGTACTCGACAGCATCAACATGCGCAAATTTGCCATGGAGCAATACACGCGCGGTCTTCAAGAAGCGCCCACTTACGGACGCGCCTGGTATCGGCTGGGCAAGGACCTGGAAATTTATTCCAAAGATTATGAGGCGGCCCTGCAGTGTTATCAAAAAGCGCATGCATTCAAATTGCAAGATGCGGAAATTGCCATGGCCATGTACAGCCTGTCGGATAAACTGGCTAAGCGAAATAAAGACTGGGCCTGGAGATTGAAGGATGTGCTGAAGCCGCCGAAACCAGCGCCGGCAATACCGGACCCGGGAGCAACAGCTGCAGCCGGCGCAACGAGGTGACACCGTATATGGTGAGAGGCTTCAAGCAGAGATATCTCAGTGTCATACTGCTGGGCATATTCATCTTCTCAGCCACGGCTCCCAAACCGGCGTACAGTGAGCGCCCGCGACCGCAATCTGAAATACCGGTTGAAAAACAGCGCTTGCTTCCGGCAACAAAGAAAGTAGAAATGACCGGCGAGGTTGTGGATGCATGGTGTTTTGCATCGCAAGTTATGGGACCAGGACGCGGAGAAAAACACAAAGCCTGCGCTCTTGCTTGCATTCATGGCGGCGTATCGGCAGGCATTCTCGACGAAAAAACAGGAGAGTTATTCATCGCGGCCAAACACAAAGGTTATACGGGCTGCAAGGATCTGCTCCTGCCGTTTGTCGCCAAACGCGTCACTGTCAAAGGTTGGATCGCCAGAAAAGGCGGCTGCAATCTGATTAAAATTCAGGAAGTGAAACTGGCCAAGCCTGGAGAAAAAACAACAAAATGAAAGCCGGCAATGGCAACATAGGCAACATTCGCACGTTGCCGTCAATGTTTTACAAGGATCCCAGCCTTCTTGAAGAGATGAAGGAAATGATTTTTGCCCGCAGCTGGCAGCTGGTCACGGATGTTGATCGCCTGAAAGCGCCTGGGCAAGTAGTACCGCATTCGGTGATGGAAGGTTTTTTGAACGAACCAATCATCATGACTCGCGACACAGACGATCAGCTGCATTGTCTTTCCAATGTTTGCACGCACAGAGGCAACCTGCTTGTCGAAGGTGAGTGCCACGCGCAATCGCTGCGCTGCCGGTATCACGGTCGCCGATTTGCATTGGACGGTCAGATGGTAACCGCTCCCGGCTTTGAAGATGTGCCGGATTTTCCCAATGACACAGATCATTTGCAATCAGTTCCTTTTGCCGCCTGGCGCAAATTTCTCTTTGCTGCACCGACGACCGATTCACCGCTTTTTGCGCTCAGCGATCTCACTCAGCCGATGAGCGAACGGCTGGATTTCCTGCCCATCGAAGAATATGTTTTCAACCCGGCCCGCTCTCGAGATTACATTGTTCGTGCCAACTGGGCATTGTATGTGGACAATTATCTGGAAGGTTTTCACATCCCATATGTTCACCCGGATCTGGCTCAGGCGCTGGACACAAAGGAATATTCCAATGAGATATTCGATTACGCCAGCCTTCAAATCGGCGTATCTTCGACAGCTGGAGAAGGTTTTGACGACATACCGAAAGATTCTCCCGACGCCGGGCGCGATATAGCTGCCTATTACTACTTTCTTTTCCCCAACATGATGTTCAATTTTTATCCCTGGGGACTATCAATCAACGTGGTGACGCCGCTTGCAGTCGACAGATCCAAAGTTTCATTCCTGAGCTATGTCTATGATGAATCGAAAATCGGCACCGGAGCAGGCGCCGCTCTTGATAAAGTGGAAAGGGAGGACGAGGACATAGTGGAAAGAGTGCAGCGTGGAATGAATTCCCGCTTTTACGACAGCGGGCGCTATTCTCCCAAACACGAAGCAGGCGTGCATCACTTTCACGGACTAATAAGAGAATTTCTGGGCATTGATTAAAGAAGATAAGAGACACTAGGAAGAGCAGACAGCACCATAAGGAGAAGGCGATGTTTGACCGGCTCAAAAACGTAATGAAAGGGATGCTGGACAAAGGCGTATCGAAGCTCGAGACCCCGGAAATACTTGCTCAGATGGGTGAAACGGAGTTAGAGAATCTGCTCAAGCAAATAAAAGAGGCGACCACAGAAGGGATCACGCGCGAAAAAATGATCCAAAAACAGCATGAGAAAAACCAGCAAGAGCTGGAGCAATGGATGAAGCGCGCTGCAGTTGCCGTATCGCAGGACAACGACGAAATAGCAAAACAATGCCTGACGAAGAAAGTGGAGCTGGAGGCAAACGGAAAAGCATTGCAAGCGCAATTGGACGAGGCGAGAACTTCAAAAGAGGCACTCAAAGCAAGGTACGCAGAGATTGAGGAAAAACTGAGAGATTATAGAGTCAAGCAAAAAGGACTGGTGGCGCGTGCCAAAGCCGGCGATGCCGTTGTCAACGCGCAAGATCTGATGTCCAATGCCTCCGGAAAAAGCATGGATGCCATCGAAGAAAAAATTCGCATGAAAGAAGCACGCGGCGAAGCGCTTACCGAGATGGCGCAGGAAGGCAAGTTTTTAGATTCAGAAAAGAAGATGGATGTGGATTTCGAGCTGGCTGCGCTGAAAGCGCAAATGGAAGCCTCCACGCCCAAGCTAATCGTGGAAGAAGTCGACCCCGATAAGAAAAAAGACTAGAGCAGACGCTTATTGAGAATCCGGACCTTTAGCCGGTTCCATCGCTTTCATGCTGCCCGAACTTCTCGGATTGACCGGAGCATCAGCTTTGAGCAGATCGAAACGCGGCATTTCAATTGAGCGAGTAAATTTGCGATCGTCTCTGACTTTGAGAATCTGACTGATGGTGTCTTTGATACCGGCGCAAATATTATCAAGCGGCAGATCATCGCCGTCGTAACCGAACGGATCTTCAATGTCCTCGGCAATCAGTTCAATGCCTACCAGAAAGTAAGTGCTGATCATTACCAACGGCATCAGCCACCAGATGGAAAATTCCTGAGATAGATACCAGGGCATGGCCAGCAAGTTAAGCGCAATACCTTGCCGCATGAAGGCGCGGTAAGAGATGGCAATTGGACTATTTTTGATGCGCTCGCAAGATCCTTGAATATTCATCAATTGCAAGGCATGTCCATCCAACTGCAAAGCCATTATCGTATCCACGTGACCATCCCTGCGCCATTGCAGGAGCAAATCATAGATCTTTCCTGCCACATGCAATGGAATATTGCGCACTTCCGAATCGCTCAAGGGACCGACTCCAGGCAGAGGGCGGCTGGGGACGGTGTCACGAAGGTGATGTTTGAGCGCGTAGGAAAAAGAGATGATCAATTCGCCGAAGCGGACCTTTTCGGAATTGCGAATAGTGTCGAGCGCCCGGATTTTCAGGCAGATGTTGCGCGAATCATTGACCAGCTGTCCCCAGAGCTTTCGACCTTCCCACCATCTTTCATAAGCAGAGTTCGTCCGAAAAACCAAAAGCAAACCGAGAATAATTCCCATCGAGGAGACCGAGCCGAACTCCTTGAACATATGGGTAGTGATCATTTTGTCGGCTATCCAATCGACAAGAAACGCATAGCAAGCCATGCCCGCGACATACAACCAGACGCGTTTGAAAACAGGAATTCTGTGAGCCAGGGTAAACGGTCTCGACCACATCTGCAGTGTGTACGCAAGACCGCTCTTCTTTTCCGGCGGCAAAGCCGTTGTGGCATAGCGAAATGCCATCTCCAGAGATTCTATGTCTGTGGAGTGCGTTTCTGTACTTTCGCCGTCAAATGCGTCAGGCACTATTACCCCCCGGTACGAGCCGTACCTGGACCTCTTTACGTTTTTCCCTGAAAGCCGCATTTTCCCTTATGTGCGCGCGCTTGCCAAGGAAATGCGCTTAAAAAAATGCGTCAGCGACCTGATTTCTCGCGACTGCAACCGAGAACCCGCCACCCGGTTGGTTTTCGGAATCAAAAGAATGGGGAAAGTTTGTTAACTTTTGCCCAAAGAGCAAACCCCGGCACTTCAGTACCGGGGTTGCGAACTGTTCAATTTGTTCAGCCCAAGTTGAGCAAACTGCCTTACTTGACTGTTTCTCTTGCTGTCTGAGGCACGGTGGCGACGATTTTGCCGCGCACGTGACGCATGGAGAGGCGAATCAGCGCATCGGGAATTTCTTCCAGAGTGACTGTTTCTTCTACCATTGGCTTGATCTGTCCTTTCGAAGCCAGCGCACCAAATTCGATACCAATGCGAGCCAGCTCATCCAGAGCGCTTTCATCTTCAGACTGATAGGCAGAGGCGAGAGCCACTTCGTGGATGGAGATTGCTTTTTTGAATTGTTCGAATTGTGTGAGGTCGGGCAAGCCGGCGATGCAAGCGATAGAGCCGTTCAGGGCCAGCATTTCGAGAGAGGCGGTGGCGTTCTCGGGCGAAACTGTATCGATAATGTAATCGACACCTTTGCCTTCAGTGATCAGTTTGACCTTGTCGCCGACATTTTCAGCCTGGTAGTCGATAACGTACTCGGCGCCCAGGTCTTTGACGAATTTGGCGTTGTGACGAGAACAGGTAGCGATGATTTTGAGACCGGCCAGTCTGGCGAGCTGAACGGAAAAACCGCCCACACCGCCTGCTCCGCCATGAATCAAAATGGTTTTGCCGGATTGCACTTTGAGCTTTCTGTGCAGGGCCTGATAGGCGGTGAAACCTGCGCAGGGAAGAGCGGCTGCTTCTATGAAGGAGAGACCTTCAGGCATCCAGGCAAGGGCTCTCGATTTGGCGATGGCGTACTGGCCAAAACCGCCGCGGCGAGAAAAATCGCCATGGAAATAAACTTGGTCGCCGTCCAGCCATTCGTCTACGTCCGGACCGAGGGCGTCAACGACGCCGGCGACGTCCAGACCCAGAATTTGCGGATATTTCCAATCCGGCATTCCGGTGGCGGCTAATTTGTAATCGATCGGATTGAGACCGGCGGCATGGACGCGGACGCGCACTTCGCCTGGTCCCGGCTTGGGCAGATCGACTTCGGTGGCGTACAGGCTATCCGGAGTGCCCGGTCTGTCAAGGACGAGTGCTTTCATTACCAGTTGAGACCCCATGTGTAGTAACGGCGGGAGAGTGGAAGTAGATACGGTGTGTCGAGTATTCTAAAGGGCTGTCAGGCGAAGGCAAAGGAAAAGTGCCCTGAAACTTAGATTTCTCAACATTTTTACTTCTTAAGGCAGATGCGTTTTGATAAGAAAACCGCATGCAAGCTATGTTTGAGCACATATGCGTGGACAGCGGTGCGAAAGATTCTCGATTACAAAACGACAATTGTTATTACAAATCAAAAGGGCCCAGCCACTAAGATAGGCGCATGCAAGGTCTGCAGTTTGTCCCCTATAAGCGCCTGGGCTTCACTCCCAACATCATTGTCGACTCCCAACCACTCGAGTCGACGCTGCTCACTCTCAGCCACTGGCCGGGCAGTGGCAGCCCGCCGGAGCTGAAAGCGGACCTATCCGCTGAAATTGTTTTCAACTTTCTAGAAACCGACTTTCCGCGCCCTGAGGCTGAGGCGATTTCCAACAATCATTTTGATGAAGACGGTCTGGTCGGGCTGTTTGCTTTGCTGAATCCTCAGATCGCCCAGGAAGAGAAAGACTTTCTTCTCGATGTGGCGACGGCCGGAGACTTCGGCACGTTCAAGAATCGTGAAGCTGCTCACGTCACCTTCGTGCTTCAAGCCTGGGCTGAGCCTGCTCGGTCTCCGCTCAACAGGACAGTTTTTCAGCGTCCTTACGATGAAATTACGAGCATCCTCTATGAAGAGCTGCTGCCTCGTTTCTCAAATTTATTTCAGCGTGTGCATTTTTTGGAACAGTACTGGAAGGACGAAGACACTCTTTTGGAGTGGAGCGAAGCAGCAATTGAAAGTGGCGAGATCAAAATAGAGGAATATCGCGACCTTGATTTTGCAGTGGTGCAAACTCCAGGCAGCAAAGAGTGGGCGGCAGCGCGCCCACAACTTGATGGCGCCCGCTGGACGCATCAAATCTGCCACCAATACGCCGTTCACAATGTCACCGGTTGTTCGCGCATTTTGGTCTCGGACGGCAACCGCCATGATTTTTATTATCGTTATGAGACATGGGTGGAGCTTGTAGAGCGCAAACCGCTGCCCAGATTGGATTTAAAACCACTGGCGGCGCGGCTGAATGCCCTGGAAAACAAAAAAATCTGGCGAGCCGAGGGAGTCGAAGACATCGTTCCGCACCTGAGCGCGGAAGTAAAAGCCGATTCGAAACTGAGCACTGCGGCTGTCAAAGAAGCCTTTATAGAGTTCTTCACCTCCTTCACTTAACCCCTCAATGGGTAGAATAATGGGGGAGCATTCATGCATGGCTGATAAGAATCCGAACTGGCTCAGCAAGGTTTTCGAGCCGAAAACCGATTTCTACAAAATACTGATTGATCAAGCAACGATGACGCTGCATGGTCTCGAGGCGCTCGAATGCTGGCTTCTGGAAGGTGCAGACGAACGCTGCCAGACTGTAAGAGATTTCGAGAATCAAGCCGACCAGATCAAACAAGACTTGCAACGGCGCCTGGTCGAGTCTTTCGTCACTCCTTTCGACCGGGAAGACATCTACGATCTCTCCACTCGTCTGGACGAAATCATCAATTCAGCCAAGGCGACGGCGCGTGAAATTGAAGCTTTCACAGTGTCGCCCGAAGATGCTTACATGAATCAAATGGCTCGCACACTCGTGGAAGGCGCACGCTGCCTGGTCAATGCCTTCACGACATTGAAAGACAAGAATTTTTCCGAAGCGGAAGTTCAGGCCGCCCTGGCACGCAAATCCGAGAATCGACTCTCCAAACTCTATCGTCAAGCAATGAGAGAATTGTTTTCCATAAACGATCTCAAACGCATTATGCGCACGGTGGAAGTCTATCGCAGCTTCGTTTCAGCCGCAGAGCACATCGACAGAGTGGGCGCAAAACTGCAACACGTAATCATCAAAATCAGCTAGACGCAAAAACAGGTTAATCGAAAAGAATTAGGAAAATCCTTTGAATCAAGAATCCACCTATATTCTTTTATTTGTGATCTTACTTTCTTCCGTGTTTGCGTATTCCAATGGCTTTCAGGACGGCAGCACAGTGGCCGCGTCGATCATCGGAGCCCGCACACTCACTCCTAAGCAAGCTGTGATCCTGGTTTCAATATTCGAATTTTCCGGAGCGCTCTTGGGCGGCTCGGCGGTCGCCAGCACAGTCAAATCAATTGCCCGATTTCCTAACAGTCCGGATGTACTCGCCTGGCTCGCCTGCGGAATGTCAGCTGCAATCGGGTGGAATTTTCTCACCAAGCAATTGGGTTTTCCATCCAGCTCAACCCATGCCATGGTGGGTGGCTTGCTGGGCGCCATCGTCGCGGCCGGTGCCGGCACCGATTTGATCGTTTGGGGTGAATATCGTCATCTCGTTGATGCCACCGGACTGGCAAAAGTAATTGTCAGCCTCTTTCTTTCTCCTTTGGTAGGTTTCACGGCAGGATACCTGCTTTTCAAAACTACAATGTTGCTCTTGCTCAAAGCTTCAACGCGCGTAAACAAATGGTTGAAAATGGCGCAACTGCCCGCTCTGGCACTCGTCTCTTTCGGACACGGCGCCAATGACACCCAAAAGGTCATGGGTGTGGCTGTGCTCGCTCTCAATTCAGTAGGAATGCACTCGCAGGAAATTCCGCTTTGGGTGCGCGTTCTGACCGCTATGTCCATGATCCTCGGGATTATTTCGCTGGCACCGCGCATAGTGCGCAAGGTAGGCAGCGACATCTTTCGCCTTCGACCCGTTCACAGTTTTGTTACCCAGGCAGCTGCGGCTGCCGTCCTTATCTATGCTTCCATTACCGGCGGTCCGGTTTCCGCATCACAAGTGATATCTTCTGCCGTCATGGGGGTGGGAACAGCAGAGAGGCACAAAGGAGTACATTGGTTGGTTGCACAAGAGATGCTGATTGCCTGGTTCGTTACTATTCCAGGAGCAGCACTGGCTTCAGCAGTAATGTACTTACTGCTATTCTCCACTTTCACCAAATCACATTGACTAGTCTTCTTTGGGGCGCCAGGTTTTTACTGTCTTTCTGTTCTGCGATGGTGCTTCCGTGACATAAGTGCGCTTGCGATAGGCGGCGCGCTCCATCGAGTTGACAGCAACTTCAAAAAGCTTGGGTAGAAAGTCGGTAAGACTCATTTCATTGTCGGCAGCCAATTCTTTTGCGCGTTGAACCAGGTCTTTGCTGATATTCAGCTTTAAGAAAACCATGTTGGGGTCCTGATTCTCGAAACCCTCGCGATCTCCACGACCTCTGGGCGCTCTGTCGTCAGGACGAGAATACCTGCCGCCTTCACTGCGAGCCGGTCTTCCTTCGTATGATCCTTCCCGTGATTTTCTTTCTTCAAAACCGGAGCGCGGCTTGCGATCTCCATAACCGCCTTCAGAAGAGCTTGTTCTCGGACGGCGATCGCCATAGCTGCTGCCTTCGGAAGATCCTGTTCGGGGTTTGCGATCTCCGTAACCGCCGCCTGAAGAACTTGATCTCGGTCTGCGTTCTGCATAACCGCCTTCAGATGAACCGGTTCTGGGTTTGCGATCTCCGTAACTACCTTCAGAAGATCCGGTTCTCGGTCTGCGTTCTGCATAACCGCCTTCAGACGATCCGGCTCTCGGCTTACGATCGCCATAACCGCCTTCGGAAGATCGTCCGTAAGACTTACCGGAGCCACTTCCATAACTTCTTTTCTCGCCTGTGCCTTCGCCTTCAGAGCGGCGCTTATAGCCGCCTTCCTGAGACCCGGACTCGGAGCGAAACTTGGGCTTGCCGGCCGCTCCGGCTCTGGGTTTGCCGCCAAATTTACCGCCCGTTTTTGCGCCGAATTTGCCACCCGGCTTGCTGCCGCCGGCGCTTGGTTTACCAAACCGCCCTTGTGGCTTGCCGCCTGCACCCGTGCGTTTCCCACCGGCTGAGCTTCTCGGCTTCTTATTGTCCATTGCTTTCGATAGTCCTTATATATGCAATTGCAGCTTATATGACAATACGCTTTATTGCCAGACTCAAAAGTTCAGGTCAAGGGAAAAACTTCACGCTTTTCTATCGCCACTGGAAATCTCTGACATTTCGCTCGGACCGCACGACGGATCCGCCGGCAGGATGGTAGACGGGATGATAAGCCTTCCTAGAGCCCGGGTAACCGGTTTGATAAGCGCGTCGCTTGTCCGCGGCTTTGCGTCTGGTCGAGGCTGCTTTCGGCTTAGCCACCGCAGGCAATACCAGCGCTTTGGCTGTTGCCCGCAAACCGCCTTTGCCGTCAGTCAGCACCGGCTCTGGTGCAGTTTGAGAAACTTGCGCAGGCTCAGCAATGGGAGAAGATTCGGGTTTCACAGGCGAGCCTGAATTATCTTCTTTCGGCTTCAAAGGCTGCAATGCCCAGGATTGAGGCTTAACCGGCTCGGGAATCGGGCGCGGCACTCTGGGTGCATATTTCGGTGTCAGCTTTCGCTCCAGGCTTTGCTGCGCTTTCAAATCTTCTTCTGCTTTCATTTTGCTCGGATAGGACTTGGCCATCATCTCGCCGGCCGGCATCTTGTGCACTTTGTAATAAGAAGAATTGAAATCGCGGAAGATTGCGGCGGCAACTGTTCCACCCGTAACTTTCTTGCCGATTGCCGCGCTGTGATCCTTGTTGCCGGCCCAGACAGCAGTCACCATATCGGGAGTAAAACCGACAAACCAGAGGTCGGTCGAATTGTCCGATGTGCCGGTCTTGCCTGCCACTGTGCGGTCTTTCAACTTAGCGGCGGTGCCTGTACCCTTGGTCACCACATCTTCGAGAATGGAATTGAGCTCGAGCACGCACCTTGGATCGAAGACTCGATGAAGGTAAGGTTCATATTTATGCAGCACGTTTCTGCCGTCCAATGAAGTAATCATGCGAACGGTCCACGGCTCCACCGCCACCCCGGCTCGGGCAAAGGTTCCGTAGGCTCCGGCCATTTCGATGGGGGAAACAGCCGCACTGCCTAAAGCCAGAGACAGGTTGGCTTGCAGTGGTGATTTTATTCCGGCATCTTGAGCCGCCATGATTATCGGCTGCATACCGATTTGACGGGCGACTTTCACTGCACATACGTTGCGAGATTGATATAGCGCCTGTCGGACTGTTATCTTGCCCAAGAACTTGCCGTCATAGTTTTTAGGAATGTAAGTTGCCGCGCCGATTTGCGGAACCTCCAACTTGGTGTCTTCAAGAAAACTTTCGCTGTCTAAGGCACCATTCGTAAAAGCGGCCAGGTATACAAAAGGTTTGAATGACGAACCGGCAGTATGCGGATTGGTAGCGCAATTCCACTGATTTTTCCAGAAATCTCCGGCACCGCCGACGAGGGCGCGCACAGCCCCGTTCGACACCGCGCATGCCACTATTGCTCCTTCATCGATGCCCCTGGGCGCGCGATCGATTCCTTTCTGGATGGTCTCCTCCGCCAGCCGCTGCGCATCTTGATCGAGGGTTGTGTAGACGCGAACTCCGCGTCCGATGCGAGTCGTATCGCCCTCATCCGGCAAGAGAACTTTTACCATCTCGAGCACATAGGAAATAAAGTAAGGAAATTTATCAAAAGGCGTGGTATCGATGGTGGTGCGGCGGCCGCCGAATATCAGCGGTGTCATCATCGCAGTTTCATATTGAGCAGGCGAGATATAGCCGTTGTCCGCCATCATCCCCAGCACTTGTTTCTGTCTTTTCAGCGCATCTATTCTATTTTTCTGATCTCCCAAAATTGAGGGGCTCTTGATCAGTCCAGCAATGAAAGCCGCCTCCGGCAACGTCAACGCATTGGCATGCTTGCCGAAATAGGTCGTGGCCGCCTGTTCTACACCCCAGGCTCCATTGCCGAAATATATTTCGTTGAGATAAGCCTGCAAGATTTGCCACTTGCTGTAGCGGCATTCGATCATGAATGCAAGCGCGGTCTCGGAGAGCTTGCGGATCAAAGTCCGCTGTTCGCCTTCATGGAAAAGATTTTTCACAAGCTGCTGTGTAATAGTAGAGCCGCCTTCGACCATTCTTCCGGCTTTGATATTGGCGAGCATGGCGCGCGTCACGCCGATAAAACTAACTCCTGCATGTTCGAAAAACTGCCGGTCTTCCACAGCCACAACAGCCTGAGTCATCTGGCTCGATACCTGGCTGAGAGGAACGATGCGATGTTTGACGCCGGGATTGACGGTCAAAACAAGCTTGTCGTTGCGATCGTAAATTTCAATCGGCGAGCCGTGATGGTAATGTTCCAGATACGCAAGGTCTGGAATATCGCGCAAATCCCAATACACAAGCGCACCGAAAATAGTCACTGCCAGAATTAGTGCAGTGAAGGCAACTAATGTCGTGTATTTGACGACATTGCCTATCTTGTAGACTATTGGCGGAAACATGATCATTGTTGGGGGATTCTTTCTGGTCCTGATCGCTGATTTACTGCCTGATTCGAATCGTGGCACAGGTGGGGTAAAAGCGTCAACAAAAAGGTGCAACGAGGAATATCACCAATGCAGAATGGCACGCCTTCGATTAGATTAGCCACCAATAATGATGCCGCCGCGGTGCTGGATATTTACGGTCCCTACTGCTCGAAATCGCCTGCCACATTTGAATTGCAGCCTCCGGAACTGGATGATATACGCAATCGCATCGAGAAAACCCTGACTCGATTTCCCTATTTGATTTATGAAGAAAATTCTGAGCCTGTTGCTTTTGCCTATGCCGGTCAGCATATGGAAAGAGCAGCATACAGATTTTCTGCCAACGTCTCGGTATACGTCAAAGAGGGTTTTCACGGGACGGGAAAAGGCAAAGCACTCTACGGCATTCTCATTCCGCTCTTGCGCAAACAGGGATTTTGCAACGCCTTTGCCGGTATCACCATGCCGAATGCCGCCAGTGAAGCCCTGCATAAATCGCTGGGCTTTTATCAAACCGGACTATATAAAAATGTAGGCTACAAATTCCAGAAGTGGCACGACGTATCATGGTGGCAGCTGCCCTTGCGTCCCGATATCGATATTCCTGACGAACCAATTCCTATAAAACAAATGCTTGAGGATGCCGAATACAGCTTCCTCAAGCAAAAAATCCGATGATTGTTCCGTTTAGTGGTGAACGCAGCCGGGATAAATCCAGGGCGCATCGTAATTTGATGTCTGATGTTTGGGATCGAACATCCAATTAGGTGCAGTGGCAACCAATACGCCCAACATTACGGCCATCCAAATGGTTCTAAGAGAAATCTTCTCCATAAGTCGCTCCCGCTTCGATTGCGAAGCTTCAGGACAACTGCCTACTCTTGGTTCATTCCACAGCCCGCAAAAGCTTAAACGACGCTAAGGAAAGTTGCAGTTGTCAGGAAAAGACCTGGCGCCACTCTCAAAGTTCCTGCCTCAAAACGCACAAATATCTACCCTCTTGCGACAGGGGTAGGGTATTTTCAGCGAACCGGTTCAATGATGAAACACAAACCGGTTGGCAAATTTCGATCTGAAAAATCTTCCCGAATGGAAATGAGAGAGAGGCTTGTCAAGCACCCCAAAGATTGGCAACAAGCTTTCCCTCTTTTGGCTTGAAGCCTCTTTTCTCAAGCGCTCCGGGCTGAGCGAATTGGGCTGCGCTTTGAGCGCATTCTATTAAGCGATAGTCCATCTTGCGCGCAAAATCCAAAACCATGTCGAGCAACTGGAGAAGACTCTCTTTCCGATTCTCATCCGGCTTCACATAGAGGCGTTTTATCTCGGCTGCATCGTCAGAAAGTTTTGTCACTCCGCCGAATCCGGCTACAGCACCATCAACTTCCAGCACGAAAAAGCCACCGTCGCGGCCAAAATATGACCACTCTATGTTCTTCAAATCCGCATCGTCTCCATCCAGGTCGATTTCCTTGCCGATACTGGCTAAAGCATCTTTGGCAAGCGCACGAATGTGCGATTCGTCCTGTTTGTTGGCGATGCGGATCTGGCTCATTTAGCCACTATTGGACCAGGAATGAAACCATAAGAAGAGCAACGATGTTCAAGATTTTGATCATCGGGTTGATAGCCGGACCGGCAGTGTCCTTGTAAGGATCGCCGACGGTATCGCCAGTGACTGCAGCTTTGTGAGCTTCAGAACCTTTGCCGCCGTGGTTGCCTTCTTCGATGTATTTCTTGGCGTTATCCCAGGCGCCACCGCCGGAAGTCATCGAGATAGCGACGAAAAGACCGGTGACGATGCTGCCTACAAGCACTCCGCCCAGCAATTTTGCTGCAGCGTATTCACCGGGCATTGCGTCATTCAAAAAGCAAGCGCCCAGAACAGCGATAACTACGGGAGTGAGAACGGGCAAAAGAGAAGGCACAATCATTTGACGAATGGCTTCTTTGGTGACGATGTCTACGCAAGCGGCATAATCAGGCTTGGCAGTGCCATCCATGATGCCCGGACGCTCTTTGAATTGGCGACGGACTTCAGTAACGACCATTCCACCAGCTTGTCCAACTGCTTCCATAGCCATTGCAGCAAACAAGAATGGAATTAAGCCGCCGAGGAACAAACCCGCCACGACGTACGGGTTGGACAGGTCAAAGGCGATAACTGGCGCTTCAGCTGCGGTTTTGCCTGCAGCGACTGCAGCATTTTGCAATGCCATGTTCAATTCTTCTGTATAAGAGCTGAAAAGAACCAGCGCTGCAAGACCGGCAGAACCGATAGCGTAACCCTTGGTGACGGCTTTAGTGGTATTACCAACGGCATCAAGCGGATCGGTAATTTCGCGAACTTCTTTAGGCAGCTCGGCCATTTCTGCAATACCGCCGGCGTTATCAGTGATCGGTCCATAAGAGTCGATCGCCACGATGATTCCGGCCATGGAGAGCATGGACATAGCCGCAAGAGCGACACCGAACACGCCGCAAAGTGCGAAGGAAACAACGATACCGATTACAATCGCGATTACCGGGAAAGCAGTTGCTTTGAGTGAAACTGCCAGTCCGGCAATGATGTTGGTTGCACTTCCTGTTTCAGAGGCTTTGGCAATGTACTTAACAGGAGCAAAAGATGTGGAAGTGTAGTATTCGGTGATAACAACAATCGCTCCGGTCACGACCAATCCGACCATTGCTGCAGACCAGAGGCTGAGCGTGGTGTATTGCAGACCGGCCATGTACTTGTCGGTGACGAACCAGAAGGCAGCACCGGCAAGAATTGCCGACCAGACAAGACCGTTATAGAGAGCACCCATGATGTTGTTGTTCTTGCCCAGACGGACGAAGAAGCAACCGACAATAGAGGTGATGATCGAAGCACCGCCCAGGATCAATGGGTAGTAGAGAATTTCTGCTCTGCCTGCGGCGATCTGTTCTTTGAATTGTTGTGAAGCCAGAAGCATGGTCGCAACGGCAGTCACTGCATATGTTTCGAAAAGGTCAGCGGCCATACCGGCGCAGTCGCCAACGTTGTCGCCGACGTTATCAGCGATAACCGCCGGGTTGCGCGGATCATCTTCCGGAATTCCGGCTTCGACTTTTCCTACCAGGTCGGCGCCTACGTCGGCAGCTTTAGTGTAGATGCCACCACCCAGTCTGGCGAATACTGAAACCAAGCTGGCTCCAAATCCGAGTCCAACCAGAGCGTTTACATTTTTTGTCGCCATGTAGAAGCCGGCAACGCCGATAAGGCCGAGACCGACTACGAGAAGACCGGTCACCGAGCCGCCTTTGAAAGCGACATCCAGTGCTTTTGCCAGTCCGCCGCGGGCCGCCTCAGCGGTTCTGACGTTAGCCTTGACTGACACTTTCATGCCGAAGATACCGGCAAGAGAGCTCAGAGTCGCACCAACCGCAAAACCGGCAGCGGTCACCCAGCCATCTTTGGGGAGCAGCGAACCGATGATGATAAAGAGTCCGACGCCGACCAATGCAACCGACGTGTATTGGCGCTTCATAAATGCATTTGCACCCTGCTCGATTGCAAGAGCGATTTCTTGCATCCTTTCGTTTCCAGGGCTGAGACCGAGCACGTAACTTCCAACGACAATCACATAAAGAATTGCCGCTGCGCCACATCCTAGGACCGCGAGCAGGTTGACATCCATTTTGGAAAACTCCCTTCGAAGTTGATTTGTTTGTAAAAAACGCGCTGAACTAGCAGACCGAGCTTCAACGGCAGGTTCGAAACGGTGGAATCTTGGCAACGAGTTTTGCTGGTAAGATTCGCATCCTGACTGGCAAGTCGCTGGGGGGGTAAGAGTCAGCGATTGCACTCGAAACTACGGAATTTAGATTAACAGGTAATGGGCAAACGTCGTCCCACATGAGGAAAGCTCAATTTTATTTGTGCCTCACATGTGGTGGCAGCCACATATCAAGCGAATATAAGATGCTGTTTTTTGCAACCTCTTTTACTGCTTGATGACGTGTTATCATATCCACGCGGTTAATAGTTAAGGTGGTCTCATGTCCTGGAAAACTGGTAATCATGCCTGTTTCCTGCTGTTATCCGCCCTTTTGACGCTCGCCCCTCCGAATGCTTTCGGCGAAAATCTGCAGACTCTCACAACCGTCGAACGCGTCGTTTCCGTGGTGCCTGATCTGGCAAGCGGATCCATAACTATCGCTACCAATTCCAAGCAACCTCTGCCCGCGCCGCTCATTCAATATCTGCCGGGTCCGGAGGGAAAAACCCTCATGGTTGCGGATTTCGAAGGCGTTTCTTATCAGCTGGCTACGCATCTTTTGAAGCCTGAAAACGCTGCTCTTGATGCCTGGCGCCAAAACGGCATTCAAGAAATCCGCATCGGACAGTTCAGCTCGAATCCTCCGACAATGCGCATCTCCATTGCATCCTTCAATGCAAAAGCGTTCCGGACATTGGCATTTCACGCGCGCCCCGGTGCATTGATAATGAAGTGGACGCCCGGTTATCCGACCAAGACGGCGGCCCTGCCGGCACCGGCAGACATGCAGGGTATGAGAGCAAAACCAGCTGAAGCAATGCCTATTGCCGCACCATTGGGAGTGGCACCATTGGCACCTGACTATAGAAACGCCAGCCAGTCCGTGGCCGCTTATGGCACCGCTCATGGTGCAAAGCCAAGCAAAGACATTGCCGTAAGAAGTTTGAAAAAGCCGGCAACAGCGCCGGAAATTCAAGTTCAGAAATTACCGGAGATTTTGCCGCATAAACTGGCAGAAAAAACGGCGGATATAAGCAAGTGGATCGCCAAAGAGTCAGGGCCTTCGGTTTCTCTAAAAAATAGAGACGACGCGTCCGTCTTATACAAATCCAGCCAGGAAGCTGCCGACGTGCAGCCGCCTTTTGAGACGAACGTATCGGTTGTGCTCAAGGATGCCGATCAATCGAGAGGCAGCGGGGCCGCCGATTTGTTTGTCAAAGCAGAGCAAAAACTGAACTATAAAGTCTTCAGGCTGCACGAACCGGAAAGATATGTGATCGACTTCGACGGTCTGCCGGCGCTTGCCAACGCTTCTCTACCCTCGGTGCTGGATGCGGTGCTGATCAAAGGCTTACGCACGGGAACACCGGATGATACCGGGATGACCCACAGGCTTGTCCTGGATTTGAAAGACAGTACAGTCGATGTAGTCGATGAATTGAGCGACGACGGAAGCACGCTCAGCCTCAAGATTAGACCATCTTCGAGCGCTCCTCTGGCGGCGAGTTTAAAACCGGGTCTGGTGAAAGACAAACTGATTGTCCTTGATGCCGGGCACGGCGGCAGCGATCCCGGAGCGCAAAGAGCAGGAGTTTCTGAAAAAGATCTGACCCTGCAAATTACCAATCAGCTGAAAAAACGGCTGATACAGATGGGAGCACGCGTTGTTATGACCCGCTCTGACGATACGTTTATCTCACTGGAAGAGCGTGTAAAAATCACCAACGAGAATCAGCCCGACCTCTTTGTCAGCATTCATATAAATGCGCTGGAAAGCACCTCCAGCATCTATGGCATCGAAACTTACTATCAGACCGAGCAAAGCCGTCCTCTGGCAATGGCCATTCACCAGCAGCTCGTGCAAGGGCTGGGCGTGCCTGACCGCTCTGTCAGAAAAGCCCGTTTTTACGTGATTAATCACACGCCGGTGCCGGCCATACTGGCTGAAGTCGGTTTCATATCCAATCCCCAGGAAAGAGACAATCTGGGTGCAGCCGATTACCAGGGCAAGATTGCCGATTCTGTATCGGCAGGTATCGTTCAATTTTTGACCGAAAAACAAGAACTGGCTGGCAAAACAGCCAAACCATCCATCTAGAGGACAGGTAGTCAGGCGGAACTTTGCCCCCCGGACTCGGTCACTTGGAAAGTTAAAGTGAATAAAACAAAAACATAAACTTGTGCCAACCATAGCTTCCAGGCTTTCGTTGAGAATCATAATGTTGGGTCGAAACTTGCCGCCTGGAAGTTTCAAAGGGATTCAGGGACTGGATTTGTCAGTTAACAAAAGCAACCAGCAAGATATGTCCGGGGACGCGATCACGAAAGGCGCCCGGATTGGTCTTTTTGATTCCGGCCTGGGTGGGTTATCAGTCCTGCGCCAACTGTCCACCCGATTGGGAGACAGCGCCCATTCCTTCGTCTACGTAGGAGACACGGCACGCTGCCCTTATGGAGACCGCTCAGCCGGCGAGATTTCACATTTTGTAGCGCAAATAGTCGATTGGATATCCAATCAGACAGTCGATTCCATCGTCATCGCCTGCAATACCAGTGCGGCTGTGGCCGGCGACGAAGTGCGCAAGAACGTTAACGTCCCGGTTATCGATTTGATTGCGGTGACTGCCGACTATGTAGCGCGAAATTTCCAGCGCATCGGTGTGATTGCCACATCGACAACGGTCAAACGCAAAGCATTTTCCAAAGCCATCCACGAGAGAGATTCGCACAAGCATGTCACTGAAATTGCCTGTCCCGATCTTGTCCCTCTCATCGAACGTGGCATGGGCGACACAAAAGAGATGGATGCAGCGCTGAAAAAATATTGCGACAAACTTTTGAAAGAGGAGGCCCAGGCCGTTATCCTGGGATGCACTCATTTTCCCTTTGTTGAAGCTGCTTTAAAACGATTGCTGCAGGATCGCATCCAACTGATTGATCCGGCCGTTCTTCTGGCCGATTCAATCGCGCAATCTATCGCATCGACATCCGGTACATACACAACAGCAAGCACACCAACAAGAATTGCCCGATCGCACATATATACAACCGGCGATCCATCACGCTTTCGCCAGACAGCTAAAATCTGCCTAGGTTATCCGCTCGACACCGTAAACGGTATTACAGTAGACGAGTTGACCATGACTCAACCAGCCATTTCTCTGGTCGAACATGCAGTCAATTCAGGTACTGTGACTCCGAATATGGTGCCGGCCACTACATGACCCAACAGCTTTCGCTCGACTCGTCCGCTCTTACAGTCATAACGTCACTGGAAGAAGCCGCTGCTGCAGCATCGGTCTGCCAGGCATGCTCACTTTGCAAAACGCGGCAGCAAGTTGTTTTTGCCGACGGTAATCCCAATGCCCGATTGATGATCGTAGGCGAAGGACCAGGTCAAAGAGAAGACGAATTGGGTCTGCCATTTGTTGGACGCGCGGGTCAACTATTAGACAAAATTCTTGCTTCCGTAAATATTGATCGACAAAAAGATACTTATATATGCAACATGGTGAAGTGCCGCCCCCCAGGCAACAGAGTTCCATCCAAAGATGAGATGGAGGCCTGCCGATCATTTCTTGAAGCTCAGATTGAATTTGTTAAACCAAAATTGATCGTATTGGCTGGATCGACCGCGGTGCAGGGCGTTTTGCAGGTTAAGGATCCAATCAGCCGTATTCGAGGCAAATGGTTTGACATCGCAAACGGTGCTAAAGTAATGCCCGTGTTTCACCCCTCCTATCTCCTGAGAAACGAATCACGAGAGGTGGGAAGCCCCAAATGGCTGATGTGGCAAGACATCAAAGAAATACGCAGAGCGTTGGATGCCCTCGATAATTGATCAAAATCGCCATCTTTCGAGCAAACTCGAAGTGAATAGTAAAAGCGATTATTTAAGAGCGTTCATATTTGTCGCCTCCTAAGCCGGTCGATTATCCCCAGTTTCTAAACACGTCAGGGCAAAGACCTCTAAGCAAAAGAGGAATCATGGGAAAGAAAGCGGAAACATTTTACGGCGATTCACTGACGCACGAGTTGGTGGAAGCCGTCAATAACGATTTCGGACGAGCTGTCCTGCGCTTGCCAAATCAGGGGCGTGGAGAGGTGCGTGATGAGGTCTTCGTTTACTTTTCAGCCGTAGCCATGCAGCAGGTCAATGCAATGTCCACAAAACATGGCATTGAAGACACCGACGCATTGCACGAAATCTATCAACTGACCAGAGCCAATCTAATTCATGGCTTTCGCCTCGGCAAGGACATGAAGAACGGCACCTGGGAGCCCAGCTAATTTCGATTATCGCTACTTAACCTCCAGCAACTGAGCGGTTTATAATCTTTTTGCACATTTGCAAAAGAGGTTATGATCCAGGCAAGAAAGTGGCTATCTGCGAGGCATTGGGGTGGAATCAGAAAACCTAGCGCAGGGTGGAATCACCCTTGTTTGCTTAAAGTGCCAGTCGACCTATCCTGCCGGCACAGCGCAATGTCCTGTAGACGGCGGATTGCTCACGCCTGTTTTGCCCGATCCGCTTTTAGGCACGACTTTTGCCGAGAAGTATGAAATTCTGGCTGTGATTGGCCGCGGTGGCATGAGCACTGTGTACAAAGCCCGTCATTCACTGATGGGCAATTTTGTTGCCATTAAAATTCTCAATTCTCAGCTGGTCACCGACCCGCTGCACATGGAGCGTTTCATCAAGGAAGCAAAAACGCTCAGCGGTTTAAAACATCAAAATATCGTTCAAGTTTACGATTTCGGCATTTGGGAAAATGCAAAACCGTATTTGATTACGGAATGCCTGGAAGGCGAAAGTCTTGCCGATATTCTGCAAACGACTTCTCATTTAACGCCTGAAAGAGGGATTAACATATTCCTGCAAATCTGCGATGGATTGAGCGTCTTGCACAAGAAAGGCATTGTGCATCGTGACTTGAAGGCAGGCAATATTTTCATCGTTCAGGAAAACGATGCAAGAGACGTAGTAAAAATTCTCGACTTCGGCATTGCCAAAATGCTCGGCGAAGATAATCAAGATCAGCGTCTTACAAAAGAAGGCGAAGTATTCGGCAGCCCGCTCTACATGAGCCCTGAGCAATGCACCGGCGGCAGTGTAGATGCACGCTCAGACATTTATTCATTTGGTTGCGTCATGTACGAATGCCTGACAGGAGCGCCACCGCATGTCGGTGCCACCAGTTTGGAAACTCTCAACAAACAAGTCAACGAGCCGACCTTGTCACTAAGAGGCATCGCACCGGATCTGACCATACCCGAGCTGATTGATGCGCAAGTAATTAAGGCACTGAGTAAAAATGCATACGAACGACAGCAAAATGTGGAAGAACTCAAGAAAGGACTTTTGGAAGCGGCAAAGCGTTCGCGACTCTATATAGAATCGCAGCAAAAAGCGGTGTCATATGAGCCCAATCCTTTTGATACCGTAGCCAAAGGCGGTGAAGTCGTCCCGGAAGTGGATGAAGAATTGGTCAAACAAGAAAAGCAGGCAGAGGAAAAGAAAAATCTTCAGTCGCTGGTCCTCGATGCCATCAGCTTGACCGAAAAACAAGATCGCGAACGCAAGCGGCTCAAACAATATATCTATGGACTTTATGCATTGCTGGCTGGAGGATTGCTGACCTGCGCGCTGCTTCTGGCTTGGCCGGGACCGGACGAAGATAAAGGCCCTGTGTATCAAAAGCTGATGTGGCAATTTGAATTGGCTCAAGGTGACGGAGCGGCCAAGAGTAAAAACTGGCAAGACGCCGAAGAGCACTACAAAAATGCGGCTGCGCAAGCCAAAGGTTTTGGTGATCAGGGCGATCGCTACATCAAATCGGAATTGGCCTTGCTCAAAGTCTATGAAGAAACAGGGCGATCAAGCCACGCTGCCAAAATCAAAATGAATATTGCCGAGGCTGATACCAAGCGCATCGCGGATGCTGCCGCATACGAAGGGACAGAGAGCAAAGCAAAGTCATCTTTCCACACATCACTGGACATTGATGATCTGGATGGTGCTTCTGCAAAAAAATACTCAGAACACTTCATCAGCGCAGCAAAAGCATATCTGGCAAAAGGAAAGATCGAAGAAGCGCATCGAGCCCTGGAAAGAGCAGTTTTAATCGAAGAAACTCACAAGGGCATAAACGGCAATCAGGTAGTTGACTGTGCCAAGAAAATATTGGCAGGTTGCAATCAAGAACAGCATAAGCGAGAAGCAACAACGCTGGTCGAGCGCGCTGAATTAGCCAATAAGAAATAGTTATTGCTTTTTGGCTGGAGGCTTGGTGCCGGCAGGAGGCTTTGCCGGTGGCACCGTGGGCGGTGCGGTTTCACTTTCCGGCTTATTCTGCATAGAAGACATGACGCGATTAATTGACTTTATTACTTCATCGTTGGCCAACACTGCATAACAGCCATAAACAATGACGATTACCAAGAGCATGCTGAGGGCCTTCTGCAAAGCAGTCAGGCCACCCATGGAATTGCCCATTTGTTCTTTGGCTCGCGAGGAAAAACCGACACTGTGTTCGGTAGTTTTGTGCAGTGGTCTGTGTGCACCAGGTCTGGTACGGGACTGCTGCAAACCTTTTGGTTCGGAGCCGAGGAGCTGGCGCTGGCAGTTGGCACAGAATTTAAGCGCTGTCGTCACGGCCGCCCCGCAATAAGGACATTCGCCTTCCAGATCCTCCAGCGCACCTTCAACAGCTTGAGCCAAGGCGTCTCGATCGGGAGCACCGCCTTCTGCAGCGGCCGCAATCGTTTCAGCCGCCAGGCGTTCCATTTCATCCGATGTGCGTTTGTGCTCACTGTCGCGAATCGCTTTTGCCTCTTCCATCAATCCATGGAATTGCGCTACTTCTTCGCGATGCTTCATAGCTCTGTGCTTAACGCCGTCGCGTTTTACAGCTTCCTGGAATTTCTCGAGAAACTCGGCGGCGTTTTGATAGCGCTTCTCGGGATCTTTCTCCAGAGCAACATTCAAGACACGTGTCATTTCCGAACACACTTTCATTTCCGGAATGGAAAAATTAAAGGGAATCGGTGTTGCATATAAGTGACAGTCAAGCATCTCGATTGCCGACTTCGCATTGAACGGCAATTTGAGCGAAAGCGATTCATAAATAACAATGCCTAAAGAATACAAATCGCTTCTGGGATCGACGACTGTGGATGAAAGGCATTGTTCAGGACACATATACGGTGGGCTTCCGCACACATCACCAACTTTGGTGATATTCAAATGATCCATCCCGCCATCGCCTGACTCGATGATTTTCGACAGACCGAAATCAACAAGTGTGACCCAATCTTCCTGATTATTTTGCTTGCTGAGCATGATGTTTTCGGGCTTCAGATCGCGGTGCACCACGCCTGACTCATGCGCGGAGGCGAGTGCATCGAGGACTTGCTCAAAAACGCGACCGGCACGTTCGAATGAGAGTGCACCCTCGTCTTTGAGAATATCCTTGAGGCTCTTTCCTTCCAAATAGTCCATAACCAGATAGGGCTGGTTCTGGTACATGCCGAAGTCATAAAGATTGATGATGTGATGGTGCCTAACGGCGGTGACTGTTTTGGCCTCGCGGTGAAATCGTTTAATCGCTTCCGGCTCGGACACTTTATGCGAATAAAGCATCTTTATCGCCATGTCCTTGTCCATATTTTGCTGGCGTGCGCGGTAAACCACACCCATGCCACCACGCCCGATAACACCTTCGATCAAATAGCGATCGTCCAGAGTAGTGCCGACCAGAGGGTCTTTGGACACCGTTTGCAGCTTTGTTGAATCCGTAGGACAAACGTCTACGGAGTCTTCAAACTCGGTAAAACACTCAGGGCAGCTCTTCAACGCGCTTTTTGCGCTCCTAGTAAAAGTCATAGCAATGAAACCGAGAACTCCATACCCCTATATATATGCCGTTAATCTCTTCGCCTATAGCTGAAATTCGCAAGCCGAAAGGGCGACCGGCGCACAAATTACCAAAAGTTAAGCTAAGAGCCAGTGCCTGCTCAGAAGAAGGCGGCGATAACGCTATTGCTTACGGGTACGCCTTTGCGAGTCAAGAACAGGCGCCCTTCTGCTCTATCCATCAATCCGGCGGCGCAAAACTGCTCTATTTCGGCGCAAAATCTTTCGGTCAGGTCAAAGCCGTGCTCCGCTGCAAAAGCAGAAAGGTCGATTCCGCGTCTCAATCTCAAACCGAGCATAATCGCCTCACGGCAGCGCGTTTGTTCGTCTATGACTTCCACGGTCTCGTCGCCCAACGGATCTCGCATATAGCGCTTCAATGAGCGCCAGTTGGAGCTGCGCACCCCATCCAGGTAGCGGTGAGCACTAACACCAAACGCCAAATATTCCGCATTCATCCAGTAAGCCAGATTGTGCCTCGATTGCTTGCCCGGGCGAGAAAAATTCGAGACCTCATAATGCTCAAACCCGGCATCCTCAAGCGTTTCGACCAAAACTTCGAACATCTGGACATAAGTATTATCGGGCGGATACGCTTCAGCGCCCCGGGGAAAACGAGAATATAGCGGCGAATTATCAGCTAAATGCAGTCCATAGGCAGAAACATGCAGAAGATTCTTGTAACCGCCGGCGAAGTCTGTGGCACAGGCCAGGCTTTCAGCAAAACTGGCCACCGTTTGCGTCGGCAGACCGTACATAAGGTCCAGAGCGACTACTTCAACTCCCGACTCACAAGCAAGCTCCAGTCCATGGAAAGCCTCCTTGCGTGTATGGTCGCGCCCCATCGCTTTCAGCTCTTCATCTAAGAAGGACTCGACGCCGATTGAAATTCTGTTGATTCCGAGCTCTTGCCAGCGCACGAGTTTGTCACGCGTGATGGCGTGCGGAGTAGTCTCGATTGTGATTTCCACATCCTGGGCCGGTTGTATATGCGAACGCAATTTTTCCAGCATCGCGCCCAGAACGTCAGGTTCAACCAGTCCAGGTGTGCCTCCGCCGAAGAAAATCGAGCGCAATCTGTTTTCTTCCAGGTCGCCGCGCTTATCCTTCAGTGCAATCAGCCTGTCTTCCATTTCTTTGAGGACTGCCTGTTCATATTCACCGGTCAAATGATCCAGACCAGCAAAGGCCGCAAAATCACAGAAATCGCACTTGTGACTGCAAAATGGTATGTGAATGTATGCGTGTGAGACCATTGAGTTTATGAATTAATGTCCTGCAAACATTGGCAGCAACAGGGATTTAGATAGGGCTGGCCGAGACGGCATCCTGGTAGTATGTTAGCTTGAGTAGCCCGACAAGCCCGATCCTTTCAATTTTTCTCTCTAATTCTCTCTCAATTTTTTCGCAATCACGCTGTGGCTAACTACAAATATGCGCTTTTATTGACTGTGGTGGGACTGATTTCAGCCCCGTACAGCCAGGCTTTTCCGCTCAAAATAATGAAGCCAAGGCCGGAGGCGACACCACAATCTGAAGCGCCACCTCCCTTAACAACCGGCATTCCTGAGGGAAAAATCGAACAAGAGCAACCTAAGCCAGTTCGTGAGCTTTCCAAAACAGCATTGCGCAGCCTCTATGATCCGCTCGAATTCGGCGAGAACGATCGCCTGGAGTCGACTAAGGATTTGCACAGAGCACTTGATCTGATCCGCATGCCGCCACAGAATTTCGAGCTGAAATCCATAGGCGATCTGATCGTATCGCTGCGCAGAAAAATAACGGACTCGCCACGCAGTGCCGCTCTTCGCATTAGGCTCGGAACATTTCTCTATATCGCCGGCGACTCACAAGGTGCCGGGCAAGAAATTCGACATGCCATCAGTTTCGACCCGAGCAATTATGTCGCCCATGCATTGATGGCCAAAATTTTGAGTGAGATCGGCGACACCCAGGCCTCGGAATTGGAGTTTAAACAAGCTCTAAAAATAGCTCCCGACCAGGCTTTAGTGCACGTCATGCAGGCTGAGTGCATGAACTCGCGCGGAGATATGTCGGAGGCGATCAACGAATATCGAAGAGCAATAGGAATACAACCATCGGCGGAGGCACTTTCAGGACTGGCCGATTGCTTGTTGCAAGCCAGTGATACCATCGGCGCCGTCAAGGCAGCTCGACAGGCCGTATCACTCGATCCCAGTTCGGGACGTGCGCACGTTTCACTGACGAAAGCTTTGCTTAAATATGGCGAAAAGGAAACACCGATGAGAACAGCGCGCCAGGCTACCCTGCTCAATCCCACATCCGCCGACAGTCATGTAGTTTTGGGACAATCGCTTTTTACCCGTGGCGATGTGCGCGGGGCCGTAGAAGAGTTTCGCCAGGCCGTCAGTCTTGATCCGCTCAATGCTCAGGCGCACAACGATCTTGGCTATGCCCTCTACAGCAAAGGCGATATGCTTTCTGCCATCAACGAATTTCGATTGGCACTACGAATCAATCCAAGATTAGGTGAGGCAAGAAACAATTTGGAAGTGGCCATTTACGGACTGTCCAGCGGAAAACGCAGACAATAACGGCACTTCAACTTACTAATTGATTGCAAAATCTACTATGCCAGGTACAATTATTGAGGCGAATTCTCAGTGATTTTCGTTTCCGATTTTAAATCTATGCACCGCCGGCGACGCCATAGATTGCTTCCAGAGAAATAACACTTGCACCGTATCTGGCACCAGGAAAAATCAAGAGGCATTGCCGGGTCAACCATGACCGGACGCAAATTTGCCTTCAGCCTTCTTCTGGCACCGCTGATTTGCGGAATGGTTTTTCCTATTGCTGTATTGCCAGCGCGTTCGGCTGATGAAGGCAGTCCCGCCGATGCGGCCGCAGACGGCAAAACTCTCAAATTCACACCTGATCCGGCAAGCAATTCCTCTGCAAATGCCAACGATAGAGATGAGAAGGCAGAAAAAGAAACCAAATCATCGAACCGAGCTATAGCGCAAAATAGCTCTAATTCGGCGAAAGACACTTCTCTTTCCAATTTCTCCTCTGATCCAAATCCTGAAGAAGCAGCCAGAAAGTTAGCTCAGTCACTGGCTAGAAAGCCGAATGTGACGAGTGTCTCGGGCACCGTGCAAGTTAGGCGGCCATTTAAGCTATTTGCCTCGCAAGAACTTCTGCACAATATGAGCTTTCGCGACATGCCCGCTCGCGAAGTAATCGCAGAGCTGGCGCGCCGCGGCAATCTCAATATCATCATCGATAAGTCGGTGGTTGGAAAGATCACCGGCGACCTGAAAGATTTGACTCTCGATGAAGCAATGGACACGGTGCTTGCTGCTGCCGGATTGCAAAGCCGCAAAGTAGACAACACTGTCATTGTCGGCTCGCCGCAGGCAATGGTGCAACTGGGTTTGAACCGACCGGTAGCGCGCGTTTTCAAACTCAGTTATGCGCATCCATATGATGTGGCGATGCTTCTCAATGCATCCGTTTTCAACCGCGGTTATTTCCCCGACTTCAATATGGAACTGGATCGCAGCGGCGATCTTGGTGTCGATCCTAATGCAGCCGAGCACGGACTGAAAGAAGAATCAAAAAATAGACAGGTCACCAAGCTGGACACTGAGCGCAAACTCTTGCGCGGGATCAGCAGAAGCCAGACACAAGAAGGAGTCGGCTTCAACAACGCGGCTGTCGATCCAGGCACCCAGCAAATTCGCACCTTTCAGGAAGTGCCGGTAGACTACAACGTCGATCCTAATGGCGGCTCTACTATCGTTGTTCCAGATGTGAAAAACAGGCAAGTGCTTGTTGTGGGAACAGTAGAGGATTGCAACGTTGCAGAAGAAGCAATACGAATTCTCGATCGCCGCCCTCGTCAGGTCCATGTGCAGACGTCACTTGTGGAGCTGACCAACCAGGGCATCAGGCAGCTAGCCGCTAACGTGAGCACTCAGGGAAGCGGTGTATCGGCTTCTATTTTGGGCAATTCTGCTGCGCCGCTGGTGCGCTACTTGCCTGGATTGGGGGGGCAGTCGAACAACATGGCCGGCTCCGGATATCAAGTCACCAACAACATCCAATCCGGACTTCAGCTGCCCTTCACCCAATCGGATACGCAGGTAGTGCAGACTGCAAACAGCATCGCACCAGCCTCTAACAGTGTTACAAACTTCGCTCCGGCCAATCCATTTACCGGCTTGATCGGAGCAGTCCTGCCTGTAGCCGCACAGCAGATAGCCGGTGTTTCATCGGTGCCGGCGGCGCAAACTGGAATCAATTTGCTCACCCTGGGCGGGGGCGCTGGCGGCAGGGCCAATATCGCCACCCTTCCCACAGCGCTGAACATAAGCCTCAACATGCTTTTGCAAACCAACAAAGCCAAGTTGATCGCCAACCCGTCGGTTGTAGTCGTAGACAACACAGAATCACTAATTACACTGGCGCAAGAAGTCGTTCACAAAGTCACATCGACAGTTTCACTGGGCGTCGTCACCACCAACGTCGAGTTGACGAAAGCCGGAATATTCTTGAACGTTCTGCCAAAAACAACGGAAGACGGCTTCATAACGATGCGCCTGAGACCACAAGTATCGACGCCACTGGGAGCGCCACTGGTTTTCGGCAACCCCAACTTGAACCCGACCATCGTTACTCTGTTGAATATCCGCGACATCATGTCTCAAGAAGTGCGCGTCAAAGATGGCCAGACGCTCGTCATCGGTGGTTTGTTCACTGAAAATGAAGCGGCAATTCTGGCAAAGGTACCTTACCTGGCAGAAACACCGGTATTGGGTGCACTTTTCAGAAACAGTCTCAAGGGACGAAACCGCACGGAATTGATGTTGCTCATCACGCCGAAAATCGTGGAAGACGATCCGAATCCTACACAAGTAACGGACAAGCCCGGCTCGCCACTGATGTAGCGTTATTTCGCCTGACTGTGAAGGTCGAGCGCACTGTATGTGACGATATCGCCTTTCTTGATGTCGATTTTGGCCGACAGCCCTTTGATTTTATCAATCGATTCCACCGCATTCAGTGGCAGCTTATCGTGCGCGATGCGATCTAGTTTGACGAGTTCGGGGGCAATCTTGTCGCCTGGCTTGATGTCGGAGGCGGCCAGCACCACAGGTGAAGAATTGCGCCTGTCGATTTCGGCTTGCTCTGCCTGCTTTTGCGGTGCCGTAACAATAATTCCGCCGATAAGCAAAGTCATGCCGAGGACATTGCCTAAAATAAAGCCTGTATTGCGGTTCAAAAACGCCATTTCAATCGCTCATGAAGTTACAAGCTGACAGCCAGGCAGTGCCTGACGCAAGTCATTCAATGCGGACTCCGATACAGTCAGTCCTTTTAGTCCGACACTCTTCAGATTAACAAGGCCGTAAAAAAGATGCAGTCCGGCATCGCTGATTTTTGTGTAGGAAACATCCAATTCCGTAAGCTGTGTCATACCACTCAAATGAATGAGTCCAAAGTCAGTAATATTGTTGTCGTCCAGTTCCAATTCCGTAAGCCCTGTCATGCCGGCCAAATGCTGCATGCCGTCGTCTGTAATCATTGTGCTTTTCAGACGCAGCCACTTTAGTTGATTCATCTGGCTCAGAAATTGCGAAGCGTTGTCGTCCACTTTCGTATCTTGTAAATCAAGGCTCTGCAATTTTTTCAAACGCGCGAGCGCTTTCAAACCTTGAGAGCCTACATTGATACCCTGCAGATCGAGGACCTTAAGTTCGGACAATTCAGCCAGACACGCAAGCCCGGTGTCGGAAATTTTGGTTTCTTCCAAATCCAAAACTTCGAGCTTTTTCAATCCGGCTAAGTGATGCATTCCTTGATCGGTAAGAGGAATGTGTCCCAATTTCAAAATGCGCAAATTAGTGAGTTTGCGGATGTACCAGAGCAGGCTGTCGATATTCTCCGAGCTGGGAATTCCAGCTTCCAGCTTCTTAATTACTCTTGTGTAGCCGAGGTCCAGCTCGATGAGTCCGGTCATGCGCGAAAGATGCGACATCGATGCAGAGCTGATGTAAGCGCTGTAGAGGGAAACAGCAGCAAGGTCGTCTGCTCTCAAGGCGTCCAAAGGCGACAGATAAGCGTTGAGCGGGTCATTAATAGAAAGCTTGACAAGCGAACCTTCATCAACGGTGACGCGCCCTCGCGCCTGTCCGATGTATTTAACGCCGGTCTCGTCGTTGAGAACGTACAAATCACCCAGGGAGCGATCCATGGGGAAAGGCAGCACTCTTTGCTGAGTTGTCATAGAAGTGCTATCGGTGCCTTTGCTGAATTACAGCGCATTACAACTTGCAATTGCACCCGAGCTCGGCCGAACTAAGTGCCTTTGTTGAAAAACCAGCCCCGCACACCGGTCCAGAAACCGCGCTTATTGCCGACTTCCTCTCTGACCTTCGCCAGTCTGAGCTTTTCTAATTCAAATTTTACCTTAGTCAGGTCGCTTCTGAAATCGTCAGTATTGATGGCAACAGCAATAGCTCTGTCGGCTTGATTCTGCAAATCAGGCAGCAAGCGCAACTCAGCTTCCAGGCGAGCCATATTGGCTCGGTCGTCCACTCGATCGTTGAGTAAGCGAATAATTGTCTCTTGCGCCTCCAGCAACAATCCGCGCAATTCTTCAATGGCTGCAGTCTTGTCGTCGATAGAAACGGCGGTGACTTTCTCAGGTGCTACATGGCCCACCGAAAAGTCCATATTGTTGGATGTTGCCACAGGCATCATGTCGGCTTTTATGAGCCCGACAAAACTTTCCAGAACATTGACGAGCTCGGCTTTGGAGACTGAATCGGTTTGGCTTAAGCGCTGGAGTGCATTGGCAGGAGATTGGGCAGGAAGAGCACCGGTTACTTCACTTTTGGAGCCCGTGCTTTCCTCGCTGACCAAATTTTTCTCGCCGTCTATAACAATCACTTCTTCCGAATCAGTCGGAGTGCCGTTATTGCCTTCCACTTCGTCCGATGAAAACAATGACTTGAGGGCTTCTTCGCATGGAGCCGCATCGCTTTCGGAAGACTGGGACGATGGTACTGGATTTGGTGTGTTGGTTACTTGCATTTTGGTCATGTCTTCCTCGGTCGTCTTCCGGTTGTCCAATGCTAAAGCACGCTGGCTGCCATTATCCTGGGTTTCCAATCGCTTGTCCAGACGACCTCTTTATATGCACTAAATATAAGGCGACGCTCAGACACACAGGCCTGGCAAGTGAAAAATTAAAAAGGCAACAGCAAAGGCAGTTAAAACTAGTGACGTTTTGGTTTTGCCGCCGGCGGTTTTTGAACCAATTGCGTCGGGTTCTTTAAACCGAAATAGAATTCGAGAATTTGTTTTGCAATCGGTGCGCAAATAGATCCGCCGTGACCGCCGTGCTCTACAAAACAGCACATGGCGATGCGCGGCTTATCTGCCGGAGCATAGCAGGCGAACCAGGCGTGTGTCTTGCTGCCGGCCGGAGGCGCTTCGGCAGAACCGGTTTTGCCAGCCACTTCGATGCTGCCAAGCTTGGTGGCGCCGGCGGTACCACTGGCGACTACCGCTTTCAATCCTTCAAGCACGACATTCAAATATTTGGGGTTCATTTTGATTTTTTCTTTAGCCGGCGGTGGAATCTGCCTGTCTGCAATCTTCATAACAAGATGAAGCCCAGGCACCTGCCCGCGCATACCAAACGCCCCGAAAATACGAGCGCCTTGAGCCGGAGTTACCTGTGTAAATGTCTGACCGATCGACATGTGCAGCGTATTGCCGGGATACCACTTCTCTTTCAAAACACGCAATTTCCAGGCCGAATCCGGAACCAGTCCGGAATTTTCGTGACGCAACTCTACGCCGGTCGGACGGCCGGCGCCGAATTTGACACCCCAGTCTTTGATCATCTCAGGCGTCATTTTCAGACCCATCTGATAGAAAGCTGAGTCTCTAGACCAGGCAAGGCATTTGACTAGATCGAAAAGCCCGGTGCTGTGCGTCCAGTCACCGAAGAAGAAGCCACCAAGACTGATACCACCAGAGACGTGCAATTTGGTGTCCGGTTTGACCACTTTATTTTCAAGTGCAGCAATAAGGGTGATAGCCTTCCAGATAGAGCCCGGTGGAAAGCCTGACAGAGCACGGTTGTGCATGGGGTGAGTCGGTGCGTTGATCTTCTTCCATACGGCAGGCGTTATACGGCGCGTGAAGACATTTGGATCGAAACTTGGTCTTGATACCATGGCCAGAACCTCACCGGTTTGCGGATCAATTGCCACCACTGCTCCGGACTTGTCGCCCAGAGCATTCCAGGCGGCTCTTTGCAGATCGAGATCAAGAGACAGAACAATCGGCTCTCCGGCTTGCGATTCTTTTGTAATGACCGGTTTGGCCGTTTCTTTGGAGAGCGACGTGCCCATGGCATTTACTGCTACGCGTTGCTCTCCATCCACTCCGCGCAACTGCACATCATACAATCGCTCGATTCCGTCTTGACCGACTACGTCGCCCATGCGCCTTTCCGGACGCGTTTCCAGCTGCTTCGATGTGATTTCCCCGCAGTATCCAAGCACATGAGCGCATAATTCCCCGTGTGGATAACTGCGCGAGACGTCCGCCAAAATGTCGATGCCGGGCAGGAAGAGTCGATTCTCATAGAAATTAGACACCACCTTCATGTCCACGTCATGCTCGATTACATAAGGCAGAACTGCATGAGAAGCTTTGGCCTTCATCAGCTGCGCGTGCACCTTTTGAACTGGCAAGTCGAGAACTTTCGAGAGACGAATGGAAAGATCGGACAGGTGTTCGATCTGATTGGGAATTGCCACCATAGACAGTGACTGCTTGTTGGTGGCAAGCAGATTGCCATGCCGGTCATAAATAATTCCGCGTGGCGCGCGCAGAAAAGTAACTCGCGTGGAATTGTCGACCGCGCGTGCTTTGTAATATTTGTTCTGCAGGATTTGCAGCCAGAAAAGGCGAGCTACCAGAGCTGTCATGCACAAACTGATGACGACGAGAAGCACGACCATTTTGCCGGTCGTCTCGAAAGGTGGTGTCTTAAGTGGTGATGACGAAGTTATCACTGCTGTTATTCTCTGACGTCACGGCTGGTAAAAAACTCGAACCAGGCGCGCATTGGAAAGTAGATAAATGGCGCGATGAGCGAATTGAGAATGGCCTCGGGAAAAGCAATTTCGGCCAGGCGAGGCAATACTTCCGGACGCCCAATCATATGCAATTGCAGGGCTGTTATCGACTCGGCAAAGACTGTTCCACCCAGAACCAGGGGAATACAAAGCAAAGTCGCTTTGTTGAAACTCTTGAGCGAGAAATAGCCGGCCAGCCAACCTACAAGCGGATACGAAACAGGGTAAATCGGCAACATCGTCAAATAGAAAGATGCGAATATGGCACCGATAATAAGACCGCTTACGGATCCGGAAGCGATTTGCATCATGATCGCCTGATCCACCGGTTGCATTCGTAATTCCTCAGGCGTCGGCTTTCGCAAAGGTGAGCCGAAAACAGCTCCCCAGGTAATCGTTATCGCCAGAGGCAAACTGCACAGAACCGTGTCCAGCGACAGTTTTGTCAACACAGTCACTTGAAGCAACCAGGCAAAGACGACTATCAGCCCGGCGAATCCGATTTCGCCAAGGCGCTTTCTAGCTCTGATCGACATGAGCTGAATCACGACTACATCCCCAGTGGCGGAAGAATCAGCACCTGACTCAAATCGTAACAGTTTTCGCTGAGCTTAACTTCGATCTGCATGGAGGCGCCGTTCGTATCGCGCCTGACGCCGACAACCGTCCCTACCGGGTGATTTTCAGGGAAGGTGCCGCCTTTACCCAGGCAGCTGACTTTCTCTCCGACATCCACGTTGGTGCCGACCGGTACCCAGTCTATTTTGGCCTGTTTCTGGAAATTTCCCGAAAGAATGCCGGTGACGCCTGTTTTTTTTAAAACAACACCGAGTTTCATATCAGGGTCGGTGAGCAATTTCACAACCGACGCATGTTCGCTGACTTTCACGACTTGCCCGACCACACCGTCCGAGGTAATCACGGCAGAGCCTTCGGTAATGCCCTCATGCGTGCCTTTGTCGACAGTTATTTGCTCGAACCAGTTGTCCGGGTTGCGGGCGATTACATCGGCGGCAATCGTCTTTCTGTCTGCTTTCTCGCGCAAGCCCAAAAGCAAGCGCAGCTTATTAGTGTCGCGCGATTGCTGTTTGTATTTGGTCAGCTCAAGCTCTGACTTGGCCAGCTTTTCTTCCAGAGTCTTGATTCTCTCGGACGATTCGATAAGCTTCTCGGCCAAATTCTTCGTCGATTCGACCTGGGTGGCGCCTTTTGTAAAAACAGAGCTGATCCAGGTTTGCGTGGATAAAACCGTGCCGCGAACCGGTCCGGCAATCATCCAGACGAGTATCAGAAAAAAGACAACCTCAGCGATCGCCTCAGAATCAAGGTTTCCCTGGTTCTGGGATGCCACCAGTCAAGTCTCCTAACTTTCGCAAAGTGCGCTTGCCAGCACGCGGCGGTACGCCGGATCAGTAAGCATTTTGCCGGTACCAATTGCCACGCCGGAGAGCGGATCTTCGGCAATCAAAACCGGCACTTCAGTCTCATTGGATATGAGCTCGTCGAGCCCCTGCAAAAGAGCTCCGCCGCCAGTGAGCATGATGCCGCGATCATAGATATCGGCGGCTAATTCCGGCGGGCAACGTTCGAGCGTGCGACGCACAGCCTCAACCACCCGCGTCAAAGTTTCCGTCATCGCCTCGCGAACTTCCCCACGACTGATTGTGACGGTACGCGGCAATCCGTTTATCAAGTTCAAGCCGCGTACTTCATAACGATCGTTCTCGACAGTTTTGTATGCAGAGCCCAAACGGAATTTTATTTCTTCAGCCGTGCGCTCCCCAATGGCCAGCGAGTGCACCTTCTTCAAATAGCGAATGATCGCTTCATTCAATTCATCGCCGGCAACACGCAGCGATTCGTTCACGACAATCCCGGAAAGAGAAATTACAGCCACTTCGGTGGTACCACCGCCGATATCAACGATCATTGAACCGGTCGCCTCGGCAACAGGCAATCCGGATCCGATTGCAGCCGCCATCGGCTCTTCGGGCAAATATGTTTGTCCGGCGCCGGCACTGCGAGCGGCTTGCCTGACGGCATTGCGCTCTACATCGGTAATTCCGCATGGCACGCCGATAGCCAGATCGGGAGCCATCCAACCGCGGTTGCCGTTGAGCACGCGGCTGAGGAATTCTTTGAGCATGTATTCGGCGTATTTGAATTCGGCAATGACGCCGTCTCTCAGCGGTCTTGTCGCCCGCACGCCCTGAGGTGTACGGCCCAGCATCGCTCTGGCTTCCTCACCAACAGCCCGGACTGAATTGGTCAGATCGTCAACAGCGACGACTGAAGGCTCACGCAGGACAATGCCCTGCTTGTCGACATAGATCAGAGTGTTGGCGGTGCCGAGATCGACACCGATGCCTCTGCGAATATAGTTCTTGAACAAGCCCACAAAACCCCTGTTGATTGCGATAGAAAGACAGGTAAATCAGGCGCTACCAGCGCTAAGTCTAGCACGAATACAGCCTTGCTTACACGATAAACGGCATAGTAACAGGGCTTCAGGCTTGCTAAGTGGTGACGGGTCTATATCCGATCACACCACTTTTCAGCAAAGTCAGAGGCTTTTCGTCATCCATTGTGAGGGCGAAAGCATGCTCGTCGAACCAACGCAAACTGCCGGAAAAGCGCTCACCACCAACTGCCAGGAATTCAAGGCGCACCTTGTCGCGGACGTATTGTTCCAACTGAGCAACACTGGGACCTTTGCCTCCGTGCTCTCTTGCGCTCATCTTTGCCTCCTGCCGACTGCCTTTCAGAGAGGACGATATTAGCAGGATTGGCAGCCATGGTTGCCAGGAAGACAAAACAACTTCCGTAATAACCCTGAGCTTTCTTCAGTGCCTGCATAATTCCGGCGCTCGCCCAACTTGAGGAGAATCTAATTTATCCGGTCATCAAGACCTCGAGGTTACGGGAGAGAATCGCTTGCAAGAAAAGGCACCGGGAAAAAGAACGCCATTGATGGCATTCAAGGCTTTTGCCTTTGTTTTGCTTTTGATCGTCCTCACCTCTTTCGTCAATGCGCAGTACGCACGCGCTGTCGGCACATACAAACTACTGGCGCCCTATTCAAGAGAGATCGGGCATCCTGTCAAAAAACTGGTGAAGGCAAGGTTCTACCGGGGCGATATGGTCAATTCATATCAGCCTTCGCAATTCGCCATAACCGTCCTTTGTCCAAAAGAACTCGCTCTTTTGATCAAGCAAGTGGCACGGGGAATACACCTGTGCGGACTTATAGCCGGCACATTTCGCATGCTCTCAGGTGCAGCCGGCATAAAGGTTTCACCGCGGTCGTCCTTTCAATCGATACTGCTCGGTGCCACTGCATTTGGTTGCGCGCTGGCAGCGCCGACTTATATACGCGGACTGGCAATATGGTCATTAGGATACGCGCCTTTTTAAGGCGCGCAAGACGCTAATGGACCGTCGTTAAGCTAAACCGATTGTCCGGCGTCGGTGAGCTGAGTCTGATGATCGGCGCTGCCGAAGTGTTGAGTGGGTTTCCAGGCCGATGCCTTGCTGCGAAACATGATTTGCCAGATGGAAACAACCACGCAGGGAGACCAGAGCGCAAATATATAGGAATTGACAATGAATGCATTGACGAAAGCAGCCCAGGGCGACAGGTCTTTGCGATAAAAACGCAAACTGGCGAAGAGTGGTACGAATATTGTGATCAGAGCAAAAATCGTCACACCGGCGAGCAATGGAGCATCACTGGGAACGCCATGCATAGTGTCGTTGACGGCTTGCGTGACGGCCAGGAAGGTAAGTGCAGGCCATGCGAATTCGACAAGGAATGAAAGAATGTCAAAACGCTCGACCAGAGAAGCGTGGGACGGAAACTGCAAGGGAATGATGTAATCCAGATAGCGGCGAATGCTGCCTTCCGCCCAGCGTCGGCGCTGCCGGAAAAGGGCTCGGTAGTTGACGACGCCTTCTTCGAAAACTGCCGTATCCGGGCAAAACTTGATGTCGTAACGGTGAATGAGCAGGCGCATGCTCAAATCCAGGTCGTCAGTGATGGAATTGTTGTTCCAGCCGCCTACATCAACAAGCGCCGCGCGTTTGACCAACTGCCCATTGCCACGCAGCTCGACCGCACCGCCCACCAAGGTGCGACCCATCTGCAAGCATGTATCGAAAGCATATTCGGAAGCCTGGCAATCGACCAGAAATCCTTCTTGATGCTCGTAAATTTTCTTCTGAGCCTGAACAGCACCCACTTCATCATCTTTGAGAAGCGGCACGACTATACGGAAGAAATCAGGTTTGACGAAAGAGTCGGCATCGAAAACAGCAACAATTTCGCCTTTGCACAAGGGCAGGCATTCATTCAAAGCAGCCGATTTACCGGGAACAGAGCCGGGCGTGCGGGAAAGAATATTGAGACGCGGAAACTCGCCTTGCAAACGCTGAAGAATCTCCAGCATATTGTCTGTGGACTGGTCGTCGATCACCCAGACGTCGTAGTTGGGATAGTCGATTTTGAATAGATTGCGAACGCAAGTTTCGATAACGCGTGATTCATTTTTGGCAGAGACAAAGATATTAATGTAGGGTGCCCAATCTAATTCCGGCACCTGAAACGGGTGCTCCTTGCGCTCTCTGTGCCATTTCACCTGTACGGCCAAAAGCCATACGATATGGGTAGCAGAAATAGCCACAATCATCGCCAGAAGGAGATTGAGAGCCGAACCACCCAGTACCCAGCGGTCCAGGGCCCAGGCTCCCACGCAAATTCCCAGAAACAGCGAGATAAGAAGAGCGCGATTGGTCATAGAGTCGGTATAACGCCTGTTTGAGGTCACCTAATCACTACTTAGGATAACCGGAGACTTCTTATATCGCCTTATTCTTCCATTAGTCTAAACAACTGACAACCCCACAAAGGCGCGCCGGATTCAGGTCCAGCTCTATTAAATTCGATTTACCAAACGCAAAACAGTTCAGTACAAAAGAATTTCAGGCTTCACTGGCAGCCCCTTTCCAATGGTAATATCTCAGCTTGAACATGCCGAATTTACCCATTTTGAATAGAAGTCCGCGCGGATAAGAAAGCCATGAGTACCTTCACCATAGTCTTTCTGACCACGATGCTGATTGTGTGCCTGACTGGGCTTACACATGTTTTCCTGGCACGCTTCCGGCGCGTTGGCACGCCCATCATTCCTGCCGAGCAATTGCCTTTTGTCTCGGTGATTATCCCGGCCCGCAACGAAGAAACAAAAATTGCCCGATGCCTGGAATCCCTTGCGCAGCAAGACTATCCAAATTACGAGATCGTCATCATCGACGACCGCTCGACGGACAGAACGGGCGAGATTATTCAAGAAATTGCCGACCGCTTCCCGCACATCAAATTTGTTAAAGGGCGCGAAACGCCCACCGGCTGGATTGGTAAGTGCAACGCCCTGGTTCAAGCTTATCCTCACGCCACAGGCAATTGGCTTGTCTTTGCCGACGCCGACACCTGCCATCAACCGCATTCCCTGCGTCGAGCGGTCGACTACGCGATCATCAACAAAGTGGACATGGTCAGCTTCATGCCTCTTCAGGAATTGAAGACTTTCTGGGAACAAGTCGTATCGCCGGTTTTGCTCGGTTCATTTCTCGCCGGCGACCCGCTCAACAGCGTCAATGATCCCGATCATGTGCGCGCTTACGCTTACGGTCAGTACATTTTGATTTCCAGGAATGCCTACGAGACAGTCGGCACCCACAGAGCCGTGCACGATCAAATCCTCGATGACATCATGCTTGCCCAGCGCGTCAAAGGAAGCGGGTTTCACATCAACGCAGCGGACGGCTGCACGCTCTACAGCGTGCGCATGTATCAGGACCTCGAATCGCTCTGGTACGGCTGGACCAAGAACGCTTACGCTTTAATAGAATGCAGGCTTGTCTATCTGGCTATGATCCTGCTTCTGATTAACGGAGCAATCATCTCGCCCTTCATTCACCTGTCCATCCTCTGCCAGGGAGTCGCCGCCGGCAATCCGCCGCACATCTTCCTTTATATAGCACCGCTTGTAGCCGTCGAATTCATCTTTATGGGTGCCTGGTATGGGCGCACAAAACAGTACTACGAGGGCGCCCGCTGGTATCACTTCTTTTTGCTGCCGCTCGGCTGCGTGATGGTAACGGCAATTTATTTGCGTTCGGCGTATCTAGTTTTGTCCAAGAACAATGTTTCATGGAAAGGCCGACACTACGTGGTCAACACTCACAAAACTATCGAGCCCCAGCCGAGCGTTACATCAAACCCAGCCGAAGCCATGCCGATTGACGGGCTTTCCGTTTTTGAAACAACATCAGCTCCGGAGCTGATGAGAAAGTAACCGTATTTGGTGCCCGCTAGTCGAGACTGCGCTCAGAAGGCTTCGGCTTTACTTTCGCTCGTCCCGCCTTCGCATCCTTCTCGGACTGGGATTTAAGTGACTTCCAGCGAGTTTCCAATTCTTTTGCCTGTTTCTCTTTTTCCGGTCCGAGTTTTTTCAAAAGGTCTGCGTAGTCTTTCATGGCCATGAGAGTTTGCGGGTGCGATGCGCCTAACAATCTTTCGCGCACTCCCAATGTTCTGCGAAACAATGGCTCCGCTTTCTTCAATTTCCCCTCGTCACGATAAAGGCAACCGAGGTTGAACATGCACATAGCCGCATCGAGATTATTGATGCCCAGCTTCTTTTCATAGAGCGTCATTGCTTTTTCCATGAGCGGCTCGGCTTGCTCGTACTTTCTTTCAACTCGATAAAGTTCAGCCAAATGAGACATTTCCGCTGCCACAAGCGGATGCGTTGCACCTAGAGTGCTCTGTCGAATACTCAGTGCACGCTTGTAATAAGATTCGGCTTTGTCGTATTCCTTCTTATGAAGATACAAAAGCCCGAGATTGCTCACGCATGATGCAGTGTCGCGATGCGCGGGTCCCAGCAAACGTTCTTTAATCGAAAGCGAGCGTTTGTACATGGCCTCCGCTTCGGCGTAACGTCCTTGCTGATCATAGAAGGCAGCAAGGTTGTTCAAACTGCTGGCGATCGGTGCGTTTTCTTGCGACGACACTTTCTCTTCAATTGCCAGAGCCTTCTTGTATAGTTTTTCCGCCTCGCTGTAATTAGCAATATTCTGATAGAGCATCGCTAAATTATTGATGGTGTTTGCCACCGACATATTTTCTTCGCCGAGAGCCTTTTCCTTCAAAGCAAGCGCTTCTTTGAATAGCGACTCGGCTTCTTTATACTCGCCCAGCAATCTGTGCGATTCGGCCAGATTATTGGTGGCGGCGGCAATACGAAGTGTAGGATCGTTAGTGCCGGAGCCGTTTTTGCCATCGTCAGAATTCTTCTTCGCTTCAATTAGCGCCAGATCGAACATCAATTTCGCTCGATCGTAATCGCCCACATCAAGAGCTTTCTTGCCGGACTTGTTGTATCTTTCCCATAAACTTTCGCGCGAGTCACTCGCCAAGCCGACCATTTTTACTGCCACTGGCTCGGCAGCAGCAGCCAAGACAAAAACACCCTGCGCGCACAGGCAAATAGCAGCAGCAAATAGTATGGGGCGGCTCAAAGTCTAAGTTGACTCGTGGTTGGGGTCGGACAAAACCCCTGCCTTGAAATTCCAGACGCCTGAGCGTTGCGACAACGCTCCAAAACAAACAATAGCACTAATGCCCGGTAACTCGCCAGAACGGGTCGTCAGACCTATTTCTTAGCTTCTTTGGGCGCGTAGACATAAAAGCCTCGCCCGGTTTTGCGTCCCAAGTGACCGGCATTGACGAGTTGTTTAATGACAGGGCACGGGCGATATTTCGGATCGCCGAATCCTTCCTGCAATACTTCCATAACGTGCAGAACAATATCCAGCCCGACAAAATCGCCCAATTCGAGCGGTCCCATCGGGTGGTTGTATCCGAGCTTCATGCCCTGGTCGATATCTTCGGGAGTGGAAAGTCCCTCCATCAGCGCGAAAGCAGCTTCATTTATCAAGCACAAACCCAGACGCGTCGTGATAAAACCGGGCATATCCTTCGAGCGGATCAGTGTTTTGCCCAATTCTTCGCCGAATTTCGTTATCGTCGACATTGTAGTATCTGAAGTGTCGAACCCGGGAATCAGCTCCACAAGCTTCATAACGTGTGCAGGGGAAAAGAAATGCATGCCCAAAACGCGATCGGAGCGCTTTGTGGCTGCTGCAATTGAGGTAATGGAAAGTGAGCTGGTATTGGATGCGAACATTGTTTTGGGATCGCAAATTTCGTCCAACTCTTTGAAAAGCTTTTGTTTCACATCGAGATTTTCAGCAATCGCTTCGATAACCAGATCGCAGTAAACCGCGTCCTGGAGCCGCTCGGTATTGACGATTCGTCTTTGAGCATCGGCGACATCTTCGGGATCCAAAATCTTTTTGTCGATTGATGTCCTGCCGTACTTTTCTATATTTTCGTTCGCTTTGCGCAAGGCAGCTTTGGAAATGTCGTAGATATAAACTTTCGCTTTTGTTCTTGTGGCGATAAGA
>PNKB01000007.1 GCA_013997645.1 Cyanobacteria bacterium PR.3.49
ATCGTGGAAGAAACTCCCGTCCGGCACGCAGAAAAGGTTGTCGCTGACAGCATCTATGACGAAAGAATGCGCAGATATATTTCTGCTTCCGGTCTGCAGTATGCAGCCTCACAAATTTACAGGGATCAAGTTTTGCAGCCGGAGCTGTCGAGAGAAGATTTCGATATTGTCGAGGAAGACAGAAATTTGAATCTGCGCTTGTACAAAGTCAAACGTCCAAAGCCGCGCGTTGAGCTTGTCGACAACTGGACCTGGGTGAAGAACAACGAGCAGGCCTATCGTAGCTTGAGCCTCGAAGAGAAACCGCAAATCGACCTGCCGTTGATTGAAAAAATCGAAAACCAGAAAGCGGACTATCCGCAAGGATTTATAACGGAGAATTCCAAGCTCGAGGCGAGCTGCGAGTTGCTGGTCGATAAACATGATCATGTCACGGTCGCAGTAAATACACCGCGACCATGCATGCTTATTTTGCGAGATCAGTTTTATCCTGGTTGGAAAGCACGTTTAGATTCTATCGGTGTGCCTATTTACAGAGCGAATGGATTTACAAGGGCTGTGTACATAACTCAGGGTGCGCATGCAATTGAGTTCGATTACCAGCCGAAAAGTTTGAAGTATGGTTTGAGAGCCGCATTGGCGGCAATCTGTATTATGGTGATACTGGCATACATTGCCTTTGCTTCCAGTGTCTGGCGCTTTGTGAAGTGGACGGCCGGACAAAAATAAGTTGCCAGGATGCTAGGATCATAAATACCGTTCCTGCGGTTGAACAGCAGTTTTGCCCTCTTAGTTCAGCTGGATAGAACACCTCCGTCCTAAGGAGGGTGTCGGGGGTTCGAATCCCTCAGAGGGTGCTTACTAACGTAAAAGGGAAAGGCGATCCCCATGCCTTTCCCTTTTACTTTTTTCGAACTGGAGACCAGTTCTGTAAACAGTCGATATTTACTCTATAAGCAAGACCCTTTCTAGTCTTTCAGTGATACGGTGAAAGAAAGCGTTGTTGTAGACTCCTCCCTAGGTAATAACTTCTTCTACTTGTTTCCACGTCACAGCCGCTCTTGCTTGGTGTGAGAGCAAGATGACTACTTCTTCTTCGAGCTAAACCCATAAAACTAAGCTGTTTTTGCGCGCTTCCTTCCGCCTTTTTCGGGAGGTGAGTCGGCAAAGACGCCTTTCACTCTTTCGACGATCTCATCGTCGTCATCAATTTCTTCATCGCCTGCTTCTTCATCGACCTCATCGAAGTCGTCCGTCACGTCAGCTTCTTTGAACTTAACGCTGCGAACAGAATCACCCTTGATGGCTGTTTTCATTTCTGCGTTACCTCCAAAATTGTCTGACTGGGAACGTTTGGGAAAAGCAATTTGATCTGCGCTCACTACAGGCGTGACTCTCGCTTGACCGTTCTTGTCGGTCCAACGATCGAGCGCGAGTCTTCCTGTCGCGGTAACCTGCTGACCTTTGTCCAGATATTGTCCGGCTAGCTCAGCCAGGCGCCCCCAAGCGACAACGTTATAGAAGTCAGCTGATTCACTTTCCTTACTGTGATTGACAGCCACAACGAGAGTAGTTTTTAGCTTTCCGCTAGGAAGTTGTATTTGTTCGGGAGCCTTCACGAGATTCCCCACTATTGAAATATTGGCAAGACCCATAACTCTACCTCCGACAGGCGTGGCGCCTGCATTAGGGGTACGACTCAGTTGCAGTGGGGAGATGATTAAAAGTTAGCATGCCATACGAACGTATGTCAACTCTTGACTTTTCCTTGACAGAAAAGACCCGTCTTTTGGGCTTTACGGCTCGATTGATAGCTGTATGGCAGTGGTATGAATCTAATGCTGTATCGGATTCGTGAGGCACGGCAGTATGTGCAAGTGCCGGAGTTAAAACTCGTAATGCAAAGCTCCGCCGATTGGTTTCAACGGTATAGATTTTGCCAGCCGCTCGGACAGGGCGGCATGGGCGTTATTTATCTGGCTGAAGACAAGGCGCAGGGAAATCTGCAGTGCGTGGTCAAACAGCTGATCAGCAAGCCTTCCAACCCGGACGAACAATTCGAAGCAGAAAGACTGTTCAAGCGCGAAGTCGATATATTGCGCCAATTGGATCATTCCGGTATCGTTCGCTTTTCCGATTTCCACGTTACCGACGACGGCAAGTACTTCCTTGTAATGGATTATGTGCCGGGCAAGAATTTAGACAGTATCGTGCAAAATTATGGGCCGTTCGGCTCGGAAGCTACCGTGGAGATTGGTATTCAGTGCTGTGAAGTTCTCGAATATTTGCATGAGCGCGATTATCCAATCATTTATAGAGATCTAAAACCGAGCAATTTGATGCTCACACCGGAAGGACAGATCGTATTCATAGACTTCGGCATTGCTCGTATGTTCATGCCGAAACAGGCAGCAACACGTGTAGTTACAGCAGGCTACTCTCCGCCGGAGCAATACTTCGGACGTCCGGAAACCCGCAGTGACCTGTATGCCCTTGGTGCAACGCTCGGTCATCTTTGCACGGGAGTGCGCCCGAAGCCTCTTACGGTGAGCGCTCCCGGCCTCACGCATCCGGATGTGATTCCTGAATTGGATGATTTGATCCGCCGGCTGACTGCTCACAATCCCGAAGACAGACCGTTCAGCGCGCGTGAGATCCGCTATGAACTGTACAAGATCTATCACAGCATTCATCCCGATTTCGAAATTCCGGAGGAAGCCATGACAGCCGCTCCGGCAAAACCAATCAAGCATGAAGGGCCGGTTACCAATCCGAATTTGCGATCCGGTCTGCATTCCGATTCGAGCAAACGTCCTGCCAATTGGCTTGATCGCGAGCAGCCTAAAGAAGAAGATTTGCAGAAGGTGACACGAAAAGACGCAGAACGATTCGATCCAGCCAGCATGCACTCAGGCCGCAAGACCAGCGAACGCCTGAGTCGACCGGACGCGCGCGATTCCAATTATAGAAAACGAACACAAGCACAGCAACCGTCAGTCAGTTTTTGGGACAAACTCAAACAGTTTTTCAACAGATAGATGCTATTTAAATAGTGCTTTGAAGCCGATCTCGCGAGCCAATGCTGTTTTGCGCGCATAAGTGTCTTCAGCTCGATCCAGGATTGTCGTTATTACTTCCGTGTAGAAATGCGGTGGCTTGCAATTCATCCACAGATAGAAAGAAAACGATCCTGGAATCGTGTTGATCTCGTTGAAGTAGAGCACATTAGTGCGTTTGTCGAGCATAAAATCTATTCGCGAAACGCCGGAACAATTCAAGACTTTGAACGCTTTGACGGCATACTCTCGCGCTTGTGTTTTCAACTCTTCGGGTAAATCCGGCGGATCGATAACTCTGGTAAGAGATGCCATGCCGGCCAGCGTGTTGTCGCCTTTCTTGCTTCCGCCTCGCAGATACTTGTCTTCATAAGTAAGCTCGTCACCGGAGGAAGAGACGGGAATTTCAACGACTGATGCCTTCGGCTCACCGTCATCGATTACGGAAACATTGAGTTCCATTTTGTCATCCAGACATGGCTCTACAATAGCCCCAACGTCATACTTTAGTGCCAGAACAATTGCCGAATTGAATTCTTCAATATTGCGCACTTTGGCCACTCCAATGCTGGAGCCGAGGTTGAGCGGTTTTATAAATAGCGGAAATGACTCCAGTCCGGGATGTTGCAAAACTTGCTCGCGCAAGAAATCCAAATGATTGCCGTAGTCAGCCTCAATAGATTCGCGCTTGACGACGACTCCCGGCAATACCGGTATGCCATGACTCTCGACCAGTTTTTTAGCGTGATACTTGCTCATTCCTAACGCTGATGCAAGTACGTTGCAACCGGTGTAAGGAACGTCCGCCAATTCTAAAAGACCCTGAATACAGCCGTCTTCTCCATATGTTCCATGAAAAGCCGGCAAGAAAATATCGACATGAATGACTGATTCAGATGCTCGATTCAGCATCGAATATGGTGCTTTGTCACTGGTTTTCGGTCTTCTTATCGTCAGACCTTTTATGTTGGGCTCAGGCAGGATGGTTACTTCATGAACACTGCTCAAAGATGCCGGCATGCGCCGGTAGAAGCTTTTCTCGAGCAGCGCATCGCCGCTGTACCATTTGCCTTGAGGTGAGATGTAAACGGGAATGGGGCGATACTTCACCGTGTCCATCGCCTTAATCAGCTGCAGACCGGTAATGATGGAAATTTCGTGCTCAACCGATCGCCCGCCGAAGAGCACCGCTACAGTCTTTCTTTTTTTGTCCCCATTTGCATGCATTGACTGTATTTCCTAAAATACCGGGACCGTTTCATAAAGATCGGGCAGATCGTTTTCAATCAAAACCGTGTCGCCGTCCTGGCAATAATCATGGCCAAGAAAACTAAATGCTTCGGACATCTTGTCGAATTTTTTGATCTTTTCTTCCGGCATCCCACCCTGGCAGAGCCCGTCCAGAAGTGCCTGGCGATTGGTCGAGCCGACTATAGCCACCATGTCGCAAACAGCCGCCGCCAGCTGGGCGGCCTTTTTGTTTTCTTCGAACTGTCTGTCACCCAGTTCCACCATGCCCGGCGTCACCAATACACGACGTCCGCTTCTCTGTTGTGAAAGCACTTCCAGGGCAGCGGCAAAGCCCACCGGGTTGGAGTTGTAAGCATCATTCAAACGCAGGACTCGTCCCTGGCGAATCGCTTTGCCGTTGGCATGGGCAATGAAGGATGCCGGTGTCGTCTTAACGGGCTCGAGGCGATTGCTCTCGGTTTTTACATGACGTATGGCGGCAATCACCAAATCTGGATTCAAGCCCAATGAAACAGCCATGGTGAACGAAGCAAGTATGTTGCCCAGCATCGGCTTGCCCAGCAACTTGGTGAATCCTTTATAGGACCTGCCTTCATAATCGATGATGAAAGAGGTGCCGTCCGCGCTTGCCTCAATGTCATGCATGTAAGCATCAAGATGTCCTGTGCCGGCATCCAATCCGTAAATGCGGGTGATTCGCTTTGGATTATCCTGGGCGACTCGGCGGCAGAATTCATTGTCACCATTGACCACAAGTATTCCGTCGGCAGGAACCGCCTGTGCCAGTTCCGATTTTGCTTTGAAAACGTTTTCTGCAGACCCGAATCTCTCCAGGTGCATGCCGCCGATGGCTGTAATAATGGCGGCATCAGGGGGCGTGAGAGTGCACATTCGTCTGATGGAACCTATGTAGTAGGCGCCCATTTCCACAACGGCAAAACGATGCCCTGGCCGCATGCGTTCTCTAATTTCCCTGGTCATGCCCATATAGCTATTGATGCTGCGCGGCGTGCTGAAAGTCGGTCCGACTGTTGAAAGGATGTCGGCCAGTATGACTTTTGTGCTGGTTTTGCCGTAGCTGCCGGTGATGCCGACGATTCTCGGTTTGACGGTGCGAATGATGGCACGCGCGTCATTGGCGAAATTTTCCTGCAGCTCCTTTTCTTTGCCGGACAAAATCAGCTTGGCCAGTACTAAGAAGAGCGGCTGACATTGAATCAGCAGTACTGATGCAGCCAGGAAAACAGGCAGTTTGTACACTTGCGCCAGGCAATAGGATGCCACCGCTGTCAGTGTCACAGCGGCAACATAAATCCACATTGCCAGTCGAAAAATGCGCCGGGCCCGCTCGGTCATCTTCAAAGTGATTTTGCCGGTGCCGGTCGGATCTTCTTCCTGTCTAGCCAGGCGAAGCAATGCCAAGCAGGCGAATACACCGGTGAGAAAAGTTCCTCTTGTGTCCACTGCGAGAAAAACAGCGCTCAATCCAGCACAAAACAGTGTCAGCGATGTTCCTTTCTTATCGTAGGCATGTTTCTCTAAAATCCAGTCGATGAAACGCTTACCTTCGTACTCTTGCTGCTGGAAATACTGCAAGTAACGCATTCCCCGCTTTTCAAAAAAGCCGATGTTTCCCAGTGCTGCAAGGGCGATGCCTACGCCGATAGATTCAGGAGAGGCAGAAAATTCTTCAAACATTGGCAAGATCTCCTTGTCGCACAGCAGGAGATTCCAGCTTTTGATTGTTCAAGAATTCCAGTATGTAACAAGCACAAAGATGAGCGCCTTCATCGATGAAAGGAAAGTGATCCTTTTCCGGCAGTACGAGCAATTGCGAGTTCGGTATCAACGACTTGAGCCGGTAGCCCATCTCGACCGGTGTTTCTTGATCCTTTTCTCCCCAGAGAAGAAATGTCGGGCAACTGATTTGTCCTGCGTCCGAGCTTTGATCTTCATTGACAGTTTTCACAAGGATGTTTTTCAATACACCGGCATTTCGATAATCTCGAGAGGCGTACCTAGGAACGAACCACTCTTCAAAGTACTTAGTGCCGAAGGTTGAATCGCACCATTTGAGAGTGTTGGAGAGCAATTTCAATACCTTGGCGCGATAGAGGCGTTTGCCTTTCATCTGCGATCTGAGGCCGCCGGAATTGATAAGAACAAGGGCGCTGACGCGTTTTTTATGGCGAACAGCCATGCGCATGCCCACTCTTCCGCCGAATGAATGCCCAATTACTATCGCACTTTCCAGCCCCAACTTTTCGAACAATTCATCGATGCAGCGCGCGTAATCAATAGTATCCCAGTCATCTTTCGGTTTTTCGGTTTTTCCGAATCCCGGAAAATCGATCAAATACACCTGATGGAAGCGCGACAGCAAATCGCCCAAAACACGCATGGATTCAAGCGACTGCCCCCAACCGTGCAACATCACGATCGGGCTGCCGACTGCACCCAATTTGACGTAATTTATTTCTGTCACTTAGTTTGATCCATATTGCTTGTCGTCAGGGTCCCCAAACCGCTCTTTCTTCCTTTGTAAATTCTCCCAGCGTTTTCCACTCGGGATTGAGTCTCACTCCAAATTTGTCCATGACCCGATTTTGCATCTTGTGCAGTAAGCTCGTTACCTGATCTGATGTAGCCCCGCCAAGATTGATCACGAAATTAGCGTGCAGGGCGGAAACGGCAGCCTGACCTTCTTTCAATTCTTTGGCACCGGACTGATCGAGCAGCATTCCTGCCGCCTTGGTCGGTTCTGGATTTTTGAAAGTGCTGCCTGCATTTGGAAAACCGATTGGCTGCGTGCGCAGTCGATACTCCTCATTGTGCCTGATTCGCACTTCAATTTCTTCGGGACGGTCGGTATTGAGCCTGAGTTTCGCAGACAAAACGGCATGCTTACTAGGATCCAGGGCACAGCGCCGGTAAACGAATCCAAGCTCGTCCTTTTTGAGTGTAATTATTTTGTTGACAGTGGCGTCGTAAATCGTGGCTTCCTCGACTATTTCCGACATTGAGCTGCCGTGAGCACCGGCATTCATGATCACGCCGCCGCCGACTGTACCGGGTATGCCGGCTGCAAACTCCAGCCCGCACAGACCCCATTGAGCCGCATGCCGGGCCAGATGCGGTAGCCTTGATCCGGCGCCAGCTTCAATCAAATCGTGTTCAAGTCGTTCCACAGCTGTTATTTGAGTGGTTCTCACCACAGTGCCTGCAAAGCCTTTTGAAGAAACCAACAAGTTAGAGCCGCCGCCCAGGACGAACCATGGTTCGCTGCCCTTGGACAAATCGTCTATGATTGCCGCCAGCTCGTCTGCCGAGGACGGCTGGATCAAGCGTTTTGCTTCTCCGCCGATTTTAAGTGTGGTGTAGCGCGCCAAAGGAGCGTCGCTTTGCACTTCTTTTATCCCTGGCTTTTTTTCAAGCATTTGATGAGCTCGCTGCCAACATCAGTAATATCACCGGCGCCGATCGTCAAAACCAGATCGTTCGGCTCAAGAAAACCGGCAATCTGAGTGGGCAGGTCCGCAGTCTTACCGGCCAGATGTTTCACGTTGGCATGATTCATCTCGCTGACAAAACGCTGTGAGGTAATGCCTTCAATGGCACCGCCCCTGGCGACATAAATATCCGTTATCAAAACCAGATCAGCAGCCTGGAAAGATTTGAGAAATTCCTGCCAGAGATCGCGCAGGCGTCCGGGTTGATGGGGTTGGAAAACGGCTACGACTCTGGACGTCTTCGCCGTGCCGTTGCCGTTTTGAGCGAGCAAATACTGCTTTGCGGCCTGCAATGTTGCCACGACTTCGGTGGGATGATGCGCATAGTCATCGACAATCACTGTGCCATTTACTTCGCCTTTGATTTGAAATCTTCTGGCGACGCCGCCGAATGTTTCCATCGAACGCGCAGCCGTATCGAATGCAATTCCTAATTCCATGCCGGTAACGATGGCGGCCAGAGCATTTTGCTTGTTATGCTCGCCGGGAACTTTCAATGTCAACTGACCGAGCAATTCCGGACCCTTGTATACGCGCATGGCGAATCCGGGCAATGAATCGTATCTGTAAAGGGCTTCCGGTGCCAGATCCGAGCGTCCGTAAGTGACAGTGGGTTTGCTTATCCGCTGGAGCAAATGCCTGCATCCGGCGTCATCGAGACAGACAATGACCTTTTGAGAGCGGGCAGAGAATTCGAGCATTGCTTCTTCGATTTGGGCCATACCACCAGGATAATTCTCTAAGTGATCCGGTTCGATATTCGTTATGATTGCCACATGGGAAGCCAGTCGCGCGTGGGTGCCGTCTGATTCGTCTGCTTCTGCAACAAAATAGCCGCCTTTTCCGTAACGCGCATTGCTGCCTATGCGTTCGAAAATTCCGCCTACAACGACAGACGGATCCAAACCGCCGTCGATCAAGACTTGCGCCACCATTCCTGTTGTCGTGGTTTTGCCGTGCGTACCTGTTACGGCAACAGTTTTCGATTTGGCCGAAATTGCAGAAAGCATTTCAGAGCGGTGGTAGACCGGCAAGCTGCGAGCACGTGCCGACGCCAACTCCGGGTTTTCATTGACGATTGCTGTTGATATCACAAGGCAGCCTGCTGCAGCAACGTTTTCAGCTTGATGCCCGATGTAGATCTTGGCGCCCATGGCTTCCAGTTCCTGGGTGATTTCACCAGCTTGCTTATCCGAGCCGGAGACCGCCTTGCCTTCGTTTAGAAGCAAACGCGCCAAAGCCGACATGCCGATGCCGCCGATACCGATGAAGTGAACCGGTTCGGCGAGATTTTCAAGTTTCAAATCGGTATTGCGCAAGGCTGCCTGCTTAGTGCTTCTGGACTCAACAAAAGTGTTGTCTATTTCCAATGTATGTTCCAAACCGCCAGGATGTGTGTTCATAGACTCCTTTTACATATCGATTGGAAATGTATTGAATGACAAGAACCAAACTACGTCTCGATTTCAGAGGATTTCCGTTATCAATATAGCGGGAAAAGCCGCTCCGCTCAATGATCTTTGCCGGGAAAGATCATTGGAAATTTGCTGGCCGTGCGGTTTTCAAGTATGTGCCAAAAAGCCGACGCCGCGGCGCCGACTTATGATGATGTTGATTGTCTTGCGACTACTTGGCTGAGAGCGCTTGAACTTTGGTGGCCAGACGAGATTTTCTTCTGGCGGCGGCGTTCTTGTGCAAAACTCCTTTTGCCACTGCTTTATCGATTACTTCGTAAGCTTGGCTGAGAGCTGCATTGGCATCTTTTGCGCTGGTCGATTTGACTGCATCGGCAACGTTGTTACGAACGGTGCGGACTGCGGATTTCCATGTTTTGTTGCGAACGCGATTGCGCTCGGCTACCAAAACACGTTTTTTTGCTGACTTGATATTAGGCACGGCTTAGAATCCTGACCTGTTGTACGTTTCGAAGGTTGGTATTCTAACACATGTCGATTGGATTGCGACCCCGCCAGACTTTTCGGCGAAAACCTTTGCTTACAAATTATGTTCAGCTTAGAAATTGTTGGGATCGATGGTCGGACCTTTGGGCTGAGGCGTAGATGGTCCGCTGCCCTGGGAGCCGCCCTTGTTCTTCACCGAATTTTCACCGGGAGGACCAGTCAGAGTCAAAATTCCAGCCATCAATTTGCCGTATCCGCCTTTGTCCGCCTGGCTTTGCGCCCAGTCGACAGCCGCTTGAGCTCCGTCTTTGCAGTATTGCTCAACGTTTGGACCGGCAAGAGTCGTGCGCAGAGCCTTGATGTTTTCGCCGCGTTCAGACTTGGCGTAATCATTGACTACCTGGTCGGCGGTCTTTAATTTATTGTCATTGATCTTGTTGACTTCTTTAGTCTGCTGAACGACGTCTTTTTTCGACTGCTTCTCTTTTTTCTCTTTGCTTTCGTAAGCTTCACGATGCATTTGAGCGGAGCCGTCGTTATTCTTGTCGCCACCGCCTTTTGGAACTTCTCTACCTACATCTCTGCTCATAAAAGCACCTGCCCTCAATCTGCCATCGGGTGTCTGCTGCGCAATAAAACGGATAGTAACTGTCGCTTTGAAATTCGGGGGTCAAAGCAGACCTGATACCTCATTCTCATAATTACCCTGCCAATTGGTGGCAGTCAATGCGGTAATTACGTAGTTGGAGCAACTTCTCAAAAGAAATAATACATCAGTGCAGATCGATCGTGTTTGCCCGGTTAATTGCTGCTGCTGGGCTTTACTTTCCAGTCGAATTTATAGCGAATCTGGATGAATTGGGGCGAACCTTTCGGTAATTTCGGCAGGGGAGAGGACGCTTTCAGTGCTGCGATTGCCGATTCGTCTACCGACTCGGTGCCGGAGCTTTCCACGACGGTCGGTTGTTCGATTGTGCCGTTGCGCATAATCGTAAATACAGTGACTACGCGTTTTTCCTGCATGCCTTTAGGCGGCGTCCACTTCGACTGAATCAGCTGTTTCATCTCTTTTACATAAGGTCCCATGTCGACATTTTGAGGATCGCCCTCGTCTTCGTCTTCATCGGCTTCTTTGGCAGGCTTAGCCGGCTGCTTGGCGGCAGGAGCTCCGGCTGAGGCAGGTTTTGTGTCGACAACCGTCTTGGCCGGCTTGGTTGCCGGCGCAGCACCCTGTGCGACAGTCAAATCAGCACCAGGAATATTTGCCGAGGCAATCAGGGTTCTTGAACGTGCCATTCGTCCAGGTGAGCCGGCGATGATGTCCGGTCTGTGCATGCCGAGCTGATCTACAGGGTGTCCGATGGCCACCGTTTTTTCAGGCGTCGAGCTCTTCAGCCGCACGCCCAGTGGAACTTCAGTAATGTCGGGACTGTCGGCGGCGGCAATGAAAAGCGGAGTCTGTTCTTTATTGTGGATGTTGCGCGCGTCTTTGCTTACGCTTTCCACGACATGCTCGGCGATTGCAGCCAGAGGCAAGGTGCCCATGCTGCTGTTCATGCCTTCAATTACGTACTGGGTAAATGCCGAGAGTGGACCCACAGCAGAGTTTTGCGATTGCTGAGCGCCAGCGGTGGCTGACAAAATGCTGATGCCGCTCTTGTGAGCGATTTTCTCTATATCTAAACCGGCATTGCCGGTTTCACCGGACGGCACAGGCGACAAATCGAGAAGCGCGAGCACGCGTTTCGATTGCAGGCGTCTTTTAACATTGGCAAGCAATTCGCTCAGTGGAATGCCGTCTGCTTGGGCATTCTCCAGTCTTGTGTCGTTGGCAAAAAGAAGCGCGTCTTCTGCGCCATTGCTTGCAACATAGCGAGTGCAAATGTAGATAACGACCAGATCTTCAGGTAATGCTTTTTTGCACAGCCATTCATCTGTGAGCGTTTTTTCGATGGCATCTTTCGAGGCTGCCGAATTGGCGATGGCAAGAACGTGATCGGGTGCGAATCTGCCCACGCCGACGTTTTTGAAAACATCGATCAATGCGGTTGTGTTTTTAAAAGCAAACTTGAGCGGTGTCACCGCGTGATCTTGAAATTGACTGACGCCGATGAAAACCGCCCACTTATCTCTGATTTCTTTGGCGGCTCCGGCATTTTTTCTGTTGGCGTTGGTCACAGGTGCGGTGATCCTGTGTTGAGCAGCGCTGACCTTTTGCATGGCCGCGTTCTTCATGCGTGTAAGAGGATTTTCAGCCTGCGCTGATGGCATCCAGCCAGGCTGAACGAGGCAGATAACGGCTGAAAGTAAAATTGCGCCTCTTACCATGAATTTCCCTCGATAAACTCCTGTACTTCTTTAGATGACGGCAGCCGCTTGCCTGTTGCCGCACTCACCTGTTCGACACGGTCGACTAATTGAGGATCCAGTTCGTAAGCATCGTACACGAGCCTGTCAATAGACCTGTCGATGAAGAGTATCAGATCGTCGGCTTTTTGTGCGGAATCGGGCGAAGATTTCAATGATGCGTTCAATAGTAGGTCAGCCAGAAGCCTGGTCAGGTGGGATATGCGAACTACAAGTTCGTCGCTCACATGTTTCAGAGGCAGAGCTTCAACCGCATCAATGTCGACTTGCGCAAGGGCGCGTCCTGTCTCTCTGGTTCGCAATCTGTAGATGTGTTTCCAGAGCGTCGAATTCATGAGAGCGCAAAGAGAGAGCATATCGAAACTATTTGTCTGCGTAGAATTGACGTGAGCAGCAGGAGAAAAGCTGTGCACGTTATTCAAGTGATACAGCCCACCATCGTCATAGGCGCAAACCAGAGAATCGCCTGTTTGTCTGACCAAAATTTTGGGATTCTCAACAATCCTTTCGTTGAAACCGCCTTTGAAGAGCAAATCCGGATTTACATTTATCCAATCGCCATCCCACGAAACTTGAAAGCGCCTCACCTGCGCACCGGATGTAATGCCGCGGCGCCAGAATTGGTTTTCCTGGCTTCGCCCGGTTATAGAGTTTCGCCCCGTCAAAGACCGTATTCCTGTATAACCGTTCAGTGCTGATTTCAATCTGGGCAACGCGTCGGTCAATCTCAGTAATTCATGATCTTCTTTGTTGAAGACCAGTCTGAAGGTGTCATTGGATTTGTCGTGAAGCTCCGAGATCGGCAAGCTGTAAGTCTTGCCCGCCTCTAAATCAATCGATGCATCCAAGGCAGAACCTCTTTCATCGATGAAAGTGGCGAGTTCAACAGGATAGTCGGATTCAGCATTGCTCTGTTTTTTATAGTGCGCCACGCACCATCTGCCCACCACAGCCTCCGGCATTATTTTGGCCGGCAATTCGCTCAGAGAAACGATGCGACAGCTGGAGAGCAAAAGGAGTCGCAATTTGCGGTAATAGCTGCCGGTCAGGAAGCCGTCCGGAACGAGAAGGACGATACTGCCGCCGGTGCGCGCATATCGAATTGCCACATCCTGGAATATCGAGTGATATCGAACTTTATATTCGGCCGCCTGTGGATAATTCGTCTTCAAAAACCGCGCAGATGTAGACAGCAGCGTTTTTTGATTGCGCGCGCCGAAGCTTACATAGGGCGGATTGGTGATGACCAGATCGAAAGTCGACTGCAACTCTTTTGGCAGCAGGCTGGCCGCCAGCAGAGAATCGGAAACGAGAATGTGCCGCCTGAGTTTTTCTGAGAGTTGCTCGTAAAGCGACCGGCAATTTTCACCTTCATCAGAGCAAAGATGTCCGACCGCATCAGCGCAAGTGAACTTAACGCACAGCCTTGCTAAGGCTGCCGCGCGAGGATCAAGCTCGCGTCCGTATATCGAATTGCAAGCCAGCGAATATAGAAGTTTTGCAGTTTGGCAGCGCTCGTCCTCGATTGCATTCCGTACATATAGAAGGAAACCGCAAAGAAAATTTCCTGTCCCTGAAGACGGATCGAGAAGCTTGAATTGAGATTTAGCCGGTTTAAGGCTTTTGATTAACTCGGCTAACTTTTCACGAAAAGCTATATCAAAACAGTATTTCACTACATGCGGTGGCGTATAAAACTGGCCGACAATGCGCCTTCTTTCTTTAGCCTGAATATCGAATCCGACTTTTCCGCCATTTTCCAAGGATATATCCAGACTTTGATTGGCTATCAGCTCGAATAGGGTTCCCAGGAGCTCCACACTGGGAGCCAGTCCGCAAGAGAGATGATCTCGAGTGATGGCTTCCAACTCTCTTTCCAACTCTTCGCTAACCGGTGAGGCAAACGGATATTCATTCGTCCTAACCACGTCAGATAGCAGGCTGTTATTTTCATGCCGATTTGTTTTTGACATAGCTGATCTGCATATATGCGAACCACAAGCGGTGGCAAGCCAGATTGCTAAAGCGCGCAAAGCGTATTCATCGCAAAGTTCGGAAACCTCCGCCGCATCTGGTATATCGAGGTGAGCACCTCTTGTATCTAGTGCGTAACGGACTGTTGCGCGAGCTACTGCAAGACGCAGTTGCATCAAAGCCTTTTTGCCTGAGGATGGTGCTTTCAGCCGATTCATCAAATGTTGCGCAAAGAAATCGTGTAAAACATCAGCTGTTCAATGTTCTCGCACACTGGAAAAAATTACCACCGCTGATCTTTGTCTGAAAGCATGGACTGAGTGACGGGGAGAAGAATCAAGATGAATTGCAAGTTGGTGCTCTTAAGGTCTGCAATTAAATTATCTACAGCTGTAGAAAAGTCTGTAAAAAGTCTCGGATGCCGGATACTGTGGATGTTTTAGAACCGACAGGCAGCGGGGGCGAAACCTCTTGGCAGGCATTCTATATATAGTTGCTACCCCGATCGGCAATTTGAGCGACCTGAGCGAACGAGTAAAGGATGTGCTGAAAAGCGCCGATCTTTTATTAGTGGAAGACACTCGCGTCAGTGCCAAATTGCTCAATCACCTTGGGATAAAAAAACAGCTGGTGAGCTGTCACGCCCACAATGAGCACGAACGCCTGGCCATGTTGAGCGAGGCGGCGGAAAAGGAACTTACTGTCGCCCTGCTTTCGGATGCCGGTACGCCTTTGATTTCAGATCCAGGTGGAGAGCTGGTTTCCAAAGCCGTCGAGCTGGGCTTTACGGTCGTGCCTATTGCCGGACCAAGTGCGTTTCTATTGGCCCTGGTGGGCAGCGGTTTGCCTTGTGACCGCTTTTCTTTTGAAGGTTTTCTGCCTGACAAGCCTAAGGATGTGCGCGATGTCTTGATCAGCCTTGTGAAGGAAACCAGGACTCTTGTCTTTTATATCTCTCCTCATAAATTGGAGCGCACCCTTTCTGAGGCCTGCGCCCTGATGGGTACGCGAAAAGCTTGTCTGGCACGAGAATTGACCAAGATGCACGAAGAATTTATCCGCGGCACATTGGAAGAGATCGCCGATAAGGTCCGTCAATCACAGACGCGCGGGGAATATGTTCTCGTTGTAGAAGGTGACCGCCGCTCGGATTCAGAAGATGGGGATGAAGATACACTCGCGGCAAAAGAATATGAAGAATATGTCCGCTTGCGCCTCGAGCAGGGTGATCGTCCGTCGGATGTTGCGCAGGATGCAGCAAAATTGTTCAAACGAAAACGCTCAGATGTCTACAGGCTGGTTGTTGACTTCCAGAAAGAACGACAAAACCGGCTAGGCGAGTGCGATAATTGATGGGTGCCGTCTGAGCCCGAACTCTATCAGGCTGAAAACGAACGGAAACCCTGGCTTCGTAAAGTGTTTTGTGTTTCAAAAAGGTAAAGCTTACAAAGTAAAAGTTGAGGCTGCTCCCGGAGAAGTCGGCTTCGGGCGTGCAACTATTGTCGACAAAATCGGCGAGAAAATATTGGTTCAATTGAAAACCAGTCGCGAAGCCAATAAAGTTCTGCCCAAGGGCACGCGAATGTGGTTCGTCAATGAATCGTCGGAAAATTCCTTCAACGGAATGTGGGCGACCAGTGTTCTTGGTGCTCAATTATTTTCAGGACGCACGGCCCTGATTTGCTCGGCACCGCGTCTGGAAGCTCTACTGCAAAGGCGCCGGACGCCCAGAGCTTCTCTGGATGTGAATGCGACTATTCGTTTGGAAAATGAAGAGGCGGTTTTTCACCTTCGCACTCAAGATATTTCCAGCTCGGGTATTGCTTTCATTTCTCAAATGGATTTGCCCGAAAAATTTGGCGTTGGTGAGTCCATTGTTGTCCAGGTCGAAACGAAATCCGGCAATATCGATGCCGTTTGTCGTGTGATTCGCACAGAAAGAAACTGGCTGGCCAACAAAACTGTAATGGGCGTCGAGATGACCGATATGGATGACGATTCATCCGAGCGCCTTATGAATCTGCTTTCCTTGCTTGGTCTGGAGAATAAACCCGAAGATGAAACGGCAAAACCGGCAAGCAAACTGTTTGGCTGGAAAGGCGAGCATCGCGGTGAAAGAGAAGACCGCAGCTTCATAAGAAAGACAGGAGAGATTACGCCTCCGGATGTGGAACCAAGTTAACTAGATGGAAACACTGCAAGCGATAGTCCTGGGAATAGTTCAAGGACTGACAGAATTCTTACCGATAAGCAGCACGGCGCATTTGAGAGCCGTGCCTGCGCTTCTGGGCTGGGCAGATCCGGGCGTCGATTTTACGGCTGTTATCCAGCTTGGTTCTGTTCTTGCTCTTTTTACATATTTTAGAAAAGACATAGTCGAACTTTCCATTGCATCACTCAACGCTATAAAAAAGGGTGACCTGGCCAGCAAGGATGCCAGAATCGCCGGTGCGATAGTGGTGGGCACAATTCCAGTATGTGTCATTGGACTGGCTCTCAAAGGAATTTTGGAAGAGAATAACGGCCCCCTGCGCAGTCTTTACGTAATCGGAACTGCGTCAATCGTTATGGGTTTGCTACTGCTGGTGGCAGAGAAAGTGGCAAAACATACGCGATCAATTGACTCGATTGGCGTCAAGGACGGTTTGATAATCGGTCTGGGGCAGGCTCTTGCGTTGATTCCCGGCTGTTCGCGCAGCGGTTCTACACTGACTGTTGCGATGCTGTCCAATCTCAAACGCGAAGACGCCGCACGATTTAGTTTCCTGCTTGGCATACCTGCCACCACATTGAGTGGTTTGTTTGAGCTCAAACATTTCGTCGAACGAGGAACCACCGAGTCAAGTGTCGTCGCTCTGGTAGTCGGCACTATCGTGTCTGCGGTCGTTAGTTATGCGGCAATTGCCTGGCTGCTCAGATACCTGAGCAATCACTCAACCTGGATCTTCATCGTTTATCGCATCATATTTGGTGCGGCGCTAATTGGTTTAGCGTACGCAAATCTCATTCACTGAGACTGGGCGTTTCGAGAAAAGTGAAACTTCAGCGTCCCACTGAATTGGCTTCGGCGCTGGCTTTTTGCTTGCCTGAAGAAAAATTTTTCTTCCAGATTGGAATCAGCATCAAAGCAATTGTTCCGGTTATCGGCATGATTGGAATCCACTGACTTACCGGAGCAAAAGGATCCAAAATGCCGGTTGTATAGCTCAATGCGCTGAAATTTGTTGCCATTGTCTTGCCCAGCGGCGTGTAAGCGATGAGCAATCCAGCTACGCCACCGATTGTATAAACGAGAATATGCGGCCAAAAATCGCGACCCAACTGTCTTGTCAATCGCAATACGTTAAGTATGGTTGCCCCCCACATTGCTCCCATGGGAACGCCTACGAAGAGTGCCCAGAAGATGCCGATCATGCCGTTGACCAGAAAGCTAAGCTTCCCGTGAGTGATACTGAGAACGATACCATTCACGAGCGCCGCCGCTGCCAGACTAACGCATCCGGCAGCAGCACCAAAAAGAGCACTCTCCAAAAGATGTTCTCTTATCTTTTGCAAAAAAGGCATTGTAAAAATCTCGGACCTTGCTGAGTTATTGTATTTAGCGGGCTTCTGTGGATTTGAAGATAGGAAATCCGAAAGGCGACTTGTGAGAGTCTTCCTCAAGAGGAGCCAGACCTTCAGGATCAGTCAGTTGAGCCTCGCTGTCTTCCTGGAAGATTATTTCCGGCTCTTTCATTTTGCTTGCTTCTGATCCGGGAATAGGGCTGACCTGTGGAAGCGGCATTGCAGACAGGCTGGGCGAGCCGAGATCCGGCTGAGTTGCCGCGACTTTGGGCGGCTCTTCTTCACTCTTTTTCTTGCCTTCGCTTTCGATGTGATGTTTTAGCACTTCAAGTTGCTCTTTCACCTTTTGCTCTCGATCTTCAAAATCTTTCAATTGCTTTTCAATTTTGGCGACGTCTTTGCCGTCTTTGCTGGCTACTGCCTGCCCATCTTGTTTGAGCCCCAGGGCACTGTGCCAGCCCACATACAAAATGGCAAATGCCAGCGCAACAACAGACACTCCAATTATGCCGCCCCAGATCCAATTGCCCTGCGGCAAACCTTTTTTTAGCTCGGGCTGATACTCCAGTTCTTCGAGCATTTCCAGCGCATTTTGAAAACGCAGCCAGGGGTCTTGCGCTGTAGCTCTCTGGACGATGTAGTCGATATGCTCGGAAAGAGAATCTATATGTTTTCTGGGCGAAGACGTTTGCAGCGCCAGTGGTTCTTGTCCGGTCAGAAGGAAAGACATGGTGGCACCCAGAGCATAAACATCAGAGCGTGGCTCGGCAGCGCCCCAGTATTGCTCAGGCGGTGAATAGCCGGCCGAGACGACGTGGGTATTGTCGGAATCATCGCGATACTGGCGTGCAATTCCGAAGTCGACCAGCTTTACGCGTCCGAGCGTATCGATCATGACATTGCTTGGTTTTAGATCGCGATAAATGACGGGCGGGTCATGCGTATGCAAATAATTGAGCACCTTGCAAATCTGCACGGACCATTCCAGAACCTGGTCCTCGGCAAAGGGCTCACCACGCTCGTGCAGCATCTCATGGAGGTTTTTTCCCTCCACATATTCCATAAGGATGAAATAGTCGTTGCCCTCAGGGAAATGATCTTTGATATCGACAATATTCGGGTGCTTCAAATCGCAAAGCACTTCAATTTCACGCATGAAGAAAGCCATCGCTTTCTCGCGGTCTTCATCGCGGAAAAAATCGTCTCGCAACTTTTTGATGACGTAGGTTCTGCCGTGCAGCCGGTGGTCCCGCGCCAGATACACGGTGCCCATGCCGCCTTGACCCAGCTGGTCAATAATTTCATAGCGCCCCTGCAATACGAGCGCTTGTGAATTTTGCTGGCCGCCTTGCGGCATTTTTTGGTAAGGCGATTCAGTCATGCTGTTTGCAAAAGGCTGCGCTGAAACTACGGCTATGCAGCGACTGATTTCTTTAGTCGGAGACCTGGTGGTTTTACCGGCCGATCAGCCTAGTTAAGTATAACAATAGTTAAGCCATCTGAATCGCTCATACTTTGCGAATCTACGAAGTTGACAAGAGAATAGGCGTCAGGCTGCAAGACAAGACCAAACGAATGCCAGGTCAGGACAAAATCGATTTTGCTTTCAACTGTTCTTTGAAAAGCTGAAGACCCTTCTCGTGCTCATTGCTCATGGAATAATCCAGTTCTTCCAGGAAATATCGCCTGAGACGCTCGCGGCTCAAGTCTGTGCGGGCTTGAGCCTGATCCAGAACTTCCTCGAAAATGGTGCTCAAACCAAGATTACGAGCGGTTCTTAAATCTTCCGCCAAGCGTTGGAATTTTTCCAGATTGGTTTCGTACCAGTCTTTCCGGGCTGCCCAAACGCCAAAAACCATGGGCGTTTTGAAATTGGTCGACCACCACTGACCGAGGTCGACTCGCTCTGATTGCTTCGTCCATTCGGCATCGACCGTCAGGGCTCTGTCACCGATAACAAGGGCCGCATCGATTTCCTTACCGCCCAAGTCCGGCCTCGGTGACGCTGTGAACCTTGCTTCGACTCCATGGACACATGCAAGATAGAGCCTGAGAAGAGCAACCGATGTGGCGGATGATGCCGGCACTTCAATGTGGCTGTCCTTATTGATCTGGTTCTTGCTGAAAAAGAGAACCGAGCCGACTTCTTTACAGGTCGAGATAGACAGTCCGGGCAACAGCACCAGATCGTCCTGATTGCAGAGGTAATAGAACGAACTCATCGCTCCCAGGTCAAGAGCACCGGTCGAATAACCGGCGTTGAGATTGGCCGGCGTTTCTTCTGTAATATCCGCTTCTATCGGCACCAGTCCAGATGTCAAAGGCAGGTGGACAGGCAGGCAATTGACGAAATTTATTTGCCCGAGTCTGGGACGCTGCCCGCTCTTTTCATTTCTGGCTTCCGCCTGTGGCAATAACTGCAAGCAAAGATCTCCTGTAAGCGCAGCACAGCATAGCAAAAGACTTGCTGTTAAAACCGGCTTACCGTCTAAGGTTGAGACGCCAAGAAACAAAAAACTCGCGGTCTAGCTTTTAGACACGCGAGCGAAAACAAAGATGGGACCCGGCCGTGAGTAAATAGTGTTTTTCATAGGCCGGGGTCCCTATGACCATTATGCAGAAGATTTGCGAGTCGTCAAGAGGATCCTGGAATTTTTTCGCCAAGCTTTTTAAGGGACAAATTTACAAGGCAAAGAAAGCACACTTCTAACCGCTACAATTCAATTCGTCTTCAGGGAGAAGAGCCCGTGAGAATGGTCGATGTAATCCTGGCGAAACGTTCAGGAAAAGAGCATACCAAGCAAGAGATTGACTTTTTGCTGAACGGTGTCATGACCGGGTCGGTGCCTGACTACCAACTGGCTGCCTGGCTAATGGCAGTTTGCTGGCAAGGCATGAGTCTGGAAGAAACCGCATACCTGACGGACGGCATGTGCAAATCCGGAGAGGTGCTGGACCTCTCTTCAGTCGGGCCTCTCGTTGCCGACAAGCATTCGACCGGTGGAGTGGGCGACAAAACAACACTCGTATTCGTTCCTCTGATGGCCGCTGCCGGCCTGCCCATGGCCAAATTGTCCGGGCGAGGCCTGGGACATACAGGTGGCACCATCGATAAATTGGAAGCTATTCCAGGCTTCAAAACTGATATTTCCATAGATCAATTTATCAAACAAGTAAAAGACATCGGCATGGCGATTGCCGGACAGACGCAGGAATTGGCTCCGGCGGACGGCAAGATTTATGCGCTGCGAGACGTGACGGGCACTGTCGAATCAGTCCCTCTGATTGCCGCATCGATTGTCTCGAAGAAGGCTGCAGCCGGCACCAATTTAATTATTCTCGACGTGAAGTGCGGACGTGGTGCCTTCATGGAAACCGAAGAGAAAGCGCAAAATCTGGCGCGAGTAATGGTGGAAGTGGGCAAACTGATCAAAAGGCCGATCACGGCCGTTGTCACCAATATGGAGCAGCCGCTGGGAATGGCGGTCGGACATACACTCGAAGTAATAGAAGCGATTGAAACTTTGAAAGGAAAAGGTCCAGGCGACCTTCACGAATTGACGCTTTCTCTTGGTTCGCTCGCACTGGTTAAGGCCGGCAAGGCAAAGGACGAAGAAGCGGCACGTTTGAAATTGACCCAGCTTATGGAAAGTGGTGCCGCCTTAGAGCAATTCCGTAAATTGATCGTTGCCCAGGGGGGCAATCCTGATGTTATCGAAAAGCCGGAATTGATGCCGACTGCCAAACACGAATTCGATCTTCTACTGCCCGGCACCGGTCAAAAATGGATCAAGCATATCGACGGCAGGAAGGTTGCCGAAGCATGCAAGATACTGGGAGCAGGGCGCACGAAAAAAGACGATCCGATCAATTTGGCGGTGGGAGTTGTTTTGGCTGGAAAGGTCGGCTCCGTTATCCAGGGCGGTTCATCGCTGGCTACGGTGCATGCTGATTCGGAGGGTGAATACGATGCTGCCCTGCCGCTTTTGAACGAAGCCTTCTCTTTTAGCGATGTTCCGGTTGCTATGGAGCAAATCGTCAAAGCAAGTGTTGTGTAGATAGTCCGTCATTTCATGAAAGAAACCTGGCGCTTAATTGATTTTGAAAGCTTTGATGCCGCCACCAACATGGCCGTCGATGAGGCTATCCTTGATGCTCATGTGGCTGGTGAAGTGCCGCCTACTTTGCGCTTCTATGGATGGGCACCGCCAGCAGTGTCGATTGGTTATGGACAAAAACTTCCGGAGAAAGTGCGTCAAAAAATAGTGGCGCGCGGCTTTGACGTGGTCAAACGGCCCACCGGCGGCCGTGCTGTTCTCCATATTGATGAGCTGACATATTCCTTTGTCGGATCCGCGAGCGGTCAGGGAAAAGTTTTAGGCTCGAGCGTTATCGAATCGTATAAAAAAATTTGCCAGGCATTGATCGTCGGTTTCAAAACTCTGGGTGTGGCGGTGGAAATCGGGCAGGGGCAAGCAGCATCCCGCCAAATACTCGATTGCTTCACGGCGACAACCACAGCCGACCTCCACTACCAGGGCAAGAAGATTGTCGGCAGTGCGCAGTTGCGCCGCCATGACGCGCTATTACAGCACGGATCGATTCTACTTTGCCAGGAACAAAATCTGATGGGCGAGTTGCTGCTTACTAAAAAAGGCGCTGAAGAAGAAAGTCAGCGCCATGCCAATTTGTTCGAAATAACAGGCAGCGTGGTGTCGGCACTGGAGTTGATTCCAGCTTTCAAAAATGGTTTCGAGACTACCTTTGGCGTCGATTTGGAATCAGGTCAATTGACAGCCGCAGAGTGGCGGCGTGTGGATGAGATTAAGGAGAGAGAAAGTCTCTTGGTGAAATAGAAAAACGCCGAAAGGTTTTCTTTCGGCGTCTTCTGTGGCTTAAACCTCTATTTGACGACTTTCAGCGAAGTGTCTTGAGCGACTCTGGGCGCTTCGGCGGTCCGTCGTAAGTCTCTGAAGATGTTCTCGGCGGTGTCCTTAAGTGTTTTGTGCACGAAGATTTTCGGTGCAAAGAAACCAGGCTGGACGTGTTTTGCATAGGTGACCAATGTCGACTTTCCATTGTCTACAGGACTGAATTGCCAATAGCCTTCGTTGGCTTTGAATGAACCTTTTACGTGTGTCCACTCGATGCGACCGGGCTTGCTCTGGTCTATGGCCAGAACATAGTCGAGCTTCATGATGCCTGATGCTTTGGCGTGAAATCTGACGTTTTTCACGCCATTCTTTTCGCTCAAGACCTGGCAATCGGTCAAATTGGTGAAATACTTCACCGCATTGGTGTAGTCGGTGATGATTTCAAAAAGCTTTTCGGGTGTTGCATGAATTACGGTTTTGCTGACGACGAAGGTCTTGCGCCCCATATCTTGCTCTGCATGCACGACGCCGTTCAAAGGAACTGCCATGGCTATATGCTTCGTTGAGAAATTGGCTTGAGCCGTTTCGGCAAATACGGGAGCTCCGGCACTAAAGGACAACAACGAGACAATCACGGCGGCACCAAAAGCGGTGCTCCGCGCAAGCGATTTGCGCATATTAGTTACCTACTTCATGAGACGAACGCAACAGTCAGCAGCTTAGCCATGCCTTCGGCTCGCTGCTCTTAGCCAGTTGACGAGGGCCCGGATGCAAAGTTCCCGGAAAGCAGCCCGCCACTAAGTGACTGCAACATGCTCGGGTTATGTGCGCCGTAAATGCCTTGCTTTGCCAACCAGCTCTAAAATGTCCGATATATCTATGCTTAGAAATTTCTGGAAGTTAAACCGTTATCGGTTTAACTTCTGCGGGCGAGGCGCGAAAAGCCCTCCCCGCTTGAAAACCCCGGAAGCTCCCGGGTTGAGACAGCCCCGGCCGCCTTCATAATTTGCTGAAATAGTTCGTCACGACCGCTGGGATAAGCCTTTCGACAATTGTATAATCTTCATTAACGCCGCCGTGCCGGGCTGGCGCATTATTTTATAGGAACCTTTTGATGCTCCAGCCCATTGAGGCGAGACTCTTTGAAATCCTTGGCCGCCAGCAGCGGGCCCAAGAAGAACTTGACTTTGTCCGCAAGGCATATGAATTTGCCTTCAAAAGTCACGACGGGCAAGTCCGCAAGTCGGAAGAGCCTTATATTATTCATCCGGTCGAAGTAGCCTGCCTGCTCTCCGAGCTCAATTGCGATTACCAGACCATAGCTGCCGGTCTCCTGCACGACGTCCTGGAAGATTGCGACGTCAAGCCGAAGGAGATGGAAGAGAAGTTCGGCAAGCCGGTACTCAAAATTGTCGAAGGTGTGACAAAGCTGGGCAAATTCAGCTTCAGCTCTAAAGAAGAAAGGCAAGCGGAGAATTTCCGCAAACTGATTGTGGCCATCGCTGAAGATGTGCGTGTTGTGCTCGTCAAGTTAGCCGACCGCCTTCATAATATGCGCACCATGGAGTATATGCTGCCTCGCAAACAGTGCGAGATTGCCAAAGAAACTCTGGAAATCTACGCCCCTCTGGCAAACCGTTTCGGTTTGGGTCGCATGAAGTGGGAGTTGGAAGACCTCGGGCTGAAATATCTGCATCCTGAAGAGTTCAATGATATTGAGCGTCTGGTGGCAGACACGCACTCCGAAAGGGACTACCTGATCGAGCAGGTGGTCGAAAAAATGCGCACCGAACTGGATAATCGCAGCATCCAGGCAGAAATTGTCGGTCGTCCCAAGCATTTCTTCGGCATCTGGAAGAAGATGAAGAAGCAGCAGAAGACGTTTGAAGAACTCTACGATGTGCTTGCTATCAGGGTTATCATCGACAGCAATCAAGACAAGAATTATTGCGAATTAAATGCCGATCCCGACACTCAAAAGTGCTACGAAGTGATGGGTCTGGTGCACGCGCTGTTCAAGCCGATCCCGGGCCGTTTTAAAGATTACATCGCCATGCCCAAGCCTAATAACTACCAATCGCTGCATACGGCGGTAGTGGGACCGAAAGGCAAGCCTGTAGAAATTCAGATTCGCACCAGACGCATGCACCACGTTGCTGAGTACGGGATTGCTGCTCACTGGGCGTACAAAGAGGCGGGAGATTCTGTCGTCGCCGACAGTCAGGACGATCAAAAACTGGCCTGGCTTAGACAGCTGGTTGATTGGCAGCAAGACCTGGCTGATGCGCAGGAATATCTCGACACGGTGAAGATGGACCTTTTCGCCGATGAAGTTTTTGTCTTCAGCCCGCGCGGAGACGTCTACGATTTGCCGAAAGGCGCTACACCAATCGATTTTGCCTATCGAGTCCATACCGATGTCGGTCACAAATGCATCGGCGCGCGCATTAACGATCGCATAGTCCCGCTCAATACGGCTATGAAAAACGGCGATATCGTCGAGATCATCACCAGCAAAAATGCTCATCCGACCATGGACTGGCTTAACTTCGCCAAGACTCACAGCGCCAAGAGCCGCATTCGGCAGTGGTTTAAAAAGCACCACAGAGAAGAGCACATCCAGCAAGGCCGTCAAATGCTCGAGGAGGAATTGGGCAAGGGCGCGCTCGATGAATTTCTCAAATCCGACAAAGTCAAGGAAGTTGGAAAACGGCTCAATATCACCGATCCTGATGACATTTTGGCGGCGGTCGGATATGGCGATCTGTCAGTCACGCAAGTGGTTAATCGCATCCGCGAGGGTGCCATCAAAGATCCGGTCGACAAGACTCTGGAAAAACTTTCCATTGGCGGGCAGCCGGCTAAGCAAAGCTCGATCGGCAGCCTGGGCGGATTGTTGCACCATCTTGCCAAATGCTGTCAGCCTGTGCCGGGTGAGGAGATAATCGGCATAGTCACCAGGGGCAGTGGCATAGCAGTGCACAAATTTGATTGCGGCAACTTGCAGAAAGTGGATGCTGAACGATGCATGGCCGTCGACTGGTCTCCCGAAAGACATACCACATACCCTGCTGCGTTGACTATTGAGTGCCTGGATCGCATCGGCATTGCTCACGATATTTTGAAAAAAGTGTCCAATTTCGAAGTCAATTTGAGAGATCTGAAAGTTGAAACTCAAAGAGACAAGAAGACTGCCACCATCCATTTGATAATGGAAGTGCTCGATATCGACCAGTTGACGCGTGTGGCACAATCCATAAGCCAGATAAGCGATGTTTTGCGTGTACAAAGAAAAGATCACCGCCGTCGCGGGCAAAATGGTTCACAGGCACAAACTGGCTCTGCTGCTGCGAAAACCAGCAATGTTACGCCGCTCACTTCTGCCAAAAATCGCAACGAAGAGTCCAAAGGCTCTCGCAAGCGCCAAAAAAAAGCCGAATGAAATTAGTCTTGGCCACTCACAATCCGGGCAAAATTCGTGAATTTTCACAGATGGCGTCCGGGCTTGATATCGAGCTTTTGCCGATGCCGGACGACCTCGATCCCGAAGAGACCGGTTCTACATTTTTGGAAAACGCCATAATTAAGGCATGCGCAGCCGCTCAGGCCACCAATCTGCCAGCCGTTGCCGATGACTCCGGACTGGAAATCGAAGCCCTGGATGGGCGTCCCGGCATTCGATCGGCTCGTTATGTTGCCGGCAGCGATGCCGATCGCCGCCTAAAGATCTTAGAGGAAATGAGCTCAGTGCCTGAAGAAAAGCGCCAGGCGGCGTTTGTTTGCGCAATGGCACTCTGTTCTGCCGATGGCAAGGTGCTCAATACAACCGAGCAGCGTTGGCACGGCAGCATCGGTTATGAAGAACGGGGGCAAAACGGTTTCGGCTACGATCCGATTTTCAACCTTGCCGACAGAGACGAAACCTCAGCAATGATTACAAATGAAGAGAAAAATACTCTTTCCCATAGAGGACAGGCATGGCGCAAAATGCTTGAATTCATCAGGTCTGCCGAGATATCTGTGTAATTCGATTGTTGTCAAGAACATTCAAACTTTCCAAGGTGGGAAATTCTGCATAGGCCTGGCAGTTTTCAAGCTTTACCCTCTTAGTTGATGGGTTAGCCCACCGCGGGTCTAATCAATTGATTTTTTCGGATGGTTTTTTCGGAGTTCTACAAAAGTTGACCGAGTCTTTCGTTTCCAACGCCGCGTCACATGTGCCGAATGCAGCCGCTGCTGCAGGTGTTTCTCAGGAAACCCAGCCACCGGTCAATGCGGATGAGACTATCTCCTTCAGCCCGGAAGAAATGGACGCCCCTGCTCTCGATTGGCAGCCCGATGACTCGGCGCTCTTTCCGAATTTTGGTGTGGATCGCGCCAGAGAGCTCTTGATGTGGCTTATTAATCTCGAGCTGAGATTGCCGCCTTACAGCGAAGTATCAGCGGCGTAGAGCCGGTCAAGTTCTCGTTCCCAATATGGTATGTTTCTCCTGTTCTTGCCACCCGGGGAGTGATCCGATTGGAGCGCCTGTCAGATTACAAAGCGCTGGTTTCCAGTGCAAAAGAAGCTGCTCGAGCGGCTTATGCTCCATATTCGAAGCTGGCGCAGGGTGCGGCTTTGCTGGCAGCCGACGGCAAAATCTACAAAGGCGCAAAAATGGAATGTGCAGCTTATAGCGGCAGCGTTTGTGCAGAAACCGCCGCGCTCGTTGCTGCAATCACGGACGGTGCAAGAAAGTTCAAGGCGATCGCCATTTATCCATTTGAATATCCTTGCGGCACCACTCGCCAGATGCTGGCCGAATTCGGCATCGAGCTCGACATTCTAGTCGAACACCCGGATGGTCAAATTTCAGCAGTCAGTCTCAAAGATCTGCTGCCCTTGCACTTCGGTCCGGACAATTTGAGCTAATCATGTCAACGACGTTTGCAGAAGAAACAACTCCACCGAGCGACTCCAGTGCGCAAGATAATATGGGATTGTGGGGGCATCCAAGCGGTCTGACCACGCTGTTTTTCACTGAATTGTGGGAACGCTTCAGCTATTACGGAATGCGCGCGATCCTGATGCTGTATATGGTGGCAGCGCTTGCCGACGGCGGCATGGGTCTCGATACCAGAACTGCCGCCACCATATATGGTGTTTACACATCGAGTGTGTATGTAACTTCCATTCCTGGTGGTTTGATTGCCGACAAATTGCTCGGGGCTAAACTTAGCATTCTCATTGGCGGAAGCATCATTGCTCTTGGCCATTTCACGCTGGCCATTCATTCACAAATCGCCTTTTACGGCGGCCTGATTTTGATTATTCTCGGTACCGGTTTACTCAAGCCGAATATCAGCACTCTTCTGGGTAGTCTGTATTCTGCTGATGACGACCGGCGCGATGGAGGTTTTTCCATCTTTTACATGGGCATCAATATTGGTGCCGCTCTTTCTCCGCTTGTTTGCGGATATCTGGCGCAAAGCGAGCAATTTAAAGCATTCATAGCCGGTTATGGATTCAAGCCTTCCGACAGCTGGCACTTTGGATTTGCCGCCGCAGGCGTCGGTATGATTATTGGTCTTGCCCATTTTCTTTTTCAATATAAAAGACTGGGCAGCAAAGGCGCTCGACCGCTGGGAGCGAAAGCGGCAGCTTCTCCGGATGCAGGCAGTGCGTCCGCCCCTGTCAAGGAAGCAAAAATTCCGCTCACCAAGCAGGAATGGAGCCGGCTTGGTGCGATTGCTATTCTCTTTTGTTTTGCGGCGTTCTTCTGGGCCGTTTATGAACAGGACGGCTCCAGCCTTAATCTGTTTGCCGATCGTCTGACCGACTGTTCTTTTTTTGGCTGGAAATTTCCTTCCAGCTGGTTTCAAACTTTGCCTGCAGTGTATTGCATAATTCTGGCGCCGACATTTTCTCTTCTCTGGATAAAACTCGGTCATAGACAGCCTTCCAGCCCAGCCAAATTCGCCATTGGCTTGGCGCTTCTCGGTGCAGGGATAGCGGTTATGGTGCCGGCGTCTCTACTGGCCGCTCAGGGAAAAGTCGGTCCATATTGGCTTGTCTTCTCGTATTTATTGCAGGTGTTGGGTGAGATGTGTTTGAGTCCGGTTGGTTTGTCCACCGTGACAAAACTGGCCCCGGCGCGTTTTGCCAGCAGCACCATGGGCATGTGGATGCTGGCCACTGCCTGTGGAAATTTTCTCGCCGGCTACCTGGCCGGATTTTTCAACGAAAACAGCACCACCACATTGATTACGATGTTCGGCTTCATGGGCGGTTTTCTCTTTTTAGCCGCCGCAATTCTCTGGTCTTTGACGCCACTGGTTCGTAAACTGATGAGTGGAATCAGATAGGGAACGCACGTGCGTTGCCACTAAATATGGTGACAAACAAAAATACCGTCCAGATTGCTCTGCGACGGTATTCAAGCTACTGCCTGACTGCCCTTTGCGTTAGGGCTCAGTATTTCAATGCACTTCAGTCAGTCCTTCATGCATAGCGGGCTCGCTTGCTACTGTGTCCGATCAGCGCCGACCTGACGTTTCTACAAGGCCCCTCGGCTCAAAGCACTCAACATTTAAGTGAGCACTCACCGTTGATGCATTTAGTTTACCGCCTCGGCGCGTATGCTCAAGTACCCCATTGAACATTTTAGAGTTCTATTCTTGGCAAGATTGAGATGCAGTGCGGATATAGGACTTGCTTTGCCGATTAGATTAACAAGCGCTCGGGCCCTTTGTTCTGTCTGAATAATTCCGATCGCATGCTGAAAGTATCTACGGTTGTATATCTTTGACGCATCTGAAAGTTATTGTTTTGAACTTCTGGATCGATTAATAAATACGACGGATGTCCCGATTTCGCGGTCCCTGGTGGTTTTTGGCGATAAAATAGCGTTTTTCCGCCCGGCAAGACCGTCAAAGAGGCAGCTTTTCTCATGGGATACAACGATTTAAGAGCTTTCATCGAGGAATTGGACCGGCACGGTGAGCTGATAAGGATAGACGCGCGCGTTTCTGCAGATTTGGAAATCGCTGAAATAACCGATAGGGTCAGCAAAGCAAACGACGGTTCGAACAAAGCGTTGCTCTTCACCAATGTTGAAGGCTACGACATGCCAGTCTTGATCAACGCTTTTGGCTCCATGAAGCGCATCTGCCTGGCTCTGGAAACTGAAAGTCTCGATGATATCGCCGAGCGCATCCGCCATTTGATCAAACCGAAAGTACCCGAGAATTTCCTCGAGAAATTGGCTCTGCTTCCCACTTTGATGGATGTAGCCAAATTTCCGCCCAAGCTTTCCAGCGGACCTGCTCCCTGCCAGGAAGTGGTCATCACAGATCCTAATGAGCCCATGCTGGACAAGTTACCCATTATCAAATGTTGGCCTGAAGATGCAGGCGCCTTTGTCACTCTAGGAGTAGTTATAACTCGTGATCCAAAAACAGGTATACGAAACCTGGGCGTATACAGGCTTCAGAAGTACGAAAACAATCTGACCGGAATGCACTGGCATAAGCACCATGACGGCGCCAAACACTTCGAAGAGTCTCGGCGAGATTCTCGCGGCGAATGGACAGAAAAATCACGAGGTACCGAGCCGCCGAATTACGGTACTTTCTTCGACGAAAAAGAGGTAAAGAAAGCCAGCAATAGATTGGAAGTGGCAATTGTGCTCGGTTCTGACCCGGCTGTCACATATGCTGCTACTGCTCCTCTGCCGCCGGATATAGATGAGCTTCTATTTGCTGGATTCTTGAGACAAAGTCCTGTAAAACTCACTAAGTGCAAAACAATAGACTTAGAAGTACCTGCTAATGCAGAAATAGTAATTGAAGGTTATGTCGAACAGTCTGAGTTAAGAGAAGAGGGCCCATTCGGTGATCACACCGGGTTTTACAGCTTGGCCGGCCTTTTCCCTGTATTGCATGTGACAGCAGTAACTCATAGAAAAAATCCTATATATCAAACAACAATAGTAGGAATTCCTCCTCAAGAAGACTGTTATCTAGGCAAAGCTACAGAACGTATATTCCTGCCTATGGTTCAAATGCTGGTTCCGGAGATCGTGGATATGAACCTTCCGTGGGAAGGTGTTTTCCACAACTGTGTAATTCTCGCGATCGATAAGCGTTTTCCAGGCCATGCCAAAAAGGTCATGAGCGCACTTTGGGGCTTAGGGCAGCTAATGTTCACTAAGTTCGCCATAGTCCTGGACAAAGACGTTGATGTTCAGAATCTGTCTCAAGTGGCTTTGCACGTCTTTGGCAATACAGATCCTAAACGAGACATGATGTTTGTCGAAGGTCCGCTGGATATTCTCGACCACGCCTGCCCACTTTTGGGCTATGGCAGTAAAGTTGGCATCGATGCCACCCGCAAATGGCGCGCCGAAGGGTTTGAGCGAGATTGGCCAAAACCTCTGGAAATGTGCGAAGATGTCAAGAAGGTGGTGTCTACCCGGTGGGAGGAGTACGGCATAAGCGCCGTAGCGCGCCCACCTGCGGCGATTAAGCGCTAAACGCGTTGTAAAGAGATATTTTTTTTCGAAAAACGTGTTGAAACTCTGTTAATCGTGGCATAAGACCTGTACGGACCCCTAGTTTGCACGGGGTCGACAAACCGCTCTAACGAGCGGTGGTCTTTTCATACACTTTTCGCCTGGTGTGGTTCCCTATGAAACACGTTAAGCGCATTAGCGCTTTGTTTTTGTCTGCATTTTTTGTCGTTTCGATGCTCTACCAGCCCGCCTCTGGTCACAGATCGCAGCCGGTGGAAATTTACCATCGTGCCTGGCAGCTCGTGAAAGATAACTACTTCGACGCCAATTTCGCAGGCAAAAACTGGGGCGAGTACGAGCACAAGTACGACAACCAGATTCACACCAACGCTGATGCGTTCCGCTACATCAAGGCGATGCTCGAAACGCTCAACGACCCATACACCCGCTTCCTCGACCCGCGCGCCTTTCAGGACGAAAACGATGCAATCGACGCACGCATCGTCGGCATCGGCGTCAACCTGCAGCAGAAGGAGAGCCACCTCATCGTCACCCGCACTATCGAAGGTGGACCAGCTGAAACTGCAGGCATGAGAGCCAAAGACGAAATCGTTGAAATCGACGGTTCAAACGCAGTTGGCATCACCCCCGAGCAAGCCGCCGAAAAAATCCGCGGCAAGGCCGGCACCCCAGTTCAAATCACAACCAAGCGTCAGGATGAAACAAGAAAGTTCACCATAGTAAGACAAGAAATTGCTATCCATGCGGTTTCAACCAAAATTCTCGAAGGCGGAAAAATCGGTCATATCACTCTTTCCACCTTCATCTCCAACGACGCTTCCAAAGAGTTTCGTGCCGCATTGGCTAAAACAGCTAACTGCGACGGGTTGATAGTCGACCTCAGAGATAACCCCGGCGGATTGCTCTCAAACGCCCTTGAAATAGCCGACATGCTCCTCGAAAAAGGCACCATCGTCAGCACCATCAGCCGTCATGGACGTCACGCCGATGTGGCATCCGGCGATCCTGTCACCAAGCAGCCGATCGTAGTTCTGGTTGATGAAGAGAGTGCCAGCGCCAGCGAAATTCTCGCCGGAGCATTGAAAGACAACCATCGTGCAAAAATCATCGGCACCAACACCTACGGTAAAGGTCTGGTTCAGGAAATCAACCGCCTTCCCGGTGGTGCAGCGATTCACATCACGGTTTCGAAGTACCTCACACCGGATGGCATCGACATCAACAAGAAAGGTGTCATACCGGACATCGAATGCAAGGCTGACAAAGACGGACAAGACCTGGCGGCCATGGGCGCTCTGAAAGCTCAAATTGCCAGCTTGAAAAAACCGGTCAGAACCAGCAATCTCAGTTTCAGCAAGTAATACTGATTTTGAAAGGATGGAATCATGAAACCATCCAGAAAAGTGCAACGGAAGCGAAGAGTCAATTTGGCTCTTCTTTCCGCTTTTTTCTTTCTTGGTTTTTGCACGCTTGATGCGTATGCTCAGCAAGGAGCAGTGCAATATGCGCCGCAGTATCAAAACGCACCGCAGTGGCAGGGGCAGCCTACGCAAGGAACCCCGCCGGCGCAATGGAATTCACCGCCGCCGACTGCTGCCGGACAGTGGGGAGCGCAGCCCGGGCAAAATGCACCGCAAGGCGCGCCCAATCAGTATTCGGGACAATACCAGAATGCAGGACAGTACCAAAACGGACCGCAAGGACAGTGGCAATCTGCACCGCCGCAGGGTGGACAACAATATCCTCCACCTGGAAATTACGGACAGCAGCCGGGCTATGCCAATACCGCCCCGCCAAACTATGCGCCTCCACCTAACTACGCTCCACCTCCTCAATATCAGTCACAAAATCAGAATTGGAATTATCAAAATCAGCCGATGCAAGGTCAGGCCACTCAGTCATATGCACCACCTCAACAGCAGCAGAATGCCGTACCCATCCCTCCTGCAAATGAGGGCTATCCCAGTGTTGAAGAGCTGAATGAAACTTTCAACAAAAATCCAAACGGTGCCGCACCGACCGAGCAGCCGCAAGAATCGACAGCGGCCAAGGTGGGCGCCGGTTTGTTGAATATGGTGAAAAACTCGATGATGACACCGTCTTACGGCATGAATGGCATGGGTATGCCGATGGGCGGAATGCCCATCGGGGGCTATGGAATGCCGATGGGCGGTTACGGAATGCCTTACGGCGCGGCTCCTATGGGCTATCCGATGATGGGTTCTCCCGGCTTGATGGGGGCTCCATTCGGAATGGGCTCAATGGGGACCAATCCTATGAACAACATCCTCAATCAAGGCATGCGCATGTTCCACTTCTAAAAATCAAAACTGTCAGCAAATACAAGTAAAAGAGACAGCCAATCTTGACAAGGTGTACATTTAGGTATTAGATACGAACTACTTACTAGTGGAGAAGCGAAATGATCAGGTCTGGAAAGAGGTCTGCTTTTGGCAGCCGTATTCTCGCTGCGCTGTCGTGCGGAGTCTTCATCGCTTCACCAGCACTCGCTCAGCAGGGTCTGTCAGACTGGCAGTCAACGCCGACAACTAACGAGCCGGCACCTACGGCAAACTGGTCTTCGACTCCTCCAGGCAGTTATTTACCGAACAAGTCCAACGCTAAAAAATTTTCCGGCACGAAATCTTCAGCACCGCCACTTCGAACTGACGATTTTTCCAGCGATTTTTCTTCCAAAGGGCAGGGCTTGTCTGGTTGGCAGGGCGCAGGCAGTTCTAACTCCAGCTCAGGCCAAAGCTCGGGCGGTTCGCAAGGTTTGTCGGGCTGGCAGGGCGGCGGGGGTAACTCCAATTCGGGCTCCAGCTCGGGCGGTTCGCAAGGTTTGTCGGGCTGGCAGGGGGGTGGCGGTAACTCCAATTCGGGCTCCAGTTCGAACAACTCTCAAGGACTTTCAGGCTGGCAGGGCAGTGGGGACAGTTCTGGTGCTTCCGCAGGGGCGGGCTCATCCGGGCTTTCCGGTTGGCAAACCGGCGGCTCCGGTGCCACACTTGGCGATGTGCTTCAACAGGAACAATCGATGGGTGGCTCTGCTCCTCTTCAAGGTGGTGTCGAGCGCGACCGCATGGTCAATTCCGGCGGTAACACTATGGGCGGTGGCATGCCGGATATGAACGGCATGGCAGGCGGCAATGGAATCAATCCTCAAGGCGGTCTGAACAATCCGATGGGCGGCATGGGGCAGGGACAGATGAACCCTGGCATGGGCGGCATGCCTGGAATGCCCGGAGGAATGGGCGGACTGGGTGGTGCACTCGGAGGCATGGGTGGTGCAGCCGGCTTGATGGAAGTACTCAGCAATATCATGCCGAAAAGACAAACTCCCGGCACAGTAACCGGTGGAGTCAATCATACTTATTTTGGCACCAGATCGCGCGGACCGCACATGCTTACAGGTGTTCCCAAGACTGTTAACAGAGCCGTCAATCGAAATTTGAAGCGCGGTATCAATACTGCAGCTGCTCGCGCCACTAATATGGGGCTGCGACGCCTGCGTTTTTAGTACCGTTGCATCTTAATGCTTAAGCGGTTCTTTGCCGATCGACTTTCTTATCACATTGGCGAGTTGATAAGCCAGGTCCATGGTGTCGTTGAAATCTGCAGTGTGCTTGGCTCTTAGAGAATTGGGAATGAGCAGCAGCGCATCGCCGATTTTGCCCTGAAAAATATATATGGTCAAAAGTTTGTCGATGAGCAGATTCTCCAATCGCATTTCTCGATCGCTCAAATTCTCGATCATTTTCAAACCGCGCTTAACATGCGGTTCTGCCAGGGCAAATTGGTTGTCTCTCAAATAGGTCAATCCCAGTCCGAGGACAGCATCGAGTTTGAAGACCGTATCTTCCTCGTAAGCTCGGTCGCAAATTGCCAGAGCTTCCGTGTAAAGTTCGGTCGCTTCTTGCGCCGTTCTGAGCACCAGTGCGCAAGCGGCCAGCCGGTTCAACAGTGCGATTCTTTGTGGATGCTCCTCAGGAAGTGCACTGGCAAGAATTTCCTTGACCCGGCGCCAATTTTTTTCCGCCTCCATCGGACGTTTTCTTTCAAACTGTTGTTCTGCCAAAAGATCCAGCGAAATTCCCACCTCAGGGTGGTCCTTTCCAAGCGAGCGCTTTAGAATCTCCGCAGATTCGTTGTATAGAGGCTCTGAAAGAAAAACCTTGCCTTCTTTTTGTCTGAGAATGGCAGTGTTGCGCATTGAAATCGCATAGTCTTTATGAGATTTCCCTTGAGCCCGGCGCCTGATACCCATTGCTTTCACGAGACTTTTTTCCGCTTCCTGTGGATGACCACAAGTCAAATGAACGAGCCCATGTTCGTCATAGGCATCGGCTGCTTCCGGGCTATCAACTCCGTAAGACTGGCAGCGAATCTTCGTCGCCGCATCGACAAGCTGTTCGGCCTCATTAAATTCGCCCAGTGCGGCCAGCGAGATTGCCAGAGCTGACATGGCTTCGGCAGTCTTTTGATTGTTATCACCAAAAACTTTTGCGGAAATCTCCACGGATTGCCTGAGGTATTCAACAGCTTTTTCCAGATTGTGCAAGCGGTCCTGAAGTCTTCCAAGTTTGAGCAGAGCAATCGCTCGCTCGCCTGAGTCATCTTGCGTCTGGCCTAAAACCCGAATACACTCTTCGGCGGCCTGTTGGTACTTTCCCTGAGCGCACAGATCGTCCACTTTCGAAATCTGCTCGGTCTTTGCCATTGGACTTTTGCTCCTCCAGGATCCTGTGAGCCCTTCTGGGCCACCGGCTCCCTCATTACACGAGGGTACACACTTATATCTGCCACATTAACAGACAAAACCCTTACTTCGCTTGAAATTACCGTATATCTGAATTATCCGGTCAGGGTTTCAAATGGAGAATGAAACGGCAGCCAGGCAGGCTGATACCGAATGTAGTGGCGCAAACCGTTTGTCTGGTTAAGCGCTGTGCAAACGACGAGTTGGACAAACTTCTTCAAGCACAGTCTGAATATTCGAAAGCAAGCCACCAAGTCCGGTGCGCATTATGGCTGATACCATGACCGGATTCGGAACTTGTGCGGCCAGCCATTCGAGATCTTCCTTGCGTGCTTTGTCGGCCTTGTTCAAAACCGTGATAATCGGCTTGTCTACAGCACCAAGTTCGCTCAGAACATCATAGACGGAACTCATATGTTCCATCACGTTCGGGTGGCTGGCATCGACGACATGCATGAGAACATCTGCCACAGCCACTTCTTCAAGTGTCGCTCTGAAAGCGGCGATCAAAGAAGTAGGCAGTTTCTTTATGAATCCGACCGTGTCGGTCAGCAATACCGGAGAGTGATCAGGCAGAGTGGTTCGCCTGGTCGCCGGATCGAGAGTGGCAAACAGTTTGTCTTCAACCACCATATCTGATTTTGCAAGCGCGTTCAGCAGGGTCGATTTGCCCGAGTTTGTATAACCGGTCAGCGCTACGACAGGGAGATTTTCGTCCGTGCGTTTGCGTCTTTGGGTGTCGCGATAGCTTTTTATGCGCTGAGTTTCGCGCTCCAGAAAAGTTATGCGATCGCGAATGCGTCGACGATCGACTTCCAGTTTAGTTTCACCAGGACCTCGTGTGCCAATTCCGCCGCCCAGTCTGCTCAGCGCAGTGCCTTTGCCGACCAGTCTCGGGAATAGATACTTGAGCTGTGCCAGTTCGACTTGAAGTTTTCCTTCTTTGGTTTGGGCGCGCTGAGCAAAAATATCCAGGATCAATTCGGTGCGATCGATCACTTTCACGGCCACTATGTCTTCCAGGTTTTGCTGCTGGTTTGCAGAAAGCTCTTTATCGACGATGACGAGATTTGCTCCCATCTCTTGAACGAGCAGAGCCAATTCCTGAACTTTGCCAGAGCCCAGGAAAAATTTTGGATCAGGCTGCGAGCGCGATTGTGTCAGCCGTCCGCAAACGGTTGCACCAGCGGTTTTGGCAAGCAATGACATTTCATCGAGATCATCATCTACCTGAAACGCATCATGTCCTTCCGATATCAGTCCGACCAGAATGGCGCGCTCTTCTCCTTTGGCTACTTGCAGGCCGGGAGCCTCTCTTCTAAATTCGTTTTCCAGAGCCTGAATCAGTTCTTCGAAATCTTCTTCCTGTGCGCGTCTGGCCGTCATGGGCGGAAACAGTTTCCAGAGCTGACCTTCCGAATCGCGACCGGGAAGAATGTGGGCAATATGCACGACGTCGGCAAATCTAGTCTGTTCGCCTTTGGAGCGGCTGAAGTTTCCATCGGTGTTGACGCTAATCTGAGCAATGGCATCAAGCCTATTCTTGAGAAGACATTGCAAATCTTCCTTTCTGAATGAAAGTTTGTTTGCCTGAGCGGATTTGCCTGTATCCAAACTGGTATGAATAATTCGATGACCACAAAGCCTGCCCGGCCCTACTCTTACGCCCTTAAGTTCGGGCATATTCACTTCAGAAGGGTGACCGAGGGTGATATTTACTATCTGACCGCGACGATTTACGACTACAGAGACCGGATGACCGGTCGAATCGGAGATCTCGGAAATACTTTCGGCCAGGTCGATAGTCAGCAACTTACCTGCTGGAATTCTTTGCTGCAGGATACGATTCAGTTGTTTAATCTCAGACTTTTTCAGTCCCTTAGCTTTGCCAAGATCAAGTTTTCCGTGCAATCAGATATGCCCTCCTGAAAGCCCGCCGAATATTGGTTGGGGAATTTGCAATGCTTACGCCACGTAGTAGTGTCACACCCGAATCATACCCTTTCAGTGACAGATATTCACGGATATTTAATCTGAAAGGGAGGGCGAGAACGGGCTGCCGATCAGGAAAGAACCTCCTGACTATTCGGAATTTCCAGCGGATGTTGGCTTTCCGTAGTAGTCATAACAATTCCATGCATGATTCGGCTCACCGATTCGCAGAATTCCTCAGTAGATATTCCGGTGCCTTTTAGATGTCTGGTCAATCCCAAAGTCATCTTATTTATATCGGCTGTGGCCACACCGTCTTCGCTATATACAACGAGGGGTAGAGAATGCTCCTCCCCTTGCCTGAGCCCTGCCAGAACTTCAAAACAACGTTCATTGGAAACAGACAGATCGAGCACTATGATGTCGGGCTCGAGATCTCTCATCATTCCGGAAACAGATTGATCAATTTCATCGATAACCTGAAAGCCTCCGCGCATAATTTCCTTCTTGAGTAGATTGGACTTGGCTGAATCGCCCTCAATCACCAGCACCCTGCTCTCCGTTGCAATAACGCCCGCCTGCCTGCCGATTCTTCTTAGGCGCCGGCAATCGAATGGATTTTTCTGCAAATCTAAAAGTACAGGGTTTGCTATCGTGCCTGTCTCTTCATTCCAACCGCCCAGAATAATAATCGGTACCGCGTGAGAGAGCAGGGCGCCTCCGGCGTGTTTGACTATTTCCAATCCGCTCCCGTCGGCAAGCTCCACGTCAACAAGCACAATGTCGGGAAAGGTTTTTTCAACTATGCGTTCAGCTTGAGCTAGAGTGGCTGCTCTAAGCAGATCAAAGCCGGACTTCTGCAAAAGCTCCTTAAGTGGCTCCGTCAGTTTCTCGTCGTCCGCCACCAGCATCACTCTCAAGCGGTGAAGAGTGAGCGTTTCGTCAGGCGCGACAGGAATGAGTTCTCCCGGAGACAGCTCAAACCAGAAAGTCGAACCTTTGCCGACTGCTGTTTCGACGCCGACTTCACCGCCATGCTGATTGACGATTGCTTTGGAAATAGCTAACCCGAGACCGGTGCCGCCTTTTTTTCGTGTGTCGGAAGAGTCGAGCTGCTGGAATTTGGCAAACAGCTTGCTCATTTGATCTTCACGAATACCCGGACCCTGATCGATTATTGCGAATCGCGCGCGTCCGGTTTCTGTCTCTGTAACTCTTATGAGAACATCTTTTCCGCGTTCCGAAAATTTAATTGCGTTAGAAATCAAATTTGTCAGCACTTGCACAATTCGATCCGGATCGCAGTGCAGAGCTTCATTGAATTCTATCGATTTGGACAGATTTACTCCGGCTTCCTCAGCCAGTCCCTTTATAGCTTGAAAGGTCGTGTCTACCAGAGATTGTGGGTTAGTCAGTTGCGGTTTTAGCATCAATTTGCCGGCTTCGATTTTCCGGAAATCGAGAATGTCGTTGATCAAACGAATCAAACGATCACATTCACCGCCGGCGATGCGGACAAGGTGACCGCCCTTTTGCGACAGCTCTCCGACCGCACCGCTCGTCATCAGTCCGAGCGCGGTTCGAATCGACGTCAGTGGTGTGCGCAATTCATGAGAGACGGTTGAGTAAAATTCACTGACTCGCCTTTCTGCTTCCTTTCTTGCTGTAATATCGCGGACAATACCAGTGTAAATGCGCCTATCGCCCAGATTCAGCACGGACAGGGCAGCCTCGACTGCAAAGGTGCTGCCGTCCTTTCTGCGCCCGCGAATTTCTTCTCCTGTGCCGATTGTTTGCTTTTCGCCGAAAGTGGAGCTGGTTTGGGGGCGACTCTCCGGAAGAATATTGTCCATGATGGTGACAATTTGCATGCCGAGAAGCTCTCCCGCTCCGTAGCCGAACATCTTATGAGTCGCTTCATTTGCGGATTCAATTTCGCCCTGATCGGAAAATGTCAAAATACCGTCGGGTGCAGTGTCGACAATTGCGCGCATACGTGCTTCACGCTCAGCCAGTTTGCGCTCTGCCTCGCGTGTTTCGACTACATAGCGATTGAGGATGAAAAGCATAGACAAAAGAATTAGAAACGCGGCCATCATCATTATCCAGATGGCGCCCAATGTTTGCAGATTATTATTGCCTATACTCTCATTAACAGCGAGTTGATTTTGCTTTTCACTGGTTCTCAATTCGATCAACTGAGATTCGATAAATGTTGTTAGTTTGCGAAAATCCGCAGCTTCCAGTAGTCGTGCAGCCACAGCCTGTCCGTGTTTTTGTCTGGCATCGACCAGAGATCTGTTTTGTTCTATGCGGTCGTTGATGTTGATTTTGAGTGTTTTGAATTCATCTTTGCTCGGATTGCCTGCGGTCAATTTCAATAGCTTGTCTGCGTGTTCGTTCAATCTGACAATAGAATCTTTCATCGCTGACAGTGTCTGTGCATCACCTTCGATGATGTATGCGACTTCATGGCTGCGCAAGTCAGAATAGGCAGTCATCGTCTCTTCAATCTCAAAAAGTGTTTCTTGTCCTTGCGGTATTAAATTGCTGGCTCCCGGCTGCAATTGCTGGCTGGCGACTCCGCCAATATAGAGCAAGACCAGTGCCGTCGCCAACACAGCAAAAGCGGCTTTGACTGTCAGTGAGCTGCTTGAGCCTTGATTCTTGTTGGGAGCCTGCTCCATCTAATTGTTTCGAATCCTATGCCGAGGGTCGCTTATTGGTCGACGATCCTGTATCCCAAGCCGCGCTTGGTGCGAATGATCGAATTATCCTCGCTGTCACCGAGTTTTTTTCTCAAGGTTTTCATATGAGTTCTTACGGTATCAATTGATGCTGAAGAATCTGTTTGCCAGAGACGGTCCAAGATTTGCTCGAGAGAAAAACTTTGATTGGGATGCCGCATCAGCAGTTCTAAAAGGGAAAATTCTTTGGCGGTCAATTCGATTTCTTTGTCCGCGCGCTGAACCCGATTGGTGACCGTATCCAGCTCCAGATCTTGAATCTGCAGCAACCGTCCGGCAAAGGCTGCCGGACGGCGAATCAGAGCCCTCACACGGGCGCCTAATTCGGTGGGATGAAAGGGTTTGACAAGATAATCGTCGGCACCGGCGTCCAACCCCTGAGCCATATCTTCCGGTGCTCCTTTGGCCGTCAACATGAGAATCGGAGTGCGGCCGCCGATGTTTCTAAACTTTGAAATTACATCTACTCCACTCAAGTCAGGCAACATCCAGTCCATAATCACAAGGTCGTAAGTGTGGTCCTTAAGACTTTGCAAGGCGTCCAGTCCGGAGTGCACGACATCGACCATTTGCTTTTCATGCTCAAGCTGCATCTGTAAAAGAAATGCCAGATTTTGGTCGTCTTCCACAAGAAGAATTTTGGCCATGATTCTGCCTGCACTACCTGGAGCTAAATCTAATAAGCTCTCTCTTTATGCCCGCTTGGTGCCGGTGATTATACTAATCAACAACCACTCAAGAGCTTGTGCCGCAGCAAGGGACGCATACCGGACTCGCCGCACGATTTCAACTGAGGAATAATTTTGCCAGGATTGCAGATGCAGCGGGGGTCGAATGCATTCTTTACCCAATGCATCGACTCTAATTCAACGGCAGAAAATGCCATGGGCATTTCACTCACCTTTTCGATCCCGATTCCGTGTTCGCCTGATAATGTTCCGCCCAGCTCGACACAAAGTTCGAGAATCTCGCGCCCGGCAAGCATTACCCGCCTAACCTCGTCTTCATTTTCGCGATGGTAGAGAAGGCATGGATGAAGGTTGCCGTCTCCGGCGTGATAAACATTGGCGATCATCAAATTGTGCTTGTCGCCAATCCTGGCAATATTTTCAATCGCCTCTTTGAGCTTGCTTCTCGGAATCACTCCATCGAGAACGTAACCGTGCGGGGCAATTCGGCCGAGTGCTCCAAAAGACGTCTTTCTGGCCTTCCAGATTTGCGCGCGTTCTTTGTCGTCCTTGGCCCAGTTCAAAGAGATAGAGCCATTTTCCCTGGCGACTGTTTCGACAATTTGTCTTTGCACGTGAATACTTTCCTTGGGTCCGTCCAATTCGACAACAAGCAGGCAGCCGGCAGCGCGATTCAACCCCATATGCAAATAATCTTCGACGGCATTGAGGGTAAGACTGTCGATCATCTCCATAGCCGCAGGGACAACACCATGCGCAACGATGTCGGAAACTGCTTGTCCACCGGTGGCGACGCTGGGAAAGTACGCAAGCATGGTTTCAACATAACGAGATCTCGGCAAGAGCCGCACTGTTGCTTCAGTGGCGACGCCTAGAGTTCCTTCTGAACCGACCAATAAACCCAGCAAATCCAACGAAAGTTTGTCTTTTGCCCTGCCACCGAATACGGTGACATTGCCGTCCGGCAAAACAACTTTTGCACCCAGGACGTGATGAATGGTCATGCCGTACTTGAGGGTATGCGGTCCGCCGGAATTTTCAGCCAGATTGCCTCCGATTGTAGAGGCAGACTGGCTGGAAGGGTCGGGTGCAAAGTAGAGGCCGAAGGGCGCGGCCGCATAGGAAACAGCCAGATTTGTCACTCCGGTTTCTACAACAGCAATCATGTCTTTGGGATCAATATGCAAAACTCGATTCATGCGCGTGAGGACCAAGGAGATGCCGCCGTAAACAGTGGTCGCGCCGCCGGAAAGTCCGGTAGCTGCTCCGCGGGCGGTAAAAGGAACACAATATTTGTTCGCCAACTGCACGACTTTCTGAACTTCATCAGTTGTGCCGGGCAGAACGACCAGATCCGGACGTGCAACGTCCATTGTCTCCGCGTCGCACTCATAAAGGGCAAGCGAAGCCGGCGTAGAAAGAACGTATTTCTTCCCGACAACTTTTACCAGCTCTTCAGCCAGCGAACTAATGGAATTGGTTGCCGTATCCGGCACTTATCTGCCTTTCACCGTCTCTTGGTCGCCGACGATAGAACGAAATCCTTGTGGACCGCCATTATTATGACCGAAGGTCGAAAGCTTCTCCACGGTCATGCGTTTGCTGCCTTGAGGGAAAGCAAGGACCGGGTTGCCGGCCATTCTGCTCACGGTGGCATAGACCATACCGTTGTAAACAAGGCTGCTGCTGTTCTGCTGCATATGTACATTAACCACACGACCATCGCGTGTAACCGTATAGCTGATCACACAAACCAGGGGCTTGCTGTTTTTCAGGAAAGTCTTGGCATATGTGCTGATCTGATTGAATATGCATTCGGCTACGCGGCGGTGCCATTCGTCCCAGGCTAGTCTCATTGACTCGCCGTCCGGGTCGTTGGGATTTTGCCGCATCTGATTCATCTGCATGGGAGGCTGCATCTGCGGAGGCAGCATGGCCTGGCGCGGCTGTTGCTGGGGAGGCATCTGGTCTCCCATACCGGGCATACCCTGACCATTGAAATCACCCGACTCCTCAGCGCTCATTGGAAATGTGCGTTGATCCGGCATGCCGGTTCTGGAGGTTTGAACTTGGAATGCATTCGGGGGAGGTTGGAAAGTGTCTTCCTGACCACTGCCGCTGCTGTCGAAAGGATCTCCGGCTCGATTCATGTCGCTTCTAGATAAAGAAGGGCTGTCTTCCGGTTTTATGAAATCCTGACCGGCTCGAAGTTGAAAGGTTTTTTTGGGTGTTTGCGCCGCCAGGCATGGCATGGCGAAGAACTGCCCGGCAAAGGCGGTCGCCAGAGTTAATGTCGTCAATTTTCGCAAGGTATCCGGATCCAGACCCGAAATTCTAAAATAGGACGTTTTTGTTGACTTCATGGCAGCAAACACTAATTGGTAAGGGTTGTCAGGAATCCATATATGTACTCTACTCTAAAACCCGAAAAAGTAAATTCGGATAACCGCATCTGACTACGTGAGAGTACTAATGGGACAGGCAGGCTGGCTGCGTGTTTAATAAAGGACTGAGATAAATATCCCAAATCGCCTCCAATTTTAATCGATTGGCAAGACTGGAAACTATGGAAAAAACAAAAGAACTGCCGAAGAAAGACTGCGGAATTATTGACAGTCACGCTCATGTGGTGAGCGAATTTTTCGGCGATGACAGAGAAGAGGTTATACAACGGTCGTTTGAAAACGGCGTTGTGCAGATGGTCAATCCAGGCGTAGTTTTGAACAATGTCGACGAATTGCAAGAGAGCGCCGAACGCCATGCCAACCTGTTTTTCGCGACGGGACTTCACCCTCATGAGGCTAAAGACTGGACTGATAAGTGTGCAGAGGAAATCGAAAAGGCATCCAGGCATCCAAAAGCTGTTGGTGTCGGTGAATGCGGTCTGGACTTTTTCTATAACAATAGCGACCACGAGAGTCAGAAAAGGGCATTTGCAGCTCAATGCAATCTGGCCAAGCGTTTGAATAAACCAGTGATCGTTCACTGCCGAGATGCGTGGCAAGAGGTCTTCGACATACTCAAGGAATCGGGAGCCGGAAACTTTGAAGACTCGCTCAAAGGAGTTTTCCACTGTTTCACAGGAGCACCGGAACATCTGCCCCAAATCGCAGAACTGGGTTTTTACGTCTCCTTTTCCGGCATAGTCACGTTTCCAAATGCAAAAGCCTTGCAGGAAGCGGCCAAGCATGTGCCTGAGGATAAAATTCTTGTGGAGACAGATTGTCCATTTCTTGCACCACAGAAGGTGCGGGGCGCTAAAAACGAACCGCGCTATGTCTGGTATGTTGCGGAAAAACTAGCCGAATTGCGCGGCTCGACGGTTGAAAATATTGCCACAAAAGCCATGAACAACACGCGTAAATTGTTCAAATTGCCGCAGCCGGTTTAACTTATTTGACAGTTACTTCCAGACGCACCTCAGCTCCTTCACCAGGTTTCGAGGCAAACGACAGTTGAGTCAAATATAAAGAGCGAATGATTTCGGCGCGCTGACGCATGCTCGTCATCCCCATGCCGCCGGCCTCGGTACGTTCTTCATCAAGGAGTGATACGTCGTAACCTGCTCCATTGTCGTTGACGGTGAACACATATACATGATCGGCCGGTTCTTCGATTTTTACGGTGATTTGCGATGCCGATGAATATTTTTCCGCATTATTCAGAGCCTCTTGCACAATGCGGAAAATATGCAGCTGGATCATTTCCGGCAGGCGCGGCAGCTCCGTTTCTACATCCAGCTGGCAGGAAATTCCGGACCGCTCTTCGACACGTTCCAAAAGACCTTCTATGCTGACTTTGAGCCCCCAGTCCTGCAAGTTTCGTGGCGCATAGTCGTTGCAGACATCTCGCAATTTCTCGACTATTTCATCCAGAGTTTCCAAAACCTCTTCGTTAGTCAGCGCTCGATCTCCCGACATGTAGCGCTTCAACATCAGCAAATCGGCAATCACAGTGTCGTGCAAATCGCGCGCTACTCTGCGCTTTGTCTCTTCTTGCTGATGCACCAGCTTCCAGGCCAGATTCTGCATCTCCAATTTGTGCGGATCGACTTTGCGCGGTCTTTGAAAAATCGGATCTTTTGCTGACGGATGGCGATGCAGGGCAGGATCGCTGGTGCCGTCACGATCATCTTCGGGATAGAGAAAAGACAAGCTGCGATCGAGAAGCAAGAGAATCTCCTCGACGCGAATTCTTTCATTGTTTCTGCACCAGGTATGCCCGTGTTTTGTCGAAACAAGATCAAGGCGGGCCTTGAGTCTGGTGTCGAATTCCGAGTAAGAGAGAAACACTGTATCCTGCGATGGAATCACGAATATTTCAATCGCTCTTGGAGTGCCTCTCACGGACAGGCAAAGCTCATTATTGCGAGCGCGAAAACGGTAGAAGCTTTTGGGCATGTTCTTCTTTTGGACAAGCCCTTTGATTTGGGGAGGGCTGTCCGGCTCTTTCACATGTTTTGGTGCAATTAATTCCAGATCTTTGAAACGCTCTTTGTCCTTTTCATTTTCAACTCGATGGCGCAAAGCATCAAAAAGGCTGTCCATCAGCTCTTCGCAAATGCGAGAGAGTTGATTCTCGTCGTCTTCTGCAAGAATTGCAGGCGTTACCTTTGGTTCAGACGGAAAAGTGCGTTTGACTTCTACGGTCTTGGAAGGAAACAGCAGTTTTGCCAGTTTGCGAGCATCAAAAGGGAAATTGACCACAGCAGATCTATACGCCTCTTGCACCTAAATCAACGCTTCCGTAGCCATTCTCGACGGCCCAGGCAATGAGCTGCTCTCTTGTATCCAAGCCCAATTTCAGAAGCAGAGTTTCGCACTGTTTGCGAACAGTGGTAATCGATGTAGTTCGGGCGTCGGCAATGTCTTGATACTTCATGCCTTTGGCCATCATGCGCAGGACTTCATCTTCGCTGCGTGTCAGCTTTTTCCAGTTTCCTTTTACCTGCTCGGAGACGATTCCCGTCTCGCCGTTCATGACGCGGCGGATTGTTTCGGAAACTTTTGCCACTCGCTCGGACTTCAGCAAATAGGCCTGCACGCCCATCGCCAGCACAGTCTGGATGAACGCCATGCGGCTTTCGGCGGAAAAAATAACGAGTTTGGCAGTGTTTAACTGCGAGAATTTCTCCACCATCGATCGAGGTCCCTGACTGCCCGGCAAATGCAAATCGAGCAGCACCACATCCGGTTTCAATTTCTCGACCAGTGCGTATCCTTCGTCACCGTCGAGCGACGAGCCGATAATCTGAATGTCACTCTCCTGAGACAGCCCTATGGATAGACCATCCAGGGTGGCCTGGTGATCTTCGATGATCACTACTTTGATCGGTTCGGTCACTTTTAAACTCCACTCTTTTATTTGCTGTTCAGTCGCCGATTTCAGTTTTCCGTACCAAGCTTTCTGTAGCGTTTGCCAAGATTGGTTGCCTTGGTGAAATGATCCGAATTCTTGGAAACTCTCAGCAACGAATCGGCGGCCCGTTGATAATCTTTCGCCTGGGCAAGCCTGATGCCGAGATTGAAAAGCATATCATCGACATATGACTGCTCGTGCGGTTTCAATTTTTGCCTCTTGATTTTGTCGAGCAATTGCAACGCTTCTGCATTTCTTCCTTGCGAGATCAATTGTTCGACATCCGGCAACTGAGGAGATTGCTGCTCGGGAAAAACCAGTTTGAGCGCGGAGAACATCAAGAATGCGGAGACCAGTGTAAAGACAAAAACATTGAAGCGATGCTTGGCAGTCGCCGACAGAATATCTTTCTTGCTGTGCGCTTGCTCGGCATGAGCCGTATCTTCACGCAGCTTACTGCTGGATACGGAAAGCACCTCTTGCGGAGTGGTAATGGCGAATTGACTGTCTTTGAGAGCCATGTTGACGGCTTTCACCGAAGATTCGTCAAAGGGGATCCAGCCGGACGACATTTGAGAGCCCGACTCTTTTTTCTTTTCGAATTGGGAAAGTGAAAGCTCAACATCATCGAGCAATTCTTCAGCATTGCTCTGACGTTCGTATTTCGACTTGCTGAGCGCCTTGCGAACCGCCGTCTCCAGACCTGTAGGAAACGGCAAGTCGACGCGAATAGCGTTCAGGCTGGGCGGCGGCCTGTTGACGTGCATGAACATCAGCCCCATGACGTCATCGGCATAGAAAGGACGTTTGCCCGTCAGCATCTCAAAGATTGTCACGCCCAGCGAATAGACGTCGCTGCGAATATCCAGCTCTTCACCGCGGCACTGCTCAGGACTCATGTACCCCGGCGAGCCGCAGACTTTCCCGTCCATCGTCAATGAGCCTGATTGTTCGTTGCGCTCGAACATCAATTTGGCCACTCCGAAGTCGAGCACTTTTACAACATCGTTCTCCAGAACTATATTTTCCGGTTTTAAGTCCCGATGAATAACTTTGGCTCTGTGCGCTTCCGCCACGGCGCTGAGAACCTGCCGCATGATCGGCAGAGCCTCCTCGATAGGAATGTGACCTTTCTCGCGAATGCGGCGCGCCAGGGACTCTCCTTTGAGAAATTCAGTGACGATGTACGGCTGCTCTTCGCCAAGCAGACCATAGTGAAAGAGCTTGACGATATTAGGATGGTTGAGACTGCTGATTGTTTTGGCCTCGCGCAGGAAGCGGCGGCGTGAATTTGGATCGGAAACGCGGCTGCCGTGCAGCAGTTTGATGGCCATTTGCCTGGATGTAGTTTCGTCCAATGCTCGGAAAACCGCACCCATGGATCCTTGCCCGAGGAAAGCCAGGATGCGGTAACGGTCGTCGATATATTTGCCTATGAAAGGGCTCTTTCCGGCATCGGCAAGGCGCACGCTGTCGACCGGACAAAGATCTTTGTCGTCCTCGAAGAGTTCATTGCAAGTGTTGCAGAGCTTCATGCTTAACGCCCTCTCGACATGAAAAGCTGGCGTTTATAAACTTGCAAGAGTCGGCCGGCAGTGTCTTGCAAGGGCGAGCCGGCGGGAACCTTTTTCAGTGTACTGATGGCTTGCTGCAATTTGTTTTGATTGGCATATTTCCTTGCCAGGTTCAGATAAGCCGTATGCAGAGTTGAAGTTTCATCCTCTGTCAGGCGTTTGGAGTGCTGGCGGTTTTCCAGAATGCTTATAGCTTTTTCCGTTTGTCCGCGCACCAGCATTTCGGCAGGTGTATCGGGCGTTGCGATATCCCAGATTTTGAGAACTCCGATGCCGCCGACGACAATGATGACTATCAAGGGCAAGATCATTTTGAGCGGGCTGGGTGTCCATTCAGACTCATTTCGATAGAGACCTGAGGAGTCTTGAGCGAACGAACCGGTATTGCGCATCTCGCGGTTTGGGGCGATCTGCTCTTCCGATCTTATTGGTATTGTATGCGGTGCCGGTGCTTCTATTGGTCTAGGAGCGAGCAATTCCTCTGTGCTGTGATCGTAAGATTGTGAGATCGCTGCTGCATTGTGCTGTTTTGCCGGCGGATTCAATCTTCCGACACTGTCGCTAGAGGAAGTGCTGGGCGTTGCATCGAAGTCAGCGATCTCTTGCAGTGTTTTTTCTAGAGCTTGCAGAGTGGCCTTTTCGGAAGTCTTACCTTCTGCCGGTTTTGTCGTTACGCCGATAAAGACATCTTGCGAATCCGAGCTGGCGCTATGATTTTTCTTCGTTTCCTTGGTGAAAAGCGGCGAAATATCCTCCTGGCTCACGGAAGCGTTGAAGGTAGAGAGTGGAGGTTTGCTAGAGAGCGTATCGCCGCATCCTTCCAGGACGGCATTGAGCCTTGCCAGAAGCGCTTCCACATTTTGCGGCCGTTGTGCTGGATCTTTTGCCAATGTACTGGAGACAAGATTTTCCAGCTCGGCGGGAAATTGCAAGTCTGGCTCTACGTCGGAGAGTTTGGGTGGCTCGTCGTTGACATGCAAATACATCAAGCTGACGAGATCTTTTGCCGAGAATGGCCTTTTGCCTGTCAGCGACTCGAAAAGGACGATGCCTATTGAATAAATGTCGCTGCGTCCGTCGACATCAGCACCGCGGCATTGTTCAGGGCTCATGTAAGCCGGGCTTCCGCATATGATACCGTCGACCGTCAACTGCACCGGATCGATCGTCGAGTTATCAGCCATTTTGGCGATACTGAAATCGACAAGCTTGACGAACTCTTTCGTTTCCTCCTTATCGATCAAAACGATATTGGGCGGTTTGATATCCCTGTGGATGATCCCCTTCTTGTGTGCTTCCGATAATGCTTCCAAAACCTGTTTAACAATGGTGAGGGTGCGCCGGACATCCAGACGTCCCTCGCAGGTGAGAAGTTTTGCAAGAGTTGTGCCGTTCAAGAGGTCCATAACAAAGTACGGCTGCCCGTCTGCAGTCATTCCGAAGTCGTACAAGGTTAGTAAATTGGGGTGCTCCAGCCTGCTAATCGCCTTGGCTTCACGGTGAAAGCGCACCAGAGATTCCGGATCGGCACCGAGATAACCATGCAAAACCTTGAGGGCTACCTGCCGTCCGAGCAACTCCTGCTTGGCTTTATATACGCTGCCGACCGCTCCTTTTGCAATCAGAGATTCAACCCGATAGCGCTCGTCGATAAGCGCGCCCAAAAGCGGATCGTTCGGTACTGGAACGAGAAATGAACCCTCATGCGGGCACAATTCGACCTCGTCGGTGAATTGTTTATGGCAATTGAGGCAAAGCTTCATGGGAAACGAACAAACAGGTCTCTTTATCTTTTTACCCACGCAGATATGTATTACTATCGCGCGCCTGGGCGTAAGACTCTATGCACATAGAAGCACGAATTTAGCTGCTTACATGCGCGCTTAGTCTCAGACTATCCCCCGAAAGGGCGATGCCGTTTACTTGCGGAGCTTGCGGTATTTCTTCATCAGCTCTTTGACTTTGGCGGAATGAATGGAATCTTCCGGTATTTTCTTGAGCAGTTTTTTTGCTTCGGCAAAGCGACTCTTCTTGGCGAGAGCCTCAGCTTGCTTGAAACGAGAGTGATACAAGATATCTTGCTCGACTTCGGAAAGAGGTGTCTTCTTCTCTTTTTTCTCGATGATTTCAATGGCTTTTGTGTATTTGCCTGAATCGAAATTATGCTGTGCCTGAATCGGCGTTTGGTCGACCGGTGCGGGCGGCTTGTCCATTATTGGCTTGAGCCAGATCCAATAGCCTGCACCGCAAGCAATTAAGGCCGCCAGGCTTAAAACCACCCAACGAATATCGATGCCTTGATTCTTGAATGCGCTGCGCATGCGGGTGCGCGTCTGACTGGCTTTTTTCGAACCAGGAGCATCCAGATTGATTTCCAGGTCGCCGCCGCCGCGCATCTGAGCCAAATTGTGCAATTGCAAATCTGACGGTCGCATCGATGACATGTCCGGCATCTTCGGAGGAGCCGGCCTGGCTGCGTGTTTTCCAGTGGATTCCATAGCCATGCGCAAACGTTCTTGCGTTTGTTCGGCAATATCTATCTGCGGTGCATTGTCCATAGAAGGCTGGCTGGCTGCCGTGCTTGGTGTGGCCAGCTCGCGATTGATTGCCTCACCACGGGCCGCGTTCGCGTCCGAAGCTTTCTTTTTAAGCTCTGATCCGCGATTGGCAGCTTCCAAAAAGCGGTTCATCAAATCGGATGTAAGTGCGTCATTTGCATCGCCACTGGCAGCGGCCAGGCGGCTTGCCGCTGAGCCCAACTCAGGAGTAGACGGCATTGCACCAGATGGAATTTGCGGCATCGATCCGGATTGCAAGGCAGGCGAGGCTCCCGAGGAGAAGGAAGTGCCGGTGGAGCTGAATGAACCGCTCTTTGCCGATCCGTCTTGCTCCTTGCGCTTGGCGGCTTCCATCAATCGGCTCACTGCCGATGAGATTTTTTCGTCTCCCTGAGGAGCGCTTGAACTGGGGTTTTGCTGTTCTGGTTGCGAGCCGGAAGACATTCCTTTTGCAGAAGTTGCTGATGCCAGTCTGTCTTGTGCACCACCGCCTTTGAAATCGCTGTCCGAATTGAATCCGGTCGATGCGTTGAAATCAGAACCGAAACTGGCTGCTGCTGCCGCTTCAAATGGCTGAGCCGGCAGATCGGTGCGCGACTTTTTCGGCGGATCTGGTCTGGATTCCGGTGTACTCTGGGCGGGCATATTTGTGCGCGACTGGATGGCGCTGAAATATCCGGATGTTTTTGCTTTCGACTTTTCAGATGTTGATGCCGATGGCAGACTGGTTTGCGAGTCGGCTGGTTTGGCTGGCGGCAGACCGGTCATCGATGTGCTTGGCTTGGCCGGCGCAAGTGAACTGCTAGACTGCGAGCCAAATCCACTGCTTGCCAGTCCGCCTTTCTTGTCGTCTTCGTCTTTCTCGTCTTCTTTGGATGGCTGAACCTGCGCCAGCTTGGCGGACAAAAGATTGCCCAAACCAGTGCTGGGTTTTTTATCTGGAACGTCAGGAGATGGGGGCTCTGTTGGCATTTCCATGGGTTTCACTTCAGGCTTGCTCTCTTTGGCCGGCAAGTCCGTCTGTGAAAGCTTAGCAGCCGGAGCGATGGATTGCATACCTGACTTTGATTCCAGGGGGTTTTCCGGCAATTTTTCTAAGGGCTTGGGAGGCGGATCGTCTGTTTTGGCGGCATTCTTGGCTGCAAAAAGCGCCCCCAGTCCGGTCTTGGACTGCTGGGCAAGCGGGGCCGGTTTGTCTTCAGCTGTATCAACGCCAGGGAAAAGTGCGGGCTTTTCGGGTTCGCTGTCTTGTTTAAGGAAATTGGCAGCGGCGCTGCCCAGTAAATCATTTGCTGAAGCGCTAGGTTTGGCAGCGGTAAGATCCGATTCAAAACTGCCTGCTTCCGGCAGTGGGGCGGTCTCACTTTGCGACTCTTTTTCCTTAAGTGATTCGTTAATCCTCTTGAATAGTTCCTTCTCGGGTTCCGGTTCGGATTCTGCGGGCGGAGACTTCGGTTTGCCGGCGGCCTGAGCCATTCTGTCGGCAAGTGATTGCCCCTCTGCATTGATCTTGAATGAGGGTGGAGCTTCCGGCTCGACAATATCGGACTTTTGCTCGGTGCCTCCAGGCACATAGCTTGAGATAAACTCACTGGAATCGGACGTGGATTTCTCCGTCTTTTCAGTGAACTTTTCGTCGGCAACATCTTTCGGTGCTCTCGTCAGCAGCTCGTCTTCGCTAATCGCCGCTTCAATTAGAGTTTGATCGGCACGTTTCGGTCGACCGGTGTCAAATTTCGGCTGAGCTTTTACTTCCGGTTTAGCAGGTGATGCTGCTGCAGGTTTAGGCGCAGCTGCTTGAGACTCTTTTGCAAAACCGCTCGAACTTTCAATTGGTTTTTCCGGCGCTTTCTCGACCGGTTTTTCGAGCGGTTTTTCAGGCAACTTATCCGCGACATCCGCGGGCGTGCGAGTCAGCAATTGATCTTCGCTTATCGCAGCTTCAATGAGTGTCTGGTCCGACTTTCTTGGCTTCAGAAGATCTGCAGCTTTGGTCGGTACTCTTGGTGGAACAGGTTGATTTGATTGAATAACTTGCGGTTTAAGCTCTGGCGGTTTGGCAGGAACCGGTGGTGCCGGTGGTGGCGCCGGAGGAGGCGGTGGTGGTGCCGGTGGTGGCACCGGAAGAGGAGGAGGAGGTGGTGGTGGGGGAGGCGGTGCCGGTGCAGGAGCTGCAGAAACGGTTGGCTCATCAGCCACATCATCAGGCACACGCGTCAAAAGCTCATCTTCACTGATGGGAGGTGCTTCAACGATAGTCTGATCCGGGCGTTTCTTCGGCAGGTCAGGAACCTTAGCCGCTGGTTTGGATTCGCTGACTGCACGCTCTTTTAGTGTTTCATCCAGAGGTTTTGGCGCAGCCGGAGCCGGTGGTGCCGGTGGAGCCGGTGGTGCCGGTGGTGGCGCGGCGGCAATTTCATCAGCGATGTCACGAGGTGCTTTCGTCAGCAATTCATCTTCACTGATAACCGGTTCAATAAGGGTTTGATCGGCTCTCTTTCTTTCCGGTGCAGCTGCGGTCGGTTTGGAGGAAGGAGTCGGGGCCGCTTGATTTTTGAGCGTGTCGTCGTCTTCTTCGTCATCCTCACCAAACTTTAGTTGGAGAGCTGAATTGATGCGGCTCATGGCATCAGAAACTTCATTGGCCGGCTTGCCAGCTGGTGGCATGGGCGGTGCCCCAGTCGGAGGCTGTCCGGCTGCATTTTTTGTTGCCGGTGCGCCCATTGGCTGAGTCCTTTGAGATTGCAGCGGTGCGGCGCCGATTTTTTGAGCTTGCGGCATACCAGGGGCCATCGGCTTTGCGGTCGGCTGTTCAGGTGCTGGTCCTGCACCAATGCGTTGTGGTTGAGGAGCGCCTTGAAGCGCAGCGGCAGGACGAGCTTGCCCAGCCGTGCCCTGCTGTTGAGGGGCGCCTTGTGGTGGCTGTGGTTGACCTGATTGCGCGGCTGCCTGCAAGCTCTGCTCTGATCTCGGCACGGCCGGTCCGCCTTTGCTTGGCGGTTGAACAAGAGGGCGTCGCGGCTGGGCGGCGGGATTCGGCAAAGGTGGTGTTGTCGGTGGTGTTACAGCCTGAGCCGCTGGTGTCGGCTGTGCCGGAGGTGCCTGGACCGGCTGCGAGGATGACGCATAACTGGAATTGGCCGGCTTGCTCGGCGAGACAATTGAAGGTGCAATAGAAGGTGTAATCCCCAGTCCTGGCAATGGCGAATAACCTGGTGGCGGAGGCGGCGGCGGTTTGCCCGGTTGAAACAGCGAATTGGGATCGTCGCCCCAGCCACTCTCGAATGAAGATTCGCCGTTAGTATTGATATCTTCGCCGCGGCTGCGTCTCAGCCACTTCTCAGGATCCAGCGGTGGAGGCGCGGAGGGTGCTTCTTCACGGTTGGGCTCGAGTGCCCACAAATCGCCTTCTATGTCGGCAGCCAGAGCGCGCGCCGCTTCATTGGTATAGGAAATTTGGCTGGGCATCGGTGGAGGCATGGGCGGTGGTGCAATGTCATCTCCCCAGGGAATGACTTGTCCTACTGAATCACCGTCGGTAAGCCGTTCTTCCATTGAAAACTCGTAAGCATCGACCTTGACGCTGTCGATCTTCTTTGCCGGTCGTGCCGTAGTCGGAGGCGGCGACTTTATGCCTTTGCAGGCGTCCTTCAAAGCACGCCAGAACTCATTAATGTCGGCATAACGAGCATCAGGTTTTTTGGACAGAGCTTTGGCGATAACATTCTCAAGTTCTTCCGGAAACTGCAGATCACTGCGAACGGCGCTCATTTTTATCGGCGGTTCGGTGACGTGAGCAAGCATCAAGGCGCGATGCTCTTCATGCTGAAAGGGCCTTTCACCGGTCATCATCTCGAAGACCATGACTGCCATCGAATATATATCGCTGCGAGCATCAAGGGGCATGCCCTGGCATTGTTCGGGACTCATATAGGCCGGGCTGCCGGCGACTGTTTTCGGTCTGCCGACTTGAGCGGATTTCGCCTCAGGTACATCGGCGATTCCGAAATCGAGTACTTTTACATAATCATTGACATAGTCATCGCCATCACCCATCTCTTCCAAAACGATATTTTCAGGTTTGATATCGCGGTGGACGATGTCTTGTGAATGCGCTTCGGCAAGCGCATCGCAGACTTGTTCTACGATTGGCAAAGCGCGCGAAGGATGCAAAAATTTGCGTTCTTTGATCAGATCGGCCAACGTGCCGCCTTCCAGGTAATCCATGACCAGATAAGGCTGTTGGTCATCTGTGATGCCATGTTCCCAGAGGGTAATGATGTGCGGATGCCGCAATTTACTGGCGGCCGCAAATTCGCGCAGCACTCGATCAAGTGAGCCGGAATCTGCGCCCAGGAAGCTGTGAAGGACTTTTACCGCCACTTCACGACCCATCATCAAACGGGTCGCTTTGTACACGATGCCGCTCGAACCCTTGCCGACAACTGAATCGACAACATAGCGATCGTTTATCAGTGCGCCAATTAGCGGGTCTTTACCGACCGACTCGAGAATGGAATTGTCCCTTGGACAAGCCGCCATTCCGTCGGCGAAGTACTGATTGCATCTAAGACAAAGCTTCATGTGTTACGGCTTCAGGCTTCCTGCGGTTCGATTTACTTTGTAGTGAGCGGTGTGCTTCGTGCTTGCCCCGGGTGCGATTCTGCTCCGGCTTTCGCCAACTTGGCCAATGTGGTTTTGTTCACGCCAGCAACAGATGAAGGAACCGTGCCCCCACATTTAAGATACCCTGTTAATAAATCAATATTCGCGATAAGACAAAAAACAAAGGTTTTTCACAGGTTAAATTCAATTTTTAGGCGCTCCGGCGCCTTTTGGCAGCTTCAGATAGTGGAAACTTTACTCTGGCGAGAATACCAGTCACCCGGCAACCGCTCGACAATTCCAGCCAGCTCGAGCATCGTCAAGGTTGCGGAGAGTTCGCCGGCGGACATTTCCAGCTTTTGGCTGAGCACATCGAAATGAACCGGTTCAGATGTAACCAATTCGAAAACCTCTTTCTCTCGACCGAATAGCTCGACCATTGTAGGCACATCGCGCGGCGTCGGAACGGAAACCCAGTTGAGGAAATTCAAGACGTCGACATGATTCATTACCAACTGGGCCTTGTTTTGGGCGATTAGCTTATTGCATCCCATCGACATGGGCGCATCGACGCGCCCCGGTATGGCAAAGACTTCGCGGCTTTGCTCAAAACCGATATCTGCCGTTATTAATGAGCCCGATGTCGCGCCTGCCTCAATGACGATAACGCCTTTGCTCAAGCCGCTGATAATTCTGTTGCGCGCAGGAAAGCGCCAGGGTTCTGGTTTTGTGCCTGGAAAAAATTCAGAAATAACGGCGCCATGTGTACCGTCGATAAGACCATTGTAGAGAGGCTTATTTGATGTTGGATAGCAAAGATCGGGGCCGCTAGCCAGCACCGCGACGGTCCTGCCACCACCTTCGATGGCTCCCCAATGGCTAAGCGAGTCGATGCCTACTGCCATTCCACTGACAATCGTTGCTCCTGCCTCTGCCAAGCCGCGCGAAAATTCCTTGGCCAATCGCTGCCCGTAAGTCGTGGGGCGCCTGGTCCCGACAATGGCAATGGAGTGATCTAATTCTTCCGGGGTGAGTTTGCCCTTCAGGTACAAGACCAAGGGGGGGTCGGAAATCTCTCTCAAACGCGAAGGATAAAGCGGATGATAAAACGGAAGTGCAGTTACTTCTGTTTTTTCCAGAATGCCAAGCAGGTTGTCAAAATCAATCTGGCTGCGCTTCTGGATGAATTGCTTTATATGCTCGATTTTCATCCACGGCAGAGTTTTCAAATCTGATTCACTGGCACTCCAGGCCGCTTCTGCCGACAGGAAATGCTCGAACAAACGCCTTGTATTCCTAGCACCCAGCCCAACGCCGGTCATCTGGTCGAAGCCGAGCCAATAAGGAAGTTCTTTCAGTATTTCCTGACGCAGTTGGGCTTCCAGCCCATCGATATTGCCGGTGTTGCCGGTCATGTTGAAAATACTGTCGCCCGGCATTTTGCCGCAACTCATGTCAGCCCATCCTCAATGTCATGTAGTGCCTGGATAAATTGTGACAGAACGGCAACCCCTCCTGCATCATCCGGAAAATTATCAGCCGCCTGCATCCCTCGATCCGGGAGCTTTCTTGCTTTCTGCTTGCACCCTAAACCCATATAACCGGGCGCTACGTAGTTTCACCAGTTACAGGCCGGCTCGGCAAATTTATGCTTTCGAACAGCATGAAAAGTACGCATTACAATGTTGTCGCGCGTTTAAGCGTCTGCCTGACAGTGGTTTTCAGCCTCTTTGGGCCGGCGCTGGCAGTCGAAAATGTTTCGGCAGGCAAACCCGCCGCGATCAAACCGCCTGCTTTCAGGCTGAATGCTCAAGTCAATCAAAACCCGCAGCTCAGTCGAGACGAGGGAGACGCCATTATTTCTCACCTGGCTCCTGCAGCTCCAGCAGATGGAGCGAGCAGTTTGCCTCAGGGCTTTCCAAGGACTATGCCTGCTGCTCCGGCGCCGAGCAATGCGCTATTGAACGGCAACGTCAGCGCCAATCAACAGGCGTCATTGCCTCCACAGGCTTATCTGAGTGAATATGGCGTCGATTGGTCCGGCTGGATAAGTCAAATGGCGGCGCGCTGGCACTACAACTTGAAAAGGTTGGAAGCCCAATCGAATGTTTGTTTTGTCACCGAACGCCCTGCTTTGATTCAATTCACCTGCGCATCGAACGGGCAGGTTGGAAATTTTTTCCTCAAGCAGTCTTCCGGCGTATACGCATATGATCAGTTGCAGATGTTAGCATTGAGTCAGGTTACTCCTTTGCCGCCCTTTCCTAAGGGAACAAGGTGTGCCACCATTACCCTTGTTCAGGGTTGGGAGTCGCACACCAAAAAACCTGGCGAAAGCGGTTTTGATCCAAGTGCCTTCGGACGGCGGTTTCCGATGGAGAAAGTTCAACAATGGGTAAGGTCAAACTAAGCACCTCACTTACTATTTTCTTGTTGTCTATAAGTATCGGCTGGGCCGGCGTTGCCGGAATTTCGGCTGCCGCTCAAGGCACCGGCGGCAGTGCCAAACAACAACTAGCGGCTCTGGAGCAGCGGCTCTTCTTTAAAACGTACGAAGATCAAGATGATCAAGTGCGGCTTCAGCGCATTGAAAAGCGCGTATTTGGAGATGCCATGGAAGGCGCCATTGGTGAACGTCTTCAAAAAATTACGACAGCCTTGGGTCCGCAACGTGAACCGGACGGCACCAGCACTGGTGCTGCACAAAGGACGCCACCGCCGGCGACGCCACAGCGAAGCACGGCTCCGCAGCCTGATTATGAAGCAGAAGATGCTATCGACCGGGCCAGATCGCAGGTTATGGCAGCCAAGGAAGTTGAGCTGCAAAGGCTTTTAGGTGAAGGAGTATCACTGTGGAGAGCCAGGCGAGCCACTGAAGCGACGGAGAAATTCGAGCAAGTGATACGGCTCGATCCGAATAATGCCGAAGCACATTTCAGCATGGGCATAATTTACGAAGCGGCTGGCAATTTCGCAGGAGCCTTGGGCAGCTATCAGAAAGCTGCTCTTGTCAGACCGGATAATAAAGAGTACAAAAGCGCCATCGCCGAGGTCGAAAAGAAAGCCAGAGTTGCAGAAAAAACTCCCGGACTGAGCGCAGAGCTGCGAATGATGGCCGATGACGCCGCCGCCGCTTTCAAGCGTGGCGAGTATATGTCAGCTCTTGATCTTTATAAACAGTTCGAAGCCAAGACTCCTCCTCAAGCGCACATCAAGTACAACATCGGCACCATCTATTTGATGATGAAAAATTATCAAATGGCCCTGGAATACTACAAGCAAGCCAAAAAACTCAAGCCTTCCGAACCTAAGTATGCACAGGCAGTTCAGCAATTGGAAGGCGGAATGAAGAAGGATACGGCTGAAAGGAAACAAGCTGAAAAGCAGTCGCAGGCAGCCTGGCAAGAACAAGAAAAAAGGCGAAGTGCTAATTCCTCCGGCGGCGGCAACATTGGAGCCAACAAATTTGCCCAACTTGGCTCTCAACCGGCAGCAGCCAAAGGTCAGGAATTCATGAACGGAGTCGGCTTGATCGGAAAATCGAGCCGCGACGGTGTGGTGATTGTCGCTGTCGGCATTGCTTCAAGAGCTACTCGAGCCGGCATATTGCAAGGCGATGTGATCAAAGCGGTTGACGGCATGGTAATTAAGAGCACAAGCGATTTGAATGAGGCCATTGGCTCTAAAGCCAATCAACAAATTCAACTGACTGTGCAGCGCGGCAATCAAATTGGTCAAGTGCGCTTCTAGTAGCGGTAGTGCTGAAACATTCTAGAACTGGCGACGGAAAAGCGCGCCCTCTTGCGAGCGCTTGTATTTAAAGAGTTCATCGACCACCAGCTGACTGGTGTCTATGGACCGATTTTTATCTCCGACTATCGGCCATCCGCCTTGTCCGGTGCCGTCCCAGGCGTGCTGCGCTGGTCCGGTAGCGCCGCGCCCGAGCAACGAACCAAGCTTGCCGGCTCGCCAATCGCCGTCCAGGAAAAACTCTTTGACTGGATAGCCGTTGCACTGTCCGCCACGATATTCCGTGACCAGGAAATTTCCTTGCCGAGAGACGGTCGGCAATCCGGTGCAACCGTTGTCGGCTGCCGCTCTTGGGGCTTGCTCCAGGGGTCTGCTATTGGCAATTTTCGAGAAAGGCAGTGTCATCAATCCGCGACCGCCGGTAGCTGGCAGCATGTCATCGTAATTGCTTACGATGCTGATGTCCACGGCGTGATCTCCAGGCAGCGTGTTCGCCTCAGTGCCCAGTCTTGTTCCGTGCACGGAAGCAACACCGGCAAATGTATGCGGCATGCTGGCACGCAAGTGTCTTGAAAATTCTCCTCCCGATGAAAATCCGGAGAGGTACATTCTGTCGGCATCTACTTTGATTGAACCATTATTCTTCAAAGCATTGACCATAGCCTTGAAATAATCGACATCATCATAAGAAGGATTGGTTTCGGTAAGTCCTGCTCCCGGAGAATTCCAATCCTGCACTTTAGTCAATCCACCCGAGTTCGGAAAGTCTTTCATTCCGGCAACAGGATAGACAACCATGAAGCCGTCGCCAGCTTTCTGCCTGGCATCGGCGATATTATTCATGCCCGTTTCCGCTTCCATAAGGCCTTTGCCGTTGCCGTCCACTACACCGTGAAGGACAAACAGCACAGGCAGAGGTTTTTTGCCGTCATATCCAACTGGAAGGTAAACATCATATTCGCGAGAACTGGAAGAACCATCGGTATTCTTGACGTCGACATTCATATGATTAGTGACGCCGGGAATCATAGTGTCGCGACCGACAAAGCCTTTAAATGTACCTTGACTCAGGACATTGTCGTCAGTGCGAAAACCGGAGAACATGGTCTTTTCCGCGTTCTGAGCAAACTTAATGGGCACTTCTTGCAAGGCATTGTCGCCTTCCAAAGGTGTTGCCATAGTTGGTTAACCTCTGTGTGAGATTGGCGCAAACGCACTACGAGGTGCAAGAGGCGCTGAAAGGGATGGACGAATTGGATGACTAAAAAATACACGCCCTCTTGACAAGAGTAAATGGGGATATTCCCCCACTCTTGAATTTTGGTCGGATTCTCAACAGCCTGAACTGGGCAGTCATTCGGGGCGTGCGCATGCAGATTTAGAGCTCAGCCGATATCGGTTTAGCTTTCAGGCTGGCGCCCCCAAAATTCCTGCCCTATTTATTTGGCGCGAGCCAATTCGACAGTTTTCTTTGTGGACAATTCTTGCTCTTTTTGGGAGCCGCCCACATGCTTGATATTGTATATGGTGTCACGTTCGACAGGCGTATAGCCGGCTTCTGAGATCAAATATTCCATCTCTTCTTTTGCCAGTTGCAGTGGCGTTTTAGCACCAGCGGCATGGGTTATTTTCTCTTCGCCGATCGTTCCATCCATGTCGTCTGCGCCAAATGACAGTGCTATCTGCGCTATTTTTTCGCCCAGCTGAATCCAATATGCCTTGATATGCGGGAAATTGTCCAGCAACATGCGGGACACTGCCACGTCTTTGAGCAAATCGTAGCCCGTCGGTTCTTCGACCTCACCTTTGATTGTGGTTCCTTCGTAATAGCACTTCAGTGGAATGAAGCACTGAAACCCGCCGGTTTTGTCTTGCTGTTCACGCAGGAGCAACATATGATCGACTTTATTTTCAATCGTCTCGCTGATGCCGGTGAGCATAGTGGCATTGCTGTAGAGTCCCAGTTTGTGCGCAATACCATGAATTTCCAACCAGACGTGCGCTGGTGTTTTCTTAACCGCCATGCGCTGTCTTACACCTTCATCGAAAATTTCCGCGCCACCACCCGGCATTGATTGAAGACCGGCTGCAATAAGGCGTTTCAAACATTCTTCATAAGTGATTTTTTCGCGACCAGCCAAATACTCTATTTCGACGGCAGTCATTGCCTTCATGTGTATATGCGGAAATTTGGCTTTGATTTCTTTGAGAATCGTCTCGTAGTACTTCAAGTCGGCTTGCGGTGTCAGCCCGCCTACCATGTGAATTTCATTGATACCGAGTGCCGCGCCTTTGGCTGCTTCCTCAAGCACTCGCTCGACCGACCACATGTAAGCTTTTCCCTTCTCTGCAGGGTTGGCATAAGAACAAAATTTGCAAGTCTCTCCGCAAATATTGGTCGGATTGAGATGCATATTGTGGATGTAATAAACGTATTTTTCTTTGTCCGGTCCTGCTTTCTTGCGGCGTGCATACTCGCCCAAAGCACCGATGGCGCTGAGATCGTTAGATTGATAAAGTCGAATCGCATCCTCACGAGTAATGCGTATTCCGTTCACGACCTTTTCGGCAATGTCTGCCAGTGGGTGTTTGCTTTCAATAATGCTTTCAATCGCCAGTTCCACTATCCGGTCCTCAAGAATTCCATTGCTCGCTCGGCAATTTGAAAATGCTGCCGGGGCAAGCCTGGACGTAATTACGATGGGCTTGATCCTAGCATGTAACGGCGCTCGGGCAGGCAGGCTGAGAGCTGATGTTGAGATAATGAATTGATTGAGATTAGACAGGGTTATTGTTTCCCGGATCGGTCATGGCTCAGATTTCCGCCAGACAATATGACGCGCACTACCGACGGCTCGGACTGGCTCCAGGCGCCACCGTCGAGGAAGTAGATGAGGCTCTGCGGGCCTTGCGCTGCAAACTGGAACCAGCCCGGCTGAACAGAGGTCCGCTCCGGGATATAGCGCCTTTCCGGCTGCAAGAGCTGGCGGAATCGGCACGTTTGATAGTGGACTATTGGCAACTTCATACTGCTGCCCCACCCAGTATTTTGGGGCGCTATCAGGCTCTTTTAGCAGCCGAAGAAAAAGCTGCTGAAATCACAAAATCGTCACCCCAGCCAGGTTTTATGCCTTCAGTGGAGGTCTCTGGCACACAACCTGCGGTCGCAGCTGCCACCCCAAAATTACTTGAAGTGCATACAGACGGCGATGAGAGCGAAATTAGAAAAGCGGAACTTTTTGAAACTCTCAAACCGATAGGACCGGGCGAGCCAAAACTCAATTTCAGCTACTTTCTTTTCAAGCATGTCGATGGCGCAATATCTCCGCATGCCGACGTGCTCAAGCCACGTTCGATCATCGGATTGCTTATATTGGGAATGATCTGGGTTTGGATACCGCCACTTTTGGTTCGGTTGCTTGGTTTTTTTCTTCACGACTTAGGCATCGAGACTTGGCTGCAATATTTTTCTATCCTTGCGCAGATACTGCCCATTTGTTTTGCGCCACCATTGGTGATGTATGAATATGCCTTCTTTAGACAATTGCAATTCCCATTTCTGGGTGTGCTGCGATTGCCTTTTGAAGAAGCAGTCGAACAATGTATTTCCAGATTGACTGTATCAACGGAAAGCGACGCGGCCGCCACTTGGACTATTGATTCAAAACGAATCGAGACAGACGGCAGTGGGGCGAAACGATGTGAAATCAAAGCTTCATATTCCGGTCTGCCCGGCGAATCGAAGCTGCCTCTCAAATTGCATTTGTATGTTGAAACGCTCGCAGCGGACAGCAGTTTTCTTGCCTACTGGTTCGATCTCGACTGGCAAGTTCTGTTTAAAGGACGTGCCGTTTCGCGCATCAGGTCAGCGCGATTTGAGCTGGACAGGCTGATCAAAGAAAATTAGAAATTGGGATAAAACAGTCTGCCGATCAAGATTCGAATTCCGTGGTTTCCGGATAGCCGTCGTCGAGCGGCGTGTCGTAAAACTGAAGATGGTCGTCTGCGTGCTTGTTTGAGTAAACACCGTAGAAAAGATAGATCACAGCCATAATGAGGTAAATGCCCAGCCAGAGCTGGAAAAACTGATTGGAAACGATTAGCAACGTGCCCAGCACCACTCCGGGAGTGACTGCTACAACAGAAATGCGTATGAGACGGCTGTATGTCAGAGCTATGTGCATAGTGTTGCTAAAAACTCTTCCTATTGCTCCCATCATCAATGTGTGCGATGCAACCCAGAGAAAGTGGAGGGGCAATAGAATTCCTGCCACTACCAATCCTCCCCAGGTTTTGAGAAATTTGACAGCCTTTGTGATGCCCAGTGGTTCTATAACCAAGGACCAGACCTTCTCATAAATCCATTGTTTGATAATGCCTTTTCCGCGGCCATAGAATGCAAGGTCGGAACTTCCAAAAACAAACGGCGCAAATTCCTGTGGATCGGGCGGCAACTTGCTGGTGCTATCGAAACGGACAAGATCTCGGCCATTCACTGAGATTACATACGGCAGTTCCCTATCGATGGACAGATGCCCTTCGGCAAAAGTCATTTTTGGCAGTTGCGGCAGAATATGCTTTTCCACTCCGGCCATGGCGATATTGATCCATGTGTGCACCCAAAGACCAATGCACAAGGTGGAAATGAGAATCAGAACGAACAAATAACCGTAGCCGATCCCCCTCCATTCTCGAGCGGCTCGGATATAGGCGTGTTTGGAATAGAACGCCAGGTACAGAGTCCGCAATGTATTGAGCCACGGCATTTAGACCTTCTCCGGTTGCCTGGGTGTGTTTAAACCCTAGAATTACATCCTAACCCAAAGCCGGCCAATAGCAAGGGTGACAGCCCCAGGTTATGGAGCAGGAATACGCCAGTTTCGGTTGGTCAAAGACGTCATCACATGGTCCTGCCACTTGCCGTTCAAAAAGAGATAGTCTCGGGCATATCCTTCCACCACGAATCCGAGCCTGCTCAA
>PNKB01000008.1 GCA_013997645.1 Cyanobacteria bacterium PR.3.49
GATGGTGTCCCGCGAGGCGATCGAAACAAGCGATAATGTCGGCGTCCCTATCGCCGAGCCTGAGAGCATTCTTTCGACCTTAGTCCCGGATGTGAAAGACATTGCGTCGCTAAGCGACCTCCTGGACAAAAAATTCTTCAAACTGTTCTTTATCGGCATTGCCATCAGCGGCGTTTTAGGGCTGTGCACGATCGGCACACAAGGTTTTCATTCAGCCAACAAAACCGACTGGAATTCGCTCGCCCACGCAGCGCACAGCCTGACGTTGACAAAACACTATGACGAAGCAGAGATGTGCTTCAAATCAGCTCTGGCATTGCCCTATATAGACTCGGCCGAGAAATCGGCAATTTATTCCGGACTGAGCGACTTAGCCCGAAGAAAAGGCGACCAGAGCGCCGAAAGAGAGTACATGCTCAAAGAAAAGGAGTTCAATCAGGTTGGCTTCGGCTTAGCATCTATCGTCCTGGCTGCAATCTTGCTTTTCATTACAGGAATCAGTTCGATATTCATGTTCCGCAGCGAGAAATCCAATGTCCCCATCGGCTGGCAGCATCCAACTGTCGTGGCGCTGGCGACCTTTGCCTTCTCGAATGGCTTGCATAATATTGCACCGTCGATTCCGTGGTTGGTTTTGACCTTTGTGGCCAGCTCGATTTCACTAATTGTCCTTATCTTGTCGGCGGCTTGCGATGGCAGCAGGCATAGTCACTTCGTCACGCCGAGCCGTTAACAGAGTACTTGAGCAAGCGCAGGCGAATGGCCGAAGATTGACTGTCGGCTGAAACGCCAACGGCATGCCCAGGTATCATTTCCGGCTTTTCGCCTTCTTTGACCTGAGCGGACGCCAGAACGTCCGGAAACCACCGACTCCCAAGCAACGGCAGACTCAAGGCGGCGTATTGCCGGTGTTTATTGCCTTGTCACAGTTTCGCAGCTTTTTAGTAGCCAGTCCGAAACAACGGCGTCCTAAATTGGGTTCATGAGCAGCGCTGCTGTTCCTTCCCCCCAACGCAATTCCGCTAATACGGCTGATTTCAAACAGCCGACTTTCAAAGGAGCTTAATATGTCAGCCAAAGAAGCTGTTATGAGAATTGAAAGTGCTGCCCAAAACCAAGGTATTGAGGAAGCGGCCACTGTTATGCGAGAGCAGATTACCGAACTTCAATCAATGCCCGGCGGTCAAGGAGACGAGCAACTGGCAATGGTAGCCAAACAGTTGCAGCGCGACGGATTGCTGCCGGACCTGGCAATTCACTTCGCACTGACTGAAGACCTCAACGGCAAAAATGACGGCACATTTGACACCGAAGATTTGTACCAATATCAAAGTGGCAAAGATCCTCTTACCAGAGCGATTACAGAGAATTTGATTGCAAACTACGAGAACCTTCGCAACGAGCATGGAGATGCCGGCATATTGCCGCAAGACTGGTTCGGTCTCCACTGGGTGACCAAGAATGACCTGAAAAACGCAGCAGAAGATATCAGTACAAAGCGATATGACTTCGGCATCGACCTGCCCGAAGACGAACAGACCAGGCTGAAAGATAATGGCTTCTTTCCCGACATTCAAGACAGATTGAACAAAATGATGCAGCAGTACGCCGAGCACCAGTGGCAACAAAAAAATCCGGAAGCAGAAGTGCAGCCAGGTGACGGCTTCGATCGGGTTTCCCGCAGAGAATTGCAACAAAGATTAGGCAATGTAACCGAGGCTCAAGTGCAAGAGTATTCCAGACGCCTTGCCGAATACAACAAAATGGACAGAGACTCAACTGTTCTTCAACCTGGACAACGCCTGCGTCTGCCGTATATCGAAGAGCAAGTAGCCGCTCAAACACACTAGTAGGGAAAATTAAAAGGATTTCTGCGCACGGGAAGAAAGGGGAGTCCGCGTTTCACGCAAGTGAGATGCGGATTCTCACTATAAAGATGAATTCGCTAACAGTTTAGTCACAGTTTGGAAACACTTCGGTAACCACATTGACACATCATAAAAGTATGGTGGAACTGTAAGCCTCCCGGCGCCCTCTACCTCACACTCCAGGAGTGTCCGCATGAATGATTTTCATGGTTCTCAAGCCAGTGCCTTCACCAGTAATTTTGCACCGGCTTTGTCGGGCGCCGACTCGTTTGCTCCGCAATTGTTCGGTCTGGGTCAATTGGGGGCCGTCAGCAGCCGTTCACTGATGAATATGCAGCCTGCTTGCGCGCCAACCTCGGTAACTCCAGACGGGAGCAAATTCTTCACTAACGATGAAGGTGAAATCGTCTTCGCGCAATACGCCTCAGGCGCTGTCGTCATCAAGCAAACACAGCGTGTCGCCGTGCGCACCGCCGATGGTGACTACTGGATGGGTGATTCTAAGACCGGCTGGTTCAGAATCGACTGAGCCATTTTCGCCCGCTCACCCCAAAATCAGCCTGAATTTTCTGTTGCCAATAATAGCTCCCGGCTAATCAGAGTGCCATAATCGGAGCATGAAAACCCGCTCGAAGTTAAGGCTGCAAATTCTGGCTCTGGTCATCCTTCCGCTTATTGTCGAGATTGGATTGCTGGTCTGGCTGTCAAATTTGCTCAAGCAAGCCGATTCCGAGCTGGAAAAATCTATACGGGCGCAAAAAATCGAGTCGAACATCAATTCCATATCCAAAAGGCTTTACGACGCTTTCTTCATGTACAGCGCCGAGAAAGACGAACAGCTGATTTCGAAAGAATCGCTGGCCCCTATGATCGCCGGGTTTCGCAAAACCTACGACGAGCTGGAAAATCTGACGGCAGGCAATGAGCGCGCTTACACGATAATTAAGAACTCGGATCGCGCGGCCACGCGCTGCGTCGAATTGATGGAAATTTTGCGAGCGGCACTTGAACGTGACGGCAGAACTACCTTGGGCAGAGCATACCGCCGACCATATTGGTTTGAATTGAGAAAGCAAACCAAGCTGGTGCTGACACCGGAATTTTTGAGTTTGCGTCGGGATCAAGCTCAAGTCGCCGAAGCCGCACCGCTTATTCAGCGGGATTTGCGCCGGCAGATTCAGTATCTAATCTGGGGCGGAGTTTTGATTTTGGCTGGTCTTGTCAGTGCGGTCGCGTTTTACTTGACTCACAATATTGCCGACAAAATTTCCAAATTGCGCGACAACACATTGCGGCTGGCCAGCAACATGCCGCTCAATCCCGTCATGCAGGGCAATGATGATTTATCCCAGCTCGATCAAGTTTTTCACAGAATGGCGCAAGAACTGCAAGCGGCAGCCAGAAAAGAAAGGGCGTTGCTGGATAATGTTCGCGATTTGATTTGCTCAATTGATCGCACCGGCAAATTTGTCGAGGTGAATCAAGCTTCTTTCCTGCTACTCGGGTACAAACCAGATGAATTGCTGGGCTCGCACCTGATTGACTTTCTGGGCGGCAATGACGTAAGTGAGGTTCTGGCCTATTTCGACAAAATTCAATCGGCGAGCGAAAAAGGCACTGCGTCAGCCCCACTGGAAACAGTGCTAGTCCACAAAAACGGCACAGTCATTGATGTTACGTGCTCGGCGCAATTTGCAGCAGAGGAAAACCTGAGCTTTTGCGTTTTCCATGACATAACCGAAAGACGGCAGGCCGAGCGCATGAAGCAGGAAGTAGTGGCGATGGTGACGCACGATCTCAGGACTCCTTTGGGCACAGTCAACAACGTTTTCGACTTTCTCAATCAAGGACAACTGGGCGAACTGACCGACAAAGGCAAGAAATTTGTCGGCAGCGGACTGCGCAATACGGAGCGCATGATGAGCTTGATAAACGACTTACTGGACATTGAGAAAATTAAGTCTGGTAACTATGAAATTGCTTGCGACGATGTTCCGGTGAGCGCGCTATTCAAAGGCTGCATCGACTTGCATTCGACATTAGCGGCAGCACAAGGCATCGAGCTTTCAGCCGCCGACTGCCAAGCGCACGTATGGGGAGATCAGGACAAGCTTCTCAGATTGCTTTCCAATCTGGTTGCCAATGCGCTGAAGTTCACACCTCATGGAGGGAAAGTCTCGCTTCTGGCATCCGAGAGCAACGGCAGTGTGCAAATATCCGTTCAGGACACCGGACCCGGCATCCCCAAAGACAAGCTGGCCAGTATTTTCGAGCGCTTTCATCAGATAGAAGGCGAGCATAAAGCGGGCGGGTCGGGGCTTGGTCTGGCAATTTGCAAATTGATAGCCGAAGTGCACGACGGGCGCATTTGGGTGGAAAGCGAGCCCGGCAAAGGGTCCGAATTTATTGTTTCGCTTCCGGCCAGCAATCCAGGCTAGTTAGTCTTTGCCGGTATCGGCTGCAGGTTTTTATCGGCTCCTCCTGAGCATTAGTTTGAGCTAAAATTGTCCCGTAGTTGTGGGGTTGTATTCCGCATGGCAAAAATTTTGGTAGTCGAAGATGATGTCGATTTTGCGCTCACCGTAGAGCACGCGCTGCAGACCGCGAATCACACTGTCGAGATGGTCCACGACGGCGGCTCGGCCATGGAGTATCTCAGGCAAAGTCAATACGACATTATCATTCTGGACTGGCAGCTCCCGGACATGGAAGGGATCGACATTCTCAGCAAATTTCGCGCCCGGGGCGGTGCTACACCGGTTTTGATGTTGACCGGCAAAAGCCAGATCAGAGACAAAGAAGTTGGTTTGGATGGTGGTGCGGATGATTATTTGACCAAGCCCTTTGACTCAAGAGAGCTGGTGGCGCGCATCCGAGCCTTGCTCAGACGGCAGAGCGTCGCTCCCTCCAGCACTCTTTGCGCGGGCGATGTGGTGCTCGATCCAAACAAGCATCGACTGACAAAAGCCGGCAAGGAAGTGCATTTGCAGCCGCGAGATTTCTCTCTTCTGGAATTCTTGATGCGGCACCCGGATGAGATTTTCTCAGCTGAAGCTTTGCTTACGAGAGTATGGCATCAAGATTCAGACGCTTCGTCGGCAGGATTGAGAGCGGCCATTGTGCGTATTCGAAAAGTCATCGATGCTGACGGCGATGATGCCAAATCGCTGATCGAAAACGTTGCTCGAGTCGGATACCGCATGCGCGGCTGATCGCCGCTGTTACCTATTGGGGTCGATGGCGAAAAGATGCCATTTGGCTCTCTTTTCCAGGAGCGTCCACATGGGTGGAGGTTCTTTCATCTGCTCCATCACATCGCTTGTGACCAGCAGATAATGGGGTTTTCTGCCGGACTCAACATAATGCTTGTAATCGAGCAGTGTTTTTATTTCCTTGATCGGTCTGCGCAAGTAAAAGTTAACTGCCGGCGAATCGCGCATGTAGAGGGCTACTTGTGCCCTGTCTTTGACTACGCGCCGGAGCAATTGAAAGAGAGGGAAGTCGCTTTGCAGGTAGTGAGATTGCAACCCGGTGGGCACAAAAGTGCCGCAGGCAAAGGCGCAAGCACAGACAATCGCCGTCACTGCAACTTCGGCTTTTTTACGGAATGCCGCCCAGGTAGCTAGAGTCAGGAAGCACCAGGCAAAGAAACCAAAACCCATGAATGCATAAAGTGTGTTTATGTCAAATTTGAGTTTGAAGCAGACAGTGGGCGCACACACCGCAAGCAGAGGCAAGATCACAAAAACAATGACCAGCAACGTCCATTTGAGAGCCGGTGCTTTCAGCCGTACCACCCTGTCCAAAAGGCTGCCTGAAAGTATCGCCAGAGGCGGTGCTACAGGCAGTATGTAAGTGGCCAGTTTTGTTTTCAAAACTGTGAAAATGCAGAGGATCAATAGGAGCCAGAGAATAGAAAACAGCTCGAGATTGGCTCTCTTACTCGGGACCCAATTGCCCGGTCGCCATTGCTTTTTGAGCAAAGCAAAGTGTCGCCGAACATCAAGAAGACCGATCACGGACCAGGGAAAGAAACCGGCAAAATAGATGGGGATGTAGAACCAGAAAGGATTCTGGTGGTTTACCGTACCCATGGCTCGGCCGAAGTTTTGCTTGATGAAGAACTCTTGAAAAAAGGCTCCTTTAGTGGCCAAGCCTTCGGCTATGTACCAGGGAGCAGCAATTGACAGCATCACCGCTGTGCCAAGCAAGGGATGCAAAAGCAACGCTTTGCGCCACCACCAATGATATCGCCCTTCCGCTCCCTTAGGACGCACCCAGGCGAGATAGACAAGCAGAAGGATGGCCACCAGTGCGACCGGCACCGGTCCTTTGATCAAGAGCGCCAGTCCCAGAGCCGAATAGGCAAAAGCAAGAGAACACCAGTGGGCGCCGTTGAGGCGTGAAAATAGACAGAGCGCGCCCACCATCATGAATAGAGTAAGAGGTACGTCGGTAATGGCCACTCGCCCGACAGTTACGAAAAGCGGCGTGGAAAGCAAGCAAAGCGAAGAAAACAGAGCGGCCCGTGCTCCCAGAAACGGCCTGACCAAAATCAGCAATGCCGCAGCCGACAAAACGCCGCATAATGCCACCGGCAAACGGGCAGCAAACTCGTGCACACCCAAAAGCTGGTAGGAGGCCATGATCATCCAGTAGATGAGAATGGGTTTTTCATAGAAAGGCTGGTAATTCGCCGATGGATTGACCCAGTCAGAACGCTCCAACATCTCGCGGGCGCCTTCAGCGTAAAGTCCGTCACTCGGATCGATGATGCCATAGTGCTGCAGTCCCGGCAAAAAGACGGCCAGGGAAGCCAGCAAGACAATAATCAAGTGCGCCCAGAGGCTACCTTTGGCCTTGAGCCTGCGCTTGGGTGAGGGAAGCATGCCGCCAGACTCGTTTGGCTGGGCTGTTGAAAAAGACAAAGGGAGGCGAACTCCAACTTTCCGAAGACATCAAATCGATACCGGATATTTTGCCAGGATTTATGGCTTGTAACTTGGCGTGATGTTAATCAAAATAGTGCAAACCGGGGATAGGCGAAGGTTTAGAGCAGAAATTAAGTGGCAAAATGGGCAGTTGGTGGGCTGGCCACTCACTAAGGGGGCGACTTTCGATATGATTTATGAACCTCTTATGTGGGAATATCCAGTCAAAGGTTTCCGCGAGCAAGCATCAGGCTTTTGAAAGGCAAAATGTCAAGCGCACCACGAAGGGGAAAAAATCCCAATACATCTCAAGCAGGCGGCAATTCGCAATCGCCCAGCCAGAGCGCGCCCGAGCCCAGAAAACGGCGGGACGTCAACCGCACGCTCGAGCTGGAGCCGATAAAGATTGACATCCTTTCCGAGCAATTGGGACGCCTGACTGACAATTTTCGTTTTCAAGACATCTTCCCCCAGCCGCCCGATATCGATAAATCGCTGGAGGCTTTGAAAGCCGACCTTTTGGATGTGCCGGTGCGCGGCGCCGACGGAAAGGTCACCAACGTCTTCAACAAGATTGAAGCGGACGACTGCCTGACGCGAGAAGACAAAGACTTGATCTGGTGCTGTTTGTCGATGGTGCGCGATTCTTTCGAACGGCTCGATCGCTCGACGAATGCGGCGGCGCCTGGATCCAGCTATCAGTGGAATATGAACTGGAAACACACGCGCTCGGAAGTCGGAGAAGTATTGGAAGCAGCAAAGCTTTTGCAGCTGGACCATACCGAGACACGCGATGCCATTCTTGCATCCATCTTTTCGGACAGCGTCAAGAACAGAAAGAACTTCATCATCCATAACGTTCATGGTGCTTATGGGGCGGCTCAAGCGCTTTCGTATTTCATGGACTTCACCAAGCCTGATGTAATAAGGAGCGTCGAGAGAATCACTCGCGCCGTCAAACAACACCAGATCGCGCCACCGCAATTCATGGCCAATGTCGTAGCCATTTTGCTGAGCAAGAAAATGTCGCTCGGTCCCTTTTCTCCGGAGGGTCCCTTGCCTCAGAATGCCAGCAGCAGTGCACTTCAGGTAATGGAAGTGGTGCGATCTATCTGGCGCAAGATCAATGATCCTTTCAACAAAGATTACCTGGCTCAAGATTTGAGCACGATCGACTTTTCTCCTGCAGAGCGTCAATTGCTCGTCAATATAGGCATCGACGACTGGTTTGTTCCACACCCGGAAACAGAAGATTCAAAGGTTGCGCATGCGGTCATTGCCGGCGATCACTCGATCAACTATAACCATCCTGAGGGTTTTGCAAAAATTGCACTGCTCAGAGGTCCTGATACAGAAGCGATCTTTGAAGACCCGACCATACACAACTCGCTGGATTCGGCAGTCAATAGTTTTGCCGATTCCTTCCGCGTGATTCGACCGGAAGTGCAAAAGCTAGCTGTTGAAGGGCTCAGACGCACGAAGACGGCAATGGAACGCGTAGTTGGCATCATGACTTATTTGTTTTCCGGTATCGTCATCGGCCCGAAAGACACCTGTGTAACCGGACATGCCAAAATCGAGCAAGCGATGCTGCGCGCCGCGGAAAAATACCCGCATCTTTTCGAGGCATCTTCATCAAAACTGACAGATGAAGGGGCGGATTACATGAAGAAAACTGTGGACAGAATCGGAGAGATTCTGCAGGACTGGCTGGACAGCTATCACGAAATTCCGTTTTCACCCAAGGATGCTCGGCAAGTCGAGCCTGGTCCTGGCAAACTGCCTTTCTGGAACACTCCTTTGAAGTATCCTACGCGCAACGAACACGGCATGCTCAATTTGCATGAATTGAACGAGCTAGAACTGAAGCAATTTCTTTTTGCAGGCAAGATTCGCGAGATCGCCGTCGAGCTATTGCGCGCAGAACAGTGGATTTTCTAGACACTTGCTTGCTTTCGGGATTGGACACCACTTGGTTACATCTTGCCTCTAACATGAGAGCGTGGTGGTGAAAAGCCGCTGCTCGCAAAGCTTTGGGAATTTTCCCATTTACTCCAGGGGTGAAAGTACGTAACATCCGAATTGGTAACTACCCCATCCGTCAATTTAAACACCGCCCACTGAGCTTCGCTCGGGTCGGCCAATAACGCCTATACGATGACCAGACAGTCACGCAATTTTGAGCATGAAATAAATTCGACCGCTGACACATCCAGTGAAAGCGGCTGTACATCAGCGTTTGCAAATTGCCACCAGATAAGCTATGAGCGCGCGAATTTTCAAGGTACGGGAAATGAGCTTGTCGACAGGCGCGTCATCCCGCCGCTCGAGCTTAAGAATGAAAAACCGTCGTCCACTTCGGATTGGGCGTCAGCCAGGGATGAAGCGAGGCGCCAGAGCGAAAGCAGCATACTTGGCGGCAAACAGATTCACAATATTCGCTACGGAGATACGCTTTGGGACATTGCCTCGGCGAGTTACAAGAGAAACAACGGCAAGGCTGCCAGCAATGCCGAAATAGCAGGCGAAGTAAACCGGCTCGTGGCAAAGAATAAAATCGCCGATCCCAATAAGATTGACATTGGCACTGCAATAGACACGTCTGCCGGAACCGGGCAGGGGCGAAGCGATATAACTGCAGTCGGAAGAACTGCTGAAAGACAGACGCCGAATTACAATGATTTTGCCGGACGGCGCGATCAGTCCGAAACGCGCAGAACTCCCAATTACTACAATTTCCAGGGACGCCAGCAACGCAGCGACACGGCTCAGAATTACTACGACCTGAATGGCGGGCGTGGATATCGCCAGCCTGAATTTGATCGCACCAGGCCGGAAGATGTACCGTTAACGCCCGAGAGCACCCGCCGAATGCTGGAGAGTCAGCGGCAGGATAGAAGTTTTGGACCAAGGCAAATAAATCCCGGGATGGAAGTAACACCGCAAGCTAAAAACACCGCCAACTGGCGAAACAACCACAGCCAGCTGGTTGCCAAAGCCGGGCGCGATGCACCGAATGTCGTTTTTTATGGAGATTCGATTACACAAGGGCTTCAATTAAACCCCAACTTCAAATCGGCATTTGGCGGGAGTGAAAATTTTGGTATCGGCGGCGACACCAATCAAAATCTTCTGTACAGGCTCCGTGATGGGGAAGCCCGGTTTCCGGGACGAAAACCAGATACGGCCGTTTTGCTGATTGGCACAAACAATATAGGCTCGCAAAGTGTGGATAAAATAGCGGCCGGTGTGCTCGCCAATGCAAAAGAATTATCCAATCGCTTGCCAGGCACGGAAATAATCGTGATGGGAATTCTGCCGCGCGGATATTCTGCAAACGATTCCCTGCGCAAACAGGTCAATGCCGTCAATGAAATTGTACGCAAGCAGTTGGACGGTGTCTCCGGAGTCAAGTTTGTCGATGTGAGCCCGCAGCTTCTGGACGAAAGAGGCAACATGCGCGCGGGGGTTTTCCAAAAAGACAATGTGCATCTCACTTACAATAATGGTTATTCAACCATGCTCAATGCACTTCAGCCTCATATAAGATCGAGGCGTTAAATCAAGCATTATATATGGTGTCATGTTACGCACAAATCCGAAGTGCTAAGTCAGCCTGCATTCTGCGACTTAAAGAATCAATTGTCCTTCCATCATCACTATGCCTGAGCCTCCGACAAAGACTTTTACATCTTCTTTGGAGCGCATGGCACGAGTATGAATTACAGACGGCATATCAACAATATTGCCTTGCTCTATTCGCAGTGTGAAATCATTGTCGGCATAGCGATAAAAGCGACTGAGATACGCTGTCAGTGCACCGTTACCCACACCGCAAGCGGGATCTTCCAAACCCTCGCGTGGGCAAAGATTGCGCGTGTGAAGCTGACAAGTTTTGTCAAAAGTCTCGAAGCAGAAAAGCTGGGCCTCTCTTACACCATTCTTTTGACAAAGCTCCTTGAGAGGCTCAATTCGCCGTTTCACAGACATCAATACGTCTAAGGTGCGCACCGGAATAATCAAATGTCCCAGCCCCGTATCAACCGCCTGAATCGGCAATCGATCATCGATTGCATCTTTGCTGATGGAAAACACGGCTGCTGCTTGTTCTGCCGTACAACTGGTGTCGAGAAACCGGGCGGACGGTTGCTTCATTGTCACAACCGGCTTGCCTCTTTTCGAGCGTTCAACTTTGATTTCCTGCACACCAGCTTGATTGCCCTGAGTGTAAATATTCCTATCTTCGGTGTTCACTATCCCCTCATGCAAAAGCGCACACCAAGCCGCTATCGTCGGGTGACCAGCGACGGGCAACTCAGCTTTCGGAGTGAAATACCGAAGACGGAAATCTACATCAGTTTCGGATGTGACAAATACTGTCTCAACGAGATTCATTTGTCTGGCAATCGATTGCATCATCTCCTGCGGCAATCCCTGCGCATTTGGAAAAACCGCAGCCGGATTGCCACCGAAAGGTTTCTCGGCGAACGCATTCACAACTAAGAATCGTTTGTTTTTTTCCAAATCAACAATCACCCGGATCCTTAATCTGCTTAAGAAGCGCCGAGCATTCCGTAGAAGCTGTGCCTTTAGCTTAGAGCGCCTTTACTGTTGCCACGATATGTTTGGCAGAAATTCCAGCAGCGTCCAGAAGCTCCTGAGGAGTACCAGAACCAGGCATTCCTTGTACGGAAAGTTTGATAACTTTCGGTGCCGCGCAAGCCGCTTTGGCGGTTTTTTCGCAACTGGTGAATGCATCCAAAACTGCATCTCCTAGTCCACCTTCGGCCCAATGATCTTCCACGACAATCAAAGTTCCGGTTTCTTTTGCGGCTTTATGCAGCGTTTCTTTATCAACCGGTTTGACTGAGTAGAGATCTATTACTCGCACTTCAACGCCATCTTTTTTCAGCTCTTCATGCGCTTTGAGCGATTCGTGAAGTGTGATGCCGGCGGCAATCAGAGTAGCTTTGTCCTTCTCGGAACTGCGCAGAGTTTTGCTGCCACCGAGCGGGAAGCTGTCATCATTCTTGTAGAGAATCGGTGTCTTCTCTCTGGTCGTGCGCATGTATGAGATGCCTTTTGTTTCAGCCATGGTATTGACCAAATGGGCTGCACAAACGGCGTCTGAAGGATAGAGTACCGTGCTGCCGTGAATGGCGCGCATCATTGCTATGTCTTCCAGAGCCATCTGCGATGGGCCGTCTTGTCCGATCGAAACACCTGCGTGGGAGCCGCATAGACGAAGGTTAGCGCGGCAAATCGCACCCATACGAATGAAATCGTAGGCACGGCTCAAGAATGCGGCAAACGTGGAAGCGAAGGCGATCTTGTTGCGATTAGCAAGACCAATTGCCACTCCGACCATACATTGCTCGGCAATATACATCTCAAAGAAACGCTCCAGGAAGGAGTGAGCGAACTTATCGGCGTATGTGGAGTTGGATACTTCAGCGTCGACAACAACAACACTGTCATTGGCGGCACCAAGTGCCTTGAGCGCATCACCATAGGCTTCGCGCGTGGCAACTGCAGATTCGTATTTCGGCAATTCGAATTTCTTGACCGCACGACCGGCGTTGGCAGGCTGTTTATCTTCGGGCTTCTTCACGTCGATTACAGTGTTCTGCACTCCGCCCAGTTGCTCAATGGCTTCGGCGGCTTGCTCTGGGCTGAGCGGCTTGCCGTGCCAGTTGTCTTTGTTGGCTGTCAGTGGAATGCCGTGACCTTTTTCGGTTTTTGCAATAATCAAGGTTGGTTTGCCTTCGGTGCCTACCGCTTCCTTATAGGCCGCATCAATGGCGTCAAGGTCATGACCGTTGATTTCGATGGTATGCCAGCCGAAAGCACGCGCTCTTTCCGCATAAATTTCCGAATGCCAGCCGAGCATCGTTTCGCCGCGCTGACCGAGGCGGTTCATGTCCAGAATGGCAGTCATGTTGTCGAGCTTGTAGTGCCAGGCACAAGCCATTGCTTCCCAGACCGACCCTTCAGCCATTTCGCTGTCGCCCAACAACACCCAGACGCGGTAGGGCAGCTTATCCAGAAACTTCCCAGCCAGAGCCATGCCCACGCCGAAGGAGAGTCCTTGACCGAGCGAGCCCGTGGCCACATCTACCCAGGGCAGAATTTCCGGCACCGGATGCCCTTCCAAACGGCTGCCCATCTTGCGCAGGCTGAGCAGTTCTTCATCGTTGATAGCGCCGGCAGCTTTGTAGAAGGAGTACAGGAGCGGGCAGGCATGTCCTTTTGAAAAAATCAGCCGATCATTATTTGGATGCTCAGGCTTCTTGAAGTCGTAACGCAAGTAATTCGTCATCAAAACAGCCATCAAGTCGGCTGCCGACATGGAAGAAGTGGGGTGCCCCGAACCCGCTTGGGTCGTCGATCTGATGCTGTCGACCCGCAATTGCTGCGCCAGCTTGGTGAGACTTTGGACTGTGGCTGCTTCTGCCATTTTTACTTTACCTCTCTGCGTTTTGCCGGTAAGAAATCCGATGTTGGCTTGCCGATTACAAGCCCTTCGGTAGCCGAGGATTTTGCACCGCCTGCCGAAATGAAATCAAAGTCCCAATATGCTAACCTCTCCGGCACTTAATTGCCACCCAAGTACTAAAGAGGAAGCAGGTACCCAGCTATGTCAACCGAAACACGCCTGCTTCTGGACGAATCCGTCTCATACCGCCTGCCGCGCACAGTTATACCTGAGCGCTACAAGCTCCACCTGGTGCCGGAAATAGAGGCCGGCACATTTTCAGGAAAGGTTTCAATTGAGGTGGATGTGCGCTCTGAAGTGAGCGAAGTGCTGCTGAATAGTCTCGATTTAACAATTGATACAGCCACCGCGGTAGATGACAAAGGCAAAGAATTAATCGCCAAGACGTCAATTGATGCTGACAACGAACGAGTGAAATTGAGTTTCACCAAACCGTTGAAACCGGGACGCTGGCAACTTGCTATCGACTTTGCCGGTATTTTGAATGACAAACTGCATGGTTTTTATCGCAGCTCCTACACCGACGAGTCCGGCAACAAACACACCCTGGCTGTTACGCAATGCGAGCCGACAGACGCCAGGCGTGTTTTTCCATGCTTCGATGAACCTGACTTCAAAGCCGTTTTCGAAATTTCGGTAGTGGTGGATGCAGATGCGGTCAGTCTTTCCAATTCGCCGGTCGCCTCTGAGAAAGTTGAAAAAGCGATCAAAGGAAGCGACAAAAAACGTTCATCGGCCAAAAAGCATGTCACCTTCAAAGAAACGATGAAGATGTCGACATATCTGGTGGCATTAGTAATCGGCAAACTGGAAGGTACCGAGCCGGTGATGGTAGACGGAACGCCACTGAGAGTCTGGACACCGGCAGGCAAAACGCATCTGGCATCATTTGCCAATGATGTTGCCTCTGCCTCGCTTTCCTTTTTCAATCGCTATTACGGCATCAAATATCCTGGTGAAAAGCTGGATTTGGTAGCCGTTCCCGACTTCATGTTTGGTGCGATGGAAAATCTTGGCTGTGTTATCTTTCGCGAGAATGCCCTGCTTGTCGATGAGAAAACCGCAGCACATCCGGAGCTGGAAAGAGTTGCCGACGTAGTTGCGCACGAGCTTGCTCATATGTGGTTCGGCGATCTGGCAACCATGAAGTGGTGGAATGGCTTGTGGCTTAACGAGGCGTTTGCCACTTTTATGGAAATGTTGGCCATCGACGACTGGCATCCGGACTGGAGAAGATGGGACACCTTCGGAGTTTCCCGAGGAGCGGCATTTTCCACGGATGGATTGTTGAGTACAAGACCGATTGAGTTTACTGTGCGCAAACCTGAAGATGCCGAAGGAATGTTTGATGTCCTCACGTATGAGAAGGGAGCATCGGTGCTGAGAATGCTCGAGCAATACTTGGGAGGTGAGAGTTTCCGCCTGGGAATTGGGCACTATCTCAACAATCATAAGTATTCAAATACTGAAACCACGGACCTCTGGGATGCAATAGAAGAAAAATCCGAACAGCCTGTGCGACAAATGATGGACTCCTGGATATTCCAAGGTGGTTATCCGATCATTCACGCATCTAAAGAAGAAGATGGTCAGCGCTGGTTGCTGACACAACATCGATTTTTTTACTTGCCGGAGGAAAAGCGCTCGCACGTAAAGCAAGAAAGCGTGTCGCGATACCACGTTCCGGTCATGTACACGGCAGCTTTTGGACAGAAGCGAGTGAGCGGGCGAGTATTGCTTACCGGCAATTCGACCGAAATAACATTGAGCGAACCGGCGGATTGGCTGCTCTTGAATGCGGGTGGACATGGCTTCTACCGTTGCTCCTACACAGATGAAGATTTGAATTCTTTGACAAAAAATCTTTTCGAAGATTTAAGTGCGATTGAACGATTTGGATTGCTCGCCGATTTGTGGGCGTCTACATTGAACGGCTCACTGCCGCTCAAAGAATACTTCCGTCATAGCTTGAGGTTCAAAGAAGAAACCGATAAAAATGTATGGACCGTGCTAATCGGCGCCGTAAATTATTTGAACATGGTGGTCGGAAAAGGGCAACGCAGCTCGCTCAAAGAATATGTGGATGCGTTACTGACTCCGGCTCTTTTGCTAATGCATGAGGGCGAGAATAAGAAGCGCTCAAAAGAAAACAATGTTTTGAAAGATCAATTAGACGGAATGCTTTTCGGATGCGCCGGAATTCTTGCAGAGAATGAAAAGGTAATTGCTGATGCGCAAGCGGCATACGGCAAATACAAGAAATCGAGAACCTCAGTGAGCCCTTCTCTAGCCGCTGCAGCTATCAATGTTTTGGCTAGCTGCGGAGACGAAAAACAGTACAAAGAATTTGAACAGCAATTCAAAAAAGCCTCGACTCCGCAAGAAGAAGAGCGCTTTATGTACGCCCTGGCTGGATTCAGAGACAGATCATTGCTGGCCGGCACTCTTGAAAAAACAATGAATGGCGAAATTCGCACGCAGAACGCACCATATGTAGTGCGCTCGGTAATGCTGAATCCGTGGGGGCGTGAATTGGCATGGAATTTCATGAAAGAGCATTGGTCAAAAATGATAAAGACTTATCCTGAGGTTATGGTCCCCAGGATGTGCGAAGGGGTGACCGGCTTGATTTCAGAAGATCTATTGGCGGACGTGAACAAGCATTTTGAGCAGAACAATGTGAAACAGGGACACCGCACGGTCAGCCAGCACATGGAAAAACTGGCGGTGGCCGTCTATTTCAAATCACGAGAAAAGCACACTCTCGAGCGCAGCTGGCTCAAGCACTGACTGTGTCATTTTGGACGCGCGCGTAATGTCCAGCCCAGCTGCTGCAATGCATCATCAAACGAAATTCGGTTTTTCTGGCTGTGATTCAGTGCCACAACAGCTTGCTCCATTTTGAGAAAGCCCTCTCGCAGCAAGAACTGGCATCGAAGCGCCGAATGGAGCATTCCTTCGTCGATCATTCCGGAAACAAGCAGCATCTTTCCGACCAGCGCAGAGTTTTTCGTGCTCAACTCAATTGCTTTATTGATGTCTTCACTCGTCAGAACACCGGCCGCTTGCAAGATTTCACCCAAGCGAATTGTTTCTGAAGGGTCGGATTTCAACAAACCGAGCTCGGCCACCGCCTGAGAAATCGAAATGTTTTTCAAAACGACCTGGCGAAGGGCTTCAGCAGCTTGCAATGCATGCAGCGTGCCGTCCGAGACCATGTCCTGCACTTTGAGAGCCGCATCCAGTCCGGCTCTGGTCATTTGCCCTGTTTGCACTAGCACCTGACCTACAGGAGTTTGCCGGGCCAGACCTAATTCCAAAGCCGTCATCAAATCACTTTCATTGAGCAAACCTGCCAAAACCAGCAATTCCCCGAGCTTGATCGATTGTCGAATCGGCGCTTTGTAGAAACCGTGATCACTCAGCGACACTTCAATGCTGACGCGTCTTCTGCGCGCCGAAGCCAGGGCCTGAATCGCTTCTTCCTTGGTTATTTTGTTGTCGCGAACGAGTACTTGCGCAGTCAAGGCAGAAGTCAGCAATTCGTCGGTAACCGCCTGAATGAGCACCAGGACGCGCCCAAGAGGCAAGCCGGTTTCCTGGCTGGTGCGCATCGCTTCATCGAGCTGCTCTTGAGAGCAAAGCTCAGCCGTGATCAAAAACTCACCCAGGGTGGCTGTCGTAGAGGACCTTTTATTGACCCAGCCAAGGGCCCTCAATGCCTGCTCTAATGTCAGTCCTTCTTGCGAGACTGATTGCAACGCTTTCAAGGCCAATTCCAGATCGATGACTCGATCCTTGACCATCGACTGTGCCTGCACAGCCGCTTGCAATTCCTGGTCAGTCAGAAAGCCGGACATAATGAGCACGCGACCAATGGGTAACCCGGTCTCGCTTGATGTCTTTACGGCTTCGGACAATTCATTGGCCTGGACGATGCCGGCGTGCGTAAGCAACTCTCCGAGCCGGAGAGTCTTTTGCTCGTTGTCTGTTGCATCGGTCATTGCCAGGACTCTTATCACTTTATTATTAATTGTACGACGAACTGTAGAAGACGTAGTTTTTGTAAATTGAGCTCTTCGCGACCGACACTTTTGCCTTGGCAACAAAAGAAATACCGGTCGCACAACGTGCAACCGGTATGAAAATTTACCCCCAAGGGGATTCGAACCCCTGTCGCCTCCGTGAAAGGGAGGTGTCCTGGGCCTCTAGACGATGGGGGCAAGATGGAGATCTGAACAGCGTGAACTGCCCGGACTGCAAAGCCAGAGTTCCAGTAAAAAGCCAGAATAACAAACCGGATCGAAGAGTGTCAACTTTGGTCCCGACAAGTATTAACGCGGCTCATGCCTGCTCCCGTTCAAAGGTCTTCTTGAGAACGGTTTCAACCGGGATGGCGAGGACGAAAAACCGTACTGGCGCCGGTTCAGTGCACGTTTACATCCTGTGAGGCTTCCTGTTGTAAACTCCACAAATGTAGTAAAGTCATCACCTGCGCCACTGGGCGGAGAGATTCATGGGCGCTGAGGCAGAGATAACATCTGGCATGCAAACATTCGACGTCGAAAATTCTAGAAAGAATGAGCGCCAAGGCACTGGCTCAAGCCGCAAGTCCGGCATCGGCAATGAGAAGCCGACCGGTGAAACTCTGCCTAGATATACGAGTTTTAACGGGTATTTGAAGGAAAAATTTTCGGCCAGGACTTACAGAGTTCCAATTGATGCAGGCTTCACTTGCCCTAACCGAGACGGTACAAGAGCGCTTGGCGGATGCACGTTCTGCGACGATCGTGGTTCCGGCGCACCGACTATCAACCAGGTTCTGAGCGTGAAAGAGCAGCTCGAGTCCGGCATCGCAAGAATTCGACGTCGTTTCAAAGCTGAGAAGTTTCTCGCCTACTTTCAGGCTTTTACCAATACCTATGCTCCCGAGGCCGTATTGCGCTCGCTATACGATGTCGCTCTGGATAACGATGATGTAGTCGGCATTTGTATAGGCACAAGACCGGACTGCCTGGACGACAATATCCTCGATTTGCTTCAGGAATACAGTCAAAAGACCTATCTCTTTCTTGAGGTTGGATTGCAAACAGCGCACAACAAGACGCTGGATCTCATCAATCGAGCTCATTCTGCCGAAGAATTTTTCGATGCGGTAGAAAGAGCGCGCCAGCGAAATCTCACCGTTGCCACTCATCTTATTTTTGGATTGCCCGGCGAAACCCGAGAAGACATGCTGGAAACAGTCCGTCAAGTTGCCGACATCGGGCTGACCGCGATCAAAATTCACCAGCTTTGCGTTTACAAACACACGCCCATGGCTATCGACTACGAGCAAGGCAGACTGCCACTTCTGGAAGAAGACGAATATGTCTCATTGGTTTGCGACGCCCTCGAGATATTGCCACCAGATATGGTGGTAATGCGCCTGGTAGCAGAAGGAACACGCGAGGAAGTGATCGCGCCTGAGTGGTCTTTTGAAAAGAGCCGCATTATGGACAAAATCGACAGCGAATTCGAAAAGCGGGGCACACGCCAAGGTTCCCGGTTTTCACACGGGAAATAACGGCTCCGGCTGATTGCCGCATGGAAAGTTTTAACCTGCAAATCAGGGAAACCCCTAGATAACAGCTCAGGTTTTTGTGGCAAGACATAATTAGCCTGGAGGTTCGGTTATGAGCGACGAGATGAGGATAGTGCCAATGGACGAGTCAACCATAGATGTAGACGTTGAAGGCGTAGAGGAAGTTTGCTCTCCGACTGATTGCGCAGGCGCATTCGTCCATTCTTTCAGCCATTCATTCGTGCAAGGTCCGATTGACGGAGTGACTGAGGTCGTCAATACGATCGCAGGGAAACATGTCATCCCTAAAGTAGAAGTGGTCAAGTCACCCGAAAGAGCCGAGATAGGAACTAGTCGCTGGCAGGCGCAAAAGGCCGGCAGCGGAGCCGGGATTATTGCCTGCCTGTTTGTAATTGGCAGCCTTCTGACGCGAAGACGCGGCTAAACCGCGAACTTACGACTTGGAGAAATTCCTTGCCAGCATAGCCGCTCCGACTATGCCTGCGTAGTCGCCCAATTCCGCGCGCACAATCTCAATTTTACGTCCCGGGATCTTCAAACATCGACGCCGGGCAAAGCGCTCGACCGTGTCGAAATAGAGACTGACAGCTTCCACCAAACCGCCGCCCAAAATGATGCGTTGCGGATTGAGGAAGTTAATCACCGTCACCAGCCCTGTCGCCATGCAGCGTGCGGCATGCTCCACTGCACTGGTAACCATTTCATCGCCAGAAGCCACGGCTTGAGAAATCGCCTTGGAGCGCAGAATTCCTTTGGTCATATCGACCTTCTCACGAATCACCGAATCATGACCGCGCTGCAAGTCGGCAAGAATGTCTTTGGCAATAGCCGTGCGCGAAGCATAAGCTTCCAGGCATCCGAAAGCCCCACAACCACAGAGCTTCCCATCCGGAAAGAGGGGAATGTGTCCGACCTCACCAGCGGTGCCGGTGGCTCCGCGAACCAGTGCGCCGTTTTGCACGATGCCACTGCCGATGCCCGTCCCCACGAAAATACAGACGAAGTTCTTGCAATCACGGCCTGAGCCGAAAGACATCTCACCAATGGTGGCAACTTCGACATCATTGCCCAGTTTGCATGGCACGCCGTAATGTTTCGAAAGCGGCTCGGCCAAAGGCACATCGTTGGCGCCAATATTGACCGCCGCCAGGAGAATTCCTTTTTCCCGATTGACCATACCGGCTGCACCAATTCCGATACCGGCAATCTTCTTCATGTCCACGCCAGACTCGGCAATTGCTTCATCAACAACCGTGATGATGCGTTTGATTACATCATCCTGTTCTTGAACTTGTCGCGTTTTTTTCTTGGCGGCTCCGACAAGACGTCCCGTTTCCAGATTGACCACACCAGCCGATATCTTGGTGCCGCCGAAGTCGACACCCACTGCAAATTTTTCCATATCATCGGATCCTCTGATTTGTGTCTATTTTGAATTGACGATCCGTTTATTTCCAGTAGATCCGACCCATATCCAAAAGTTATGCGCCCGAAGGCAGTCAAGCAAAAACCGTTCTAATCAAGCCTATTGCTGAGCCCGTGAAGATGCGGCGCTCCTGACGCGTGATGGCGCCGCCAACACTGACGCGGTGCGCAAAGGTAAATTTAGTTAATGCTTCGAATTTCTCTAACCGCGCTTGCGCCCGAATAAATTGAGATTGAACGGACTCTTGAAAGGGATTTTGAACATATTTTTGCCGGCGGGCTTCACGCTGGGCTCTGCTTTGACTGAGGCAAAAGTATGATTGGTTGCGCTGCTTGACTTGAGCTCACCATTCTCCAACTGGCTTTCCAGAGACTTAAACTGTGCAGTGCCTGCATCGTGTTCCAGCGGTGGCTGCAATGCTTTGTCCGACAGAAGCGCCTCGGAGTAATCCTCCTGGAAGCCGAAATCGCTGTAGTCTCGTCCCAGTGTGCTCATCGCCTCTGAGCTTACGGAAAGGCTGGACATGACGTCTTTGGCCGGCATCAAGAAATCGGAAATATCGCTTTGCGGCTTATAGCCTCCGTTGTACGGGCGATAATTCTGCGAGGCAATACGCTCGTCCACAAGAACAATCGAGCTGGCTACGCGCCTTTGCGAATTTTTCGCACCGCGAGTCACAGCTTTTCCGTCCACCACCATGGTGGTGGAACCGCCACCGTCAAGATTGAGCGCTTCTACGGCGCCCATGTCTCGCAAAAATTTGGCCAGATCCCACATCGTGTGAGGACCTTCGATGGTAACGAGCAGCAAGTGGTTGTCGGCAGTGACACCAGCTGCAGTGCGGGCATGTATTTGAGAACCGGTCCAGCGCTTGGTGAAGTGCTGCTGGTGCAAATCAAGCTGCACTTTGCCGTTTTTCACAAGAGTCGGTCCGCCGCTCACCGCATTGACTACATCAGACCAGGCAGACGGCTTGGTATGCCAGGAAATACTGACGTTATCCCCACGCTTCAGTTTGGAGATGGCGCCGTTTTTTGAGTCGGAAAGCACATAGCCACCCCAGGGAATGCCCATGTTGCGAGGATCGCTGTCGAGCACATTGCCTTGAGCATCGATTGCCACCAGTACTCCGTCATAAGGCAATTGCACATGACTGCCCCAACGCCTCGTATAAGCAACAAAGCGGCTGCCAGTGCGGCGCGGCTGATTGATGTTGTTAATCCAGGCTGTGGGCACTTCCGGATTGGATGACTTCAAAATTCCGAAAAGATTGACCCGGTCAATACGCACATAACCATCGCGCGTGAAGCCCATGGAAACCCGATCGAACAATGGTCCGGCCACCCACTCTCCATCGATAATCAAGGTGCCCAAGGGTGTTCCATTCGACTTGAAATAATTGGCATTCACAGCGGCAATGGCGCGGCTTTCACGGGCATGATCGGTGACGTCTTTGAGCTGGTGAAAATCATTTCCGGCCAGCATCGGCCTTACTTTCACGTCGGAATTGACCATGTCCACATCCAACATGTTGATGGTCAGCGCACCCCGATAGTACTTGTGGGTCACGCCGGGAGCAATTGTGCGAGCAGCCATCTTGTCCGCCAGTGTTTGCGGCGGTATTGCCCGCGGTGCAGCGACCCGCTTGGCGACGACCTTGCGTCCGCGAGTGCGAGAGTTGCGCGCGGCCAGCCTGGACTTAACAAGTGAGGCTTTACCTGAGCGAACCCGATAAGAAGCGGTTTGGCGCGCCCCGCCGGTAGAAAGTCGACGCTGAATGGTGTGAGCCCGACTAACAGCTCTCACCGGTCTCAAATGCGGCGCCACCCTAATGGGATGTACTGCATGGGGAGCGGCCAGCCCGATTGACTGGGCGGGCATACTGCTCAGAACGCCACTTGTCAGCACGAATACAGCAGCTAGAGAGAATCTGCCTGGCAAAGATTTCGATGTTTGGTTTCTCAAAGAATGCTTCCTGGTAAAAACGGCTACGTGAGTTAGAAGTCGAACGAGCTATGGCTTTTTCGGCAGGGTTGAGCGAATCAAAAGGAAGCGTTGTTTTTAAAGTGGTCTTGCGAATTTCGCTCGCAGTTCGAAATTCCTGTCGACACGCCTTCGTCCTAGTAATTCCGAGTAATCCTGAGAACCCCCCGATTCTTTAGATTCTGGACAGTTGTTGCTGTTTAGAGATTTCCTCGTTTTGTTTGTGAACCGGAGGCAAACCTCACGCTCACATGTGGGCAGACCTTACTCTCTTATACCCAATATGTAGGTATATTCACTAACAAACGCCAGTTATTTTTGAGGAGAGGGGCTTGGCATCAGGATCTAAGCAGATCTAACCGGCGCCAGCCGGACTCAACAAGCGCTTGAGAATTTGGACAAAACCCACGAAAGGCGCACAGAAAGCCGACATCAATCATTCTTCGAATGCTCTTTTATGAGCAACGGATATCGAACGAATATCTTCCTTCCTACGACTTTTTCTTCGAAACGAGATGCTTTTCAGTATAAGACTTGACGAGATGTTCTCGCTCGTTTTCCGGGCAAAGTGGAAAACCCATCTCAATTCGCTGCTCGAGAAAGGCCTGTGCGACCAGGGAGGATAATTTGCGAATTTCCAGGATGGTTTTCATTCTTTCGTCGCGGCCCAAAACGCCGCGCGCATCAAGCAAATTGAATGTGTGCGAACAGCGCAATATTTGTTCATAGGCAGGCATGACCAGACGCTTGCCGATTAAACGCTCAGCTTCTTGCCTGTGCAAGGAGAAGAGCTGTCTTAAGAGTTCTGGATTGCTCTCAGTGAAATTGTAGGTGGACTGCTCAACTTCATTCCTGTGATAGAGCTCTCCATATTTAACTGTGTCGTTCCACTGGAGTTCATACACGTTGTCCACATTCTGCAGATACATGGCCAAACGCTCCAGACCATAAGTGATCTCTGCGGCGACCGGTCTGACTTCAAGCCCCCCGGCCTGCTGGAAATAGGTGAATTGGGTGATTTCCAGACCATCCATCCAGACTTCCCAGCCGACGCCCCAGGCACCCAGGGTGGGTGACTCCCAGTTGTCCTCGACAAAACGTATGTCGTGCTGTAAGGGATCGACTCCAATGGCGGCCAGGCTGGCCAGGTAAATATCCTGCACATCATCAGGAGACGGTTTGAGTATTACTTGATATTGAAAGTAATGCTGCAAGCGGTTCGGATTCTCGCCATAACGCCCGTCGGTAGGGCGGCGGCAGCCGTCGATAGTGGCCATTTTCCAGGGCTCCGGGCCGAGCACGCGCAAGAATGTCCCGGGGCTCATGGTCGATGCCCCCTTCTCAAGGTCGAAACACTGCATTACCACGCAGCCTTTCTTTCCCCAGAAATCATTGAGGGTCTGGACAACCTCTTGGAACGTCAGCGCCATCGAATTTATCTCTCCACGAAATGCGAAGTGCCAGTTTAGCAGAGCCTTGACGACTGCGCACCAGGCGCGAAACCAAATGCAATAAAGGCTGAAACATCACCGCAAACATCAACAATCGCGCATGGCAGGAGGACCCGAGCGCGAGCCCTTATCGGACACTTAAATATAGAATCAGGCATTTCAGGCTAGATATCGGTTGATAAGTGGGAATAAGAAAGAAGGTTAGGGGGCATAACCGCTGTACCGACCCATCCTAGGGAGCATTTCGGCCTACCCATGACTCAAGCAGAAGCGAGAACCGACGGCAAGAAGGGGGCGACATCAAGCTCCCAGACCAAAGAATTGTCACTGAAGGCAAAGACTCTGGTCGACAACATGAACAGCGTTCTGGTCGGCCAGCAAAAAGCCGTCAAATTCGCAGTCACCGCTTTTCTGGCAGGAGGACACCTGCTCATCGAAGATGTGCCTGGAGTAGGAAAGACTCTTCTGGCCAAGTCGCTTTCCATGTCCGTCCAGTCGCAATTCAAACGAATTCAGTGCACGCCCGACCTTTTACCGTCCGACATATCCGGGGTGAGCATCTACAGCCAGCAAGAAGGTACTTTCACTTTCATGCCCGGTCCGATTTTCACAAATATTCTGCTCACGGACGAAATCAACCGCGCTACACCAAGAACTCAGTCCAGCCTGCTTGAGGCAATGGAAGAAAACCAGGTGACAATTGACGGCGCCACACGCAAACTGCCGGAGCTGTTTTTCGTTATTGCCACAGAAAATCCAATCGAGTATCACGGAACATTTCCCTTGCCGGAAGCCCAGTTAGACCGCTTCATGATCTGCATCTCGCTTGGTTATCCGGACCTCCAGCAAGAGCTGGAAATTCTCGACAAAACCCTGTCGCAGACAGGTTTCGTGGTGGAGCCCGTTTTAACTGTGGACGAGGTGATTCTGGCCCGCCAGGCTGTAAGAGGTATCTATGTAGAGCAGTCGGTGAAAAACTATATTGTCGACATCGTCCATGCCACACGCCGTCACCCTTCCATTGTTCTGGGCGTCAGCCCTCGCGGTACTCAGCTCTTACTGAGAGCCGCTCAATCAGCTGCTTTTCTTGAAGGACGCGACTTCGTCAAACCGGATGATGTAAAAGGGCTCGCTCCCTATATTCTCGGGCACCGCATTATTCCGAAGATGCAGGACAACAAAGTCAGCCACGCCGACCTTATCTTGAGAGTGCTAGAGGATGTCGCAGTCCCTGTCTAACGCTCCGCAGGAGCAACAATCTCAAAAGAACGCGCCAATAGAGCCGTATATCGTCAGCAATGCCGCTAAAGCAGCGCCGCCTGTGGACAATCTCAAAGGCTGGCGTGTGAGAGTGACACCGGATCTGGTGATGATTCTCAATTACAGATTTTTAGGGGCTCTGGCTATAACCGGCTTGCTCTATGTCTTTTCCACTGAATCAAACAGCCAGTGGATGTATCTGATGTCGTCCGGCATGATCGCCACACTCTTGTTGAGCATCATCCTGCCGATATTACAAGTTTCGGACATGCGAGTGAAAGCGTCTCTGCCGCCCAATGCGCGCGCCGGAGAGAAAGTGGCTATCAAGATTTCGCTGGAGCGCATTTTCGGTGTGGGCACATTCCAAATTCTTTTCCCTCTGCGCTGGCTGCGCATGACAGTAAATGTGATGCGGCTGGGCTCGCTGTCACAGTCGCCGCTTTCAAAGCCCCTTTTGATTCCCAGCATGGGCGAAAAGGAAACTTTGCAGCTTCTGGCCGGACCGCTTCGGCGCGGCATTTACAGAGTGCACAGCATTACGTTTTCTTCCTGCTTTCCACTCGGTTTGGTTTTCTGGCAGAAAGAAGTCAAGTTCCGTTTTGATGATCCAAACAGTACCGAAGTGCCGCCGGAGACAGTGGTTTACCCCAAGGTCTATCCTGTCAGCGGCAACTTTCTTCAGCAATTGAATGTGGTGACACCAAGCGTAGGTCTGCTCTCGCGCAAATCCAGCTTCAATCAGCAAACAGCCATTGTGCGCGGCGTTCGCGAGTATCAAAGAGGCGACAGCCCGCGTATTATCCACTGGGCATCGAGCGCGCGCACAGGCAAATTACTCTCTCGCGAATTCGAGGCCGAAGGGCTGCCTGCCTTCGATTTGCTGGTTGACTCGAAGTGGGACTGGGGTACCGAGGAAATGTACGAACTGGCGTTAATCACCGCCGCTTCTCTCATAACACTTGGCCATCGCTGGGGTTTGGCACCGAAGCTAATCGTAAGAAACCAGGTGTTGGTGATAGAACCGCCTCCGATGGCACCGGGGCTGACCGCATCGATCGAAATGTTGGCCAGACTGGAGCCTTTTAAACGCACCGAAGAAATAGCAAAAGTGGCTGCTCGTCGCGGTCGCCGGGTGGATAAGCTGGACGATTTGATCCGCAAAGCTAAAGAAGGCGCTTTGATCTTCCTTGCCCCCAGAACGGAAAAGGGACAAGTGGAAATGGTCCTTGTGCAACCGGTTGGAAAAACTGATGCCGACAGATGGCAATCGCAGCAAAACACAGCCGAGCCGGAAGCACTGCGTCACGTAGCGGACAAAGCGCAATTGGCCAACACAGTCGACATGCGCAACGAGCCGGACGATATCTCTCGCGTGGGCAAGCAAATTTCCATCATTACGGGCGCCGAGGACATCATCAAGCTATGAGCAAAGATGCACCCAAAGCAAAAGTAGTTGAGGTGGAAAACTCAGTCGAGTTGCGCGTCGTCAACTACATAATGGTGGCATTGACGATCATCGCCTATTGCCTGTATTCGGATGCGCCTTTCGTGATCACAATCGCCTGCCTGACGGTGTCGGCTCTCGGCAGCTACCTCAGTTACATCTTTCGCTCACGCAAATCGCATATCGTCAATATCCTGATTCTGGCTGGAACATTCGGGGTGCTGGGACATTTTGTCTTCGAGGCGATCAAACAATTCTTTGGCAGCGGTCAATTCTTGCCTGCGTTTATGCAGGTTTTATGCGGATTGCTGATCGTTCTCACTTTTGACCTTCGCCAAAGAACCGACATATATGTGGCAGCAATGGTAGCTCTGGGTCTCATGGGCTGCGTTGCTTCGCAAACCGGCAAAAGCAATGCCTTCGGTCTTTTCCCCATGGGCTTCATCATCGGTGGTGCGATTTTTCTATACTTGATCTCTATTTCGCACAGTCGAGAAGGCGCGCCGGCACAGGTTTCTGCATCGACAAGGCCGGTTTTGCCGCAAGCGCTCAACCTGGCCCAACCTCTCTGGAAGCGCCCGGCTACTGGTGGTGCGCTGGTTGCTGTAATCAGCTTGCCGGTGGCCTCCATGCTCATTTTTTGCTTGATGCCGCGTGCCGGCACCTCGGTTGTGGACATGATTGCCGATCAAGCCCGCATTTTATTCGCCCGCGCTTACGAAAAAATGCATCCTCCTCAAGAACCCGGAAAGACGGCTATGGTACCGGTTCCACCCAGAGGACAAACACCGGCAACCGGATCCAAACCGCAGCAAGCAAGTGGCAAGCCCGGCAACAAGGCCAATGCGCCCGGCAAAGGTGGCAAAGGGCCGGGACCGGGCGGCGACAAAGATGGTCAGGGAAGAACAAAAAAAGAAAAGCTGAGCGGTTATAAGCCTGGCACCAAACCCGATCCCGACGGCAGCAAACCCGGTCAAAACGGCAAACCAGGTCAAAGCGGCAAACCAGCAAAGAACGGCTCGAGCACTCCAGGCAAGGGCGCACCTGGCTCGGAGCCGGCAGTTCCGGCTCGCCCAAAACCACAAATGGCGCTCGCCCAGAAACGAGATGCGGCTACTCAAGACGTCGTGCTCATGGCAGTTACCAGCAATCGCCCCGTATATCTGCGCGGCATGGCCTTTGACACTTATGAAGGCCAACGCTGGACGAACAGTAAGAGCCAGCAGTGGTACGACGCACCCAAAATGGATGAAGATGCTTATGTAATCGCCGGTTTGCGTTCGCTGCGCTTGCCCTCGAATTTCAGAGGCTCCGAAGTGGAGCAAAGAGTTGAAGTCAAAGAACCTCTGGATCTGACCATACCTTGCGGATGGATCCCGCAAGTGGTGCACTTCCCTGGAGAATTGCGAGTGGCCGCAGATGGCTCGCTGGAAGCGAAAAACAACCTCAAGGCCGGGCTTTTCTACACGGCGGTTTCCATGGTGCCGTCCGCTAATCTCGAAGAATTGCGCACGGCAATCATGCCGACACCGCAACAACTGGTCGGAATTAGGGTGGCGTCCGCCCGCTTTTTGCAGCTGCCTAAAGACTACGAGCCGCAAATCAAGCTTTTGGCAACGGAAGTGGGCGGCAAAGACGGCAATTGGTTTGTCCGCGCCGAAAGAATCTCCAATTATCTGAAAGCCAATTACAGCTACCTGAACAATAATTCCGAGCTTGATCCTGATGTCGACTCGGTTGCCAACTTTCTTTTGACGACCAAGAGCGGCAGTTGCTCGATATTCGCATCAGCCGAGGCGGTCATGCTCAGAGCTCTGGGCATACCTTCGCGTGTAGTTTTTGGTTATATGCCGGGCGAGAAGGATCCCAATTCGGATGCCACCCTGGTCAAAAGGAAAAACGAGCATGCCTGGGCCGAAGTGTTCATTCCCACTCACGGCTGGATTCCCATCGACCCAACCCCGAATGGAACGCTGCCGGTGCAACCGATGCAGGACGCCTCGGGCGGACGTACCGTTTTGCGTGCAACCCACCAGGGAGCGCCGCCGGTTGCACCTTCCACCGAAGAGAACAAAGACAAGCCTTCCTGGAATTGGGCGAAAAACCTCTCCAAGAACCCGTATCTAATTGCCATTCTGGTTGCGGTTCTTATCTATTTGCTCTTTGAAGCGGCTAGGAAAGCTTATCTTTACTTCAACTCACAGAAGAAGGCGGCCGAAGAAGTCAAAAATATGAAGCCTTCGACAGCGCTTTATCTGCGCCTTTTGAAAGATCTCGAAAAGGTGGCGGTCAGCAAAACGACCAGTGACACGCCCCACGATCTGGCCAGTGCCGTGCGGGCAAAAGCCAGTGAGAGTCCGGCATTCCCGCCGGCATTAAAAGCAGAACTGCCGAACCTGGTGGACAATTTCGTGGACGCCTACTACCTGGATCGGTTCAGTTACAAGGACAGCAACATGGAGGAATCAGTTGAAGAAGGCAACAAACTTGGCGAGATCGGCGATAAAATACACGAATTGGTGCTCGAAAGCACCCTGACAAGTGCACAGCGCAATTAGTTGAGGTGCTTACGTTTATGGCTATATAGCTGTAAAGTGTATATGTAGCCCCCGGTCACGGGCGAACAATCGTTTTTCATTCAGTGTCTTAGTACAGGAAGCCGGCAAGAGAGGCAAAAAGAGAGGAAATATGGTTCAACAGGTCAAGACAGGAACCCAACAACAGCAGGAGTTTGTTCCGCCGTATCCATCTTCGATCGCCGAAACCGGCTTAAAAGAAGGCTTTCTGGAAGAACTCATTCTCAAGGACATTTACCTGGTCAACTTTGCGATGGGTCGTGAAATCGCTGCCAGAACAATGCTCCCCTTCAAAATCATTGAAGAAATCCTGGAAGTATTGAAACGCCAGCTGCTCATCGAGGTTCGTAGTGCCGGCGGATTAGCCGACTACGAATACACGCCGACAGAAAAAGGCAGAGACAGAGCGCGTTCTTACTTCGATCACAATGCTTATAACGGTGCCTGCCCGGTACCGTGGTCACGTTATGTCGACTCGCTCAAGTATCAAACGATCCGCCGCGAATCAGTAACGCCGCGCGATCTGGAAGTGGCATTTTCGGACATCATGGTCAACCGCCGTACCATCAACTCGGTCGGTCCGGCTATCAACTCCGGTCGCGGGATGTTCTTGTTCGGTGAAGCAGGCAACGGCAAAACATCAATTGCCGAGCGTATCGTGCGCAGTTTCAAGGGACACATTTTCATCCCTTACGCAGTAGAAATTGACGGACAAATCATCCGTGTGTATGACTCGCACAACCACCAGCAAGTATCGGCCGCCAACTACCCGAGAGATTACGACCATAGATGGGTGCGCATTCAGCGTCCCTGCGTAGTGGTCGGCGGTGAGTTGACGATTGACATGCTGGAATTGCAGTTCGACTACGGTACTAAGCTCTACGAAGCGCCGATTCAGCTGAAGTCCAATTGCGGACTGCTGCTAATCGATGACTTTGGCAGACAAAGAATCGACCATAAATCACTCCTCAACCGCTGGATCGTTCCTCTGGAAAAACGGGTTGACTACTTGAGTTTGCACACCGGTAAAAAGCTGGAAGTGCCGTTCGAGCAGTTGATTGTTTTTTCGACCAACTTGAACCCGGCCGACCTGGTTGACGAAGCGTTCTTGAGACGGATCCCGTACAAGATCAACATCACCAACCCGACCGAAGACGAATTCAAGTGGATCTTCCTGCAATATTGCCAGCGCACCGGCGTTCCTTACAACGAGGAAGCGGTCAACTACTTGATCGAATCGCAATACCGCAGCGGCAAACGCAACATGCGTTGCTGCCACCCGCGCGATATTGTTGATCAGGTTGTAAACCTCTGCGCTTTCTTGCAGACAGAACCGAGGCTGTCAAGAGAATATCTCGACCACGCTTGCGCCGTTTACTTCGCCGCTATGGGCAAGTAAAACCCAGCCGAGTAGTCAAGAGAATCAATTCTCTAGAGAGCCTATACAAAGTCCCAGGACTGTAATTTGAGAGCTTGCTTCTTGACAGCAAGCTCTCTTCTTTCTCATGTGAATTCCGTCCCGGGTGCATCATGCTACGATTTAGAGCGCTTGATATGTAGAAGAAATTCTCAAATTGTCTGAAAAATCAGGTTCTACCGAAGCAAGCTTCAGCTCGACCGAAAGTGGCCTCCAGCCACAAATGCCGGTCGAGGATATTGAGGCAGCTTCAGATAAAGAAGATGACGCCAGCCCAGTCGAGACTGTCGAGACGGTCGAGCAAGAAGTTTCCGATGCCGATGTTCCGGTGCCCAGCTCTTTGCCGGACAGCATTGAGCCGCAGACATACAGTTATAAGCCGGAGCGGCTTGCAGCTTCACCGGCAAATTTTCTAACGACTGCGACATCCATTGCCTGGATTGCGGCAATTATTTATCACGGTGCTGCCGGCGTCTCGATTCCCTGGTGTCTTACGCTGGCAACGGTTGCCATCTGGGCATTAACCACCACCAGAAAGAAGATGCAAAAGCATGCATTGGCCGCCTCGCGTATCGGCACGCTTGAAGAGGCCCGGTTCGCCAAAGTTTTTTCAGCTACTTATTTGTCTGTATCGGTGCTGATGTTTGCCTGGTTCTTTGCACACGGATTCAAAGTTCCGCCGCCCGTCGTCACACAAAAACAATTCATTGATATCGAGCTTACTTCCTTTGCTGATTTCAAAGACAACGACTCATTAGTCGCCAGCACTGAAGAAAAGGACAGCCAGAGAAAGCGCAGCGGCAGCACCGACAAAGTTTCGATGACACCGCCCATAGTGCAACCGCAAAGCGCCCCCAAAGAAAGAACAAGCAAAGAGACTAAAGAAGCAGGACAGCGCGCCCTGCAAGCAGTGGCACCGCAAAGACAGACTGCGGCTCCTACACCAATGGTGCTCAAGGGCGTGCAAATTCAAGCCGCTGTAAATTCTGCCAATGCGGACATTCAAGCTCAACAGCAAAAACCCGAGATAAAAGCACAGCAGGTCGCCAACATCAAACTTCCTTCCGGATGGAAGAGCGTGCAAGCCGATAAAATGCTGGCTATGCAAAATAATGTCAGTCCCGGAGTGCGTTCACAACAAAGCCGCTCCGCCAGCCAATCTATGTTCATGGAAGAATCATCGCCAGTAGAGCTTTTCGAGATGGTCGACAATGACGGTGATTCAGGCAATGAAATCTTTCAAGCCGGCGGCCGCAGCACTGGCGGCAAAGGTGCTCCGTCCACACTGCAAGAGTATTTAAAACAATTGCACAAACGAATTAAACGCGCCTGGACGCCTCCTGACGGCGATCCAAGAGTAGCTCAAATCTTGTTTCGCGTGACCAAGGACGGACGCTTAAAACAGATCCGCTTGCTGCGTTCTTCAGGCAATCCGGATAGCGACGAAGCGGCAATGAATGCTATCTCCGCTTGTGCCCCCTTCAGAAGCTTGCCAGCCGATTTTCCATCCGACAGTTTGGATATCAAATACACCTTCAATTATAAAGTCGACACACTGTCTGAAGCTCCCGGCTCTGCAACCCACTAGAATGCCCCCAAAAGACCGGCAGCGGCAAGCTTGAAGCTGCCGCCGCCCAGTTCCCCCTGCAATTTTTTACTCTATTTCAGTAGGACGGCATGACCGCCTCTGCCCTTCCTCTGCGGACCCCACCGGCGGTGCTGAAGTCACCTCTCCGTAATAAACGTCGCCGGGGTCTTTTTCAGGACTACTCCTTGCATCATCAGCGTGCGACATGATTTCTCCTTCTTCAAGATTTTCGAACCAGTCGAACGGGTCCCACCCACTTCTTATCTCGTCAAAATTGGAGATTGCGTACTCTGCGGCAATGGATTCGAGTATGGATGCCTCAGGATCTTGCATCACGGTTTCCAATTCTTCTCGATCCAAGTCTCCGTCTTGATTTAAGTCGAGAGAATCGCGCTTCTTCAGAAGCAACATAGGAAGGACACCAGTCTTCTCCATCATGCGCATGGAGTCATGCCTCTTTTGCGGATCGCCGGCCAGATCAATTCTTGCCGCTGCGGCCTCTGCACTTCGCTCCAGTCCTGGACTGCTGTAAGAATCCGCATACAGAGAATCACTGTTCATGTCGCTTTTGACATACTCGTAAACTTGAGCGCAAAACCCTCTTACTGTGTCAGACATAATTGCTCCTCCAGGTCTGGGCGACCCGCACAAAACGTTGAGAATCAAAAGCTCTAATTTTCGTACTTGGTTACGTTGCTATCGGGATTGCGTTTCGACCAGCGACTGCCTTGAAACGGCACGGGATTTCCGTTTTTGTCTACCTGTTGTGTGTAGGTTCCGTCCTTTCCGATTCCTCGCAAAACAATCTTTCCTGAGGAAGCATCCCAGAGATGCACGAAATTTCTGCCGGAGCCTGCGCTTTCCACTTGAATCTGATATTTGCGCACTGTGCCGTCCGGTTCTGTCAATTCGATTTCCCTGACGCCAAGCTTGTTTAGCTCTTCCACCGCTCTCAATTTTTCTTGCTCGGAAGCATAGGGTTTTTCCAAAACTTTCTTGTAATGTTCGGCGTCTTCCGGCAATGCATCATCGCCGGCACTGGGATCCTCCAGATTCTCTGGATTGGTTTCATAAGGATTGACGGTTCTAGGGTCACCTTCACCTTGATGGGTTTGCTGCCAGCGCACCAACTCTTCCTCAGACAGCTCACCATCACGTTCTTCACCATCACAGCCGTCGATTGCATCGAAGTTGTCCAGCGCATACTGAGAGGCGATCTTTGTGGCTGGGTTGACACTACCATCGGTGCTGTCGATTCTTTCTTTCAATTCTTCTTTCGAGATGGTTTCATCGTAGTCATCGCCGTCTATTGCCGAGGCGATGCTGACTAGCAAGCGTGGCAAAACACCGGATTCTACAAGCGAATTGGTCAAATGCTTCTGGTCTTGTGGAGTCTTCACATTGCTGTCGTACAATCTGGCAATTTCATTCCAGGCGGCTTGTTCTGCTGCGCTGTCCTGGGAATCTCTGCTGTCTACTAATTTGTGGATGTTGGCACTGATAACGTCGGGACCGTAAGCTGGCATAAGCGTTCTCCTCCGGGGCGGCAAGCCTGCCGCCTTTTTGAATGTGCGTAGAAAGGGGGGAATCCATTGCACAGTCAACCGGAACGCCTGAGAAAAGATGTTCGGATCTTTTCGCTTCCTTCAGCCCTTCTCGGGCGTCCAGTTGCTGGCCGGGCAATGTAACTTTGATAAGTGGCTGGGAACTGTTACCGGGGTGCGTTTTCTCGTTGGTAACGATGCCAAAGTAATCCGTCAGCCTGACATTTCACTGACATGCTGTGCAAGGCACTCAGCGATTGAATTGGCAGATAACCCCACCCTAAGCGTCAGGTCTATGCTTCGGCAGCGCTATCTCAAAACTGGTTCCTTGCCCAGGCTCGCTCTCTACTGAGATTGTCCCGCCGTGCAGCTCAACCAATTTCTTGCAAATTTCAAGACCAAGTCCGAATCCTTGTTTATGCGCTCCCGATTGTTCCTTGACCTGTTTGAATCGGTCAAAAATAAAGGGCAGACTTTCCTTGTCGATGCCCGGTCCTTGATCTCTTACGTATATTCTGTCGCACTGTTCATCAGAGGAGAAACGCACACTGACAGGTTTTCCCACCGGGGAAAATTTTATTGCATTGCCTAACAAATTGACGAGAACCTGCGTAATGCGATTGCTGTCGCAATAAACAAAAGCGTCAGAATCGTCCCGATCTATATTTATATCTTTGGCTTTAGCGAGCATCTCCACTGCTGGGAGCGCCTCATCAACGAGATCATTGAAGGTGACAAGCTCCAAATCAAGTTTGAGCTGACCGCTGTCCAGCCGCTCTAATTCAAGCAAATCATTGACCATCGCCATAAGCCTGTTATTGCTGGCAATCGATCTGTCTACTAGTGTTACACCTCGCTGGCTCAGTTGACCTGCTTGCGGATCAGATTTCAAAATGTCGAGAGTAAGCAGATTGGACGCAACCGGCGTTCGCAAATCATGGCTGACCATTGCCATGAAACTTTGCTTCATTCTCTCCAATTCTTTGCGCGCGCCTATGTCGTGAGCCACGCAAAAATAAGTCTGCTCCTGCTCAGACCAATGGGCTGAGATTTGAATATCGACTGCGGCTCCGGATTTGTTCTTGAGCTCGGTTTCAAAAACCACGTCATGCCCCTCGCCCCTGGCCTTTTCAATACTGCTGGTTGCCGCGCCGAATAAGTTGGATCCGTGCTGCCCGAGCAGCTCGTCAGGATGCATACCGACAAGCCCCACTACTGCTTCACTGACGAAAGAAAAACGCAACTTTCCATCGATAGTAAAAATCCATTCGCCTGAATTTTTCAGAATGGCGCGCTCTCTTTCAGTCAACGAATTGATCGAATGCGCCATAAGGTGAAAAGTCTTATCGACCTCGGCCAGCTCGTCGCGCCCTTTCATTTGCGGCAGAAGTTTTTCTCCGCGTGCCAGATTCTCAGAATTCTTCTTCAGCACAGCCAATTGTTTATTAGTCAAAACAACAATATAAGCGGCGAATGCAAATGATATGAGGGCACATAGAACTGCAGAATTAAAGGCCATCTGCTCGAAGTGTTTTCGCTTCGCCACTACCAAAACCAGCATTTGCTTATATCTGATCTCTTGCTCGATGTGAGCCAATTCCATCGTGGCGAAGATTTTGCGCCCCAGCCTCGTAAACTGTCGCATATTGGTGATGTCGCGCAAATTTACCGACTCGGAATCAGTGTCGGTCGCCGAAAGTGCGGTGTCTTCAATCTCGACCATGGTCGCAATCAGCTTCTGGATATGCGCCTCGTTACCGCCATAGAGCGCAAGCTGCTTGCAGATATTACGCATTTGATCGACGTGAAATATTGCGCGCTGACGCTTCAATTCAGAATGAGAGGACTTATAGCCGGCCATGTCGCTGAGCGTGTCGAAGCCGCTTTTCACCGCCTTGGTGATCAAGAGCATCAGATCTTTCTGCCTGCGTTCTTCAGCATAAGCGCCGTCCAATTCTTCCTGCGCACTTCTTATTTGAGCCAGCAAGAAGCATTGCAAAACAATCGGTATGAGAGTCAAAAGCGCCAGGCGCTGCCACAATTTCATTTATTGATCGTCCGAGCAAGCAACTTATTCGCGAAAACGAAGTCTATCCTTTTCAATCTTGTAGCCCATGCCCTTGACGTTCACTATAATCGACTCCTCGCCCTCTACATCGAGCTTATTGCGCAAACGCTTGATGGTTTGCCAGACGGCAGCCTCCGATGCATCCGACTCCGAATTCCAGACGTGAGTCAATAGCGCATCGGTATCAAAACAATGGTCGGCGCGCCGCAAAAGAAATTCAAGAACGGCAAATTCCTTAGGCAAGAGCTTCATCTTCACCCCCTGGCGACGCACGATCTTGGCCGCAATGTCGATCTCCAGATCACCAATGTTCAGATTGTTCTGACAATAGTTAGCCGGCCGCCTGAGCAGCGCTTGCAGGCGTGAGGCCAATTCCCTGAAGTCAAAGGGCTTGGTCAAATAGTCGTCGGCGCCTGATGTCAGTCCCTCCACTCGATTATCAATTTCCGTTCTGCCTGTGAGCATCAAGACCGGCGTTGTTCCGCCCGCGTCTCTGTAGCCTTTCAAAACATCCAGTCCGGATATATCAGGCAATGTCCAGTCGAGAACAGCCACATCATATGAATAGAGTCGCAAGCGGTCCAACCCTTCGCGCCCGTCCACCACATGCTCGACGGTATGCAAGGCGCTCTCCAACTGTTCTTTGACCGATGAAGCCAATTGCAAATCGTCTTCTATCAATAGAATTTTGGCCATTGAGAACACCGATTGAGCGCAAAACGCAGGAAGCGGGAGGGTGTTGCCGCAACCGCATGGCGCAGAAGGGCTTGCGGTCAATAATGACACAAACCCTTTTATCTGCAAAGCTAACTACATAGAGGTTCGTGAACATATCAAGATGAAATACGCATCAAGGCGCGGGCGACTGGTTATTTTGATTTGCACCAGCATTGTTTTCGGCAGTATTTGTGCAAGACCGGCTCGTTCTCACAAAACAAAAATTCCACATTTGCACGTCGTGCAGGCGCATAATGTTTTGGGTCCCATGGAAATATTTGCAGCATCGGGCGTTTCTATCTTGAGACTGCAAAAACTCGAGTGTTCGATTTTCCTGGACAGCCGACAAAAAAATCCAGACGTAATTGTGGTAGCACCGAAAAAACGTCTCTATTGCCAAATTCCTCTCAACCAATTTGAATACGGACTTTCTCGCACCCTTGATACTGTTACGGATCTGGAGATGAACCCAAAGCAGTGGAAATTGGTAAGACGAAAACAAGATGCTGGGCTGATTCTGAGCAATTATGTCTATGAAAGCACCGTGCGCACTTATGATGAATTCTCGACATTTATTCCTGGAAGACAGGAAAACACACCAGTGACAGCCGAACTTACCACCATGCAATCGGCTCTTGCCACACCATCCTTTTGCCTTTTGCTCAAAAAAATGGAGCATGTGCCGGATGTCTCCGGAGTGCCGATAAAAATGCAAACAGCTTATTCAAAAGGTCGCTTCCGAAGCCAGCTTTCGACCGCCCGAGCGGAAGTTATCCAGATGCCGAGTTTTTCCATCCCGCCACTTTCAGGCTATAAGAAAACCGCCAAATCATCAGACATTTTCTTCGGGCAGGTCAATCTTATCGACAACCTGCTCGATAAGATTGATCAGACCGAAAAGTAAAAATCCTCCAGTTAATGCGCTGACCTAAAAACGCCCCGGCTGCGAACCGAAAACGCCCGCGTCCAGGCCTAATCTGAAAGCAGTCACCGCTATGCAGACAGAGTGAGGATTGAAAAAATGCTGACACGAGGCGAAGCCACGCAACAGGGAATAAAATTTGCCGATCAGTGGGATAAAGAAAAACATTCCGTTCCTGCCGACGCAATCAAAACTTTCGCTCAGGAACTCAATTCGTTCGATGCTTTATCAGCGCCTCAGAAAAACGCCCTTAAGTGGGCAGAGCTGAGAGGTGCAACTGATGGGCTTATTTCCGGACAGGTGCTGCCTAATCTCGATGTTTCAGATAAAGGTACGTCTTCAGGATTGCGCAACTGCCGTATCGTTGGACTCACTGCAGATGGGGACAAAAACTCCGCCAATGATGATCTTGTCGTCGCCATTGGACGGCAAAAGAACAATTTGACCAAAGCCGAAAACGTAGTGATCTTGGGACAGGACGGCAAGTTTTATGAGGCCCGTTCGGTGCAGGGCGGATATGTAAAGACGGAAAAGGTGATCGCTGAAAATGCAGCGGAACTGGAAAGCAAATATAAGACCTCCAATCTCAAGCCTAAAGAACAAAAGGCGAAAGAAGAGAAAGAAGAAGCCCCGAAACAACCGCCTGCAGACCAAGCGCCCAAATCACCAGATCGCTCCACTCCTCTCGATTTTGAGATTTTTGCCAACGACCTGCATTCGTTCCAAGCCGAGCGTTCATGGGTTAAAACAGCTGCCGAAGAGCAATTGAACAAGCTGGCAGAAGAATATTGCCGCCTTTCTAGAGAACACAGAAGTCTGGCCAGATTCGAAATAGCTCAGAACAATCGCCTCGCGGAGGATGGTTTCTGGACTCGCGGTTTTAGAAGCAGCAGACCGCAAGTAGCAATCACCCGCGACACCGATGGAACCATCAGGTTTTCTGCGGATTGGAGCGACGGACTGTCAATTTTCGAGCCGCGAAATCACCGCGTTCATTCCAATAAGTTTAGACCATAATCTCGACAAACCGCCCCTTCACTCGGTCGAAGCGTTTCATTGAAAGTCTCCTGACGGAGCTGATGATGCGCTTCGGCTGAGTTTTTTGGCGAAAGTTTTCTCCCATTTCTTCAGCTGGTTGAGAAACCGACAACTGACAACAACGAGAATCAAGTAATAGAGGAGCACCTGCCAGAGCTCTAGTGGACTGACTTTCACTATCGCCCATGTAAAAGAAGAAAGATAAAAAACACAATTCACCAAAAGATTGAGCGGCAGAGCCGAAAGCCAGTCTAAAATTCCCGACAGGCAGTAAAGCAAAGGCTGAAGAATGAAGCCTTCACAAGAAACGATAAGGAGCAGGGAGGAGGCGAAGCCTGCCACCGTAATTGGTGTCACCATTAAGGAGGCAAGCAGATTGGCAGGCAAAAACATCAATCCCATTTGCTTGAAATAAAACAGCTGCAAAGGCAGGACGCAAGCCTGCGCAGCCAGAACGGTAAGAACGATTTCCAGCGACCAGATCATCCAAGATTTTTCAACGACGCACTTCAAAAAAGATGAAAGCGGCGACAAGATAAAAACAATACCGGACAATGCTGCATATGAGAGCTGAAAGCCGGGATCCGCCACCGAGAGTGGATCGGCCAAAATGCTTATTAATAGTGCGGCTCCGAGCAACCCGGCCACGTGAACGCGCCGGCCCAGACTGCTGACAATTAGAGCCAGTGCGCACATCAGGCTGGCGCGCACTACTGATGCGCTGTTGCCGGCAAAGAGCACAAATACAATCATCATTGAGAAACACAGACAGTTGGCTGGAATTGCCGGAACGCAGACGAGTCGGCACAGCCAATGAATCGAAAATGTGACGACGGTGAGATTGAAACCGGAGGCGGCAAGAATATGCGACAAGCCCACGTTGCGAAACGACGTGAGCAGCTGAGAGTCAAGACCTACAGCTTTTTCACCGAGCACCATAGCTGTAAGCAGAGAGCCTGTCTGACTGCCCAGATTGTCGATATGCGCTTTGATAAGCCGCGAGCGCACCAATTCGACGTGGTCCGCAACTAAATCTACAAACGAAAAGAGGCTTGAAGAGCCGGCTTCCAGATTCGTCAAAACGAGCCGTTCTTCATTTCGCAAATAGCAGATGCTGGCAATGCCTTGACGTCTCAAATAGTTCAGATAGCCTTGCTTGCCTTTGCGCTCTAAAGCTTGCAAGCCGGTCACGGAGCAGAAACAACGAAATCGCGTTTTTCTGACCAGTCTTTTCAGAACTGCCGAATCACTGCGAACCATGAGCAGTGTGGCTTCGCTGCACTTTTTGCCAAGCGAGCGGCCGGTCGAATAGGATACGACTGCGCAAATCAGCCGCATATGTTTTCCCTGCTTGGCCGGTAAAACAGCCACAACCTCGGCTTCCAACTCGATTTTGCGACCGGACATCGATAATAGACCGCTGCCGCCATTCTTGGGTAAGCGTGAGTCGGCATAGGCAAACCCGCTTGCCGGCAAAAGAAAAACCAGAGTCAGGATCAATGCCGACCACAACCGCTTGCGCCGGCTCCAATGGACTGAGCTGGAAAATTGCCCATATGCAAAAGTCGCCGCACCCAGTAATGTCGGACCCAGGAGCAAGGTCCACTCTTGAGAAGTTGCGGCGATCAAGGCACCAATCGCTAATTGCAGGCTTAACAGCAGCAAAAGAAAAGGAGGCGTCAGCACAATTCATCCTCAGCCGGAAAACATAAATCTCAGCAACAGAGGAAACAAGACCTCTAACTTAGAAAACGTATCGGCAAGCAAAAAAGTTCAATTCTCGAGCTTAAAATTGAAGGTGTGCAGAAATTCCCCACCGCCGGAGCAAGCGAATGCCTGAGTTCCCAAAAGACCTGAAGCCCTGCGCTCTTGTTCTTGCCTCCTGCATCACTATGATTTCCGCGCCTGAGCTCAAGGCCAAGGCGTATCATCCGCCGGCCCGAGAGATGATCCGCAAAGCGGAGTTCATTTCCTTGGTTTCCTTAAAAGAACCGGTTCAAATTGAAAAGAAGGGTGAGGGCAGCTGGACCTTTGGGGAAGTGACCGATGCACAATTGAAAAAATCTCTGAAAGGCTCATTGCCTCAGAAATTCAAAATCTATGGAAAAGAAGACTTCATCTGCGCCCGCTGCCATTTTCCCAAAGGCGAAAGTCTGGTCTTTCTGAAAAAGGACCACGATCTTTTTGTCGGTCAAGCCTGGAATATATCTTGCCTGCCGGTGAAAGCCGGCAAAGCAAGCTGGTTTTCCAGCCTGGACAGAATTGCACCGGACATTGAAATGCCCGTTGAAGAGTGCATCAAACAAATCAGCAAGGAATTGAAGCCTTAGCCGTCAAGCTCCGACACGTCCCAAACTCAGCTCGACCCGACCTTATTGACGGATTTGCAGCGGATTATACTTGCCTTGATTCATTTGCTTTTGAATATTGCCCGGCAACTTGGAATTGATTTGCTGAGCAACTTCATACAGTCTTGCTACATCCGGATTATTCGGATCGAGCTGGTGAGCACGGGCGATGCAATCAAGCGCGCCGTCGAAGCCGCGCGGCTGACCGGTCATGTCCAGGGCTTGGCGTCCGCTGTAGGTATCGCCGCCCAACAATTTGGATGCTGATTGCGGGTCGCCCTCTTGCTTGGCATAGGCACCTGACAGATAGATGACTGCCAGATCGCGCATCAGCTTGGCTTTGTAGCGGTTGTCTTGCGAATTGTTGTTGGCTGCAATCGTGTCTCTCAAGTCCTTCTCGATCTTGGCCATGTGCGTAGCATTCAAACCTTCTCCCCATTTGGCCAGTTCTCTTACCGCGCCGGAAATGTCGTGTTCTCCGTAGATCTTCGCTTCTTGAGCTTCGATGCGCTTTTTCACGTTGTCGAGATCGGTGATTTCGGATTGCTCGACTTTCTTGCCGGCAATTTCTCGGCCCAGATTGTCTTGCACTTGTTTTTTGGCGCCTTCGATATTGTTGCGGGCAATGATGAAGTCTCTGGCTGCTTTGCCGCCCAGGTCAAGATCCTTGCCTTGCAGCAAGTAGGTTGGCGTATCGGTAATGGTCGATACGTGAGTTCCATGCGCCAGACGTGACTCTGCAAAAGCGGTGCAGAGAATTGCCGCGCCGCGATTAGCTTCCAGCATACTGCCGAAGGAGCTGGTCTGCTTGGTCAGCCATTCGGTGCGGTAAACCTGCAACGCGGAGTCTCCGCGTGCACCTTTGACCTTGCCCTGGCCTTCCTTGAACCAGTTTGTCCAGGCCATGAGCCCTGTCGACTCGTCTCCACGGCTGAGGGCACCAAACTTGTCGATGGCACTCATCATTGAATTGTCGGTGCGGTTGCTGACGTCGTCTTTGAGCAAGCCCCAGGCTCTATCTCTGGTTTCTGCTTGCGGCTCCGGATCGAGAATGGCGTTCTTGAGGCGGAATGCTGCCCATGTACCGCCGATCAATGCTGCTTGTTTCCAGTTGACGAATTTGCCTACGCCGGATGTAGCCAGTGGCTTGAAGGGAAGCAATGCTTCTGCGGCAAGCACTCCGGATTCCAGAGTGGACTGGCGGAAGTAGCGGCTGTACTTGGTCTGTTCACCCTCGGGCAATGCGCTGCCGATCATCTTGCCGGCCATCAAGGCGCCGACACCGACAACTCCCATCTTCATCATGCTCGTCTTCGGTCCGACCAGAAGTGCAGCCGGTACGAGTGCGGAATTGATGCTGTCACCAATACCATTCTTATGATTGAAGCCGAACAAGCTGTCTGCATAATGATCTACAACCATCAAGGTGCCAGCAACGCCTGCGCCTTTGACTATGCTCGGCGCATATTTGCCGGCGAATACTTTGGCTTTGCCGACGGCGGAAAGTTCAGTGGCGGTGACTGCACTCTGAGTAGCAGTCTTGTATTCATTCAAATACTTCAGTTCATCAGGCGTAAACAGCCCTTTCTGTCCGTTCAAAATACCGGAGCGGCCGCTTCTTACGTAGCTCTCGTGAGCCTGCAACGCTTCATCAAGTGTGGTGGCACGCGAGATAAGAGAAGAGCCTGGTTTTGAAGTCAGAGGAAGAGTGGGATCGCCCAGGCTGGCGAAAGCCTTGGCGCGCTGCTCGAGCATGCGAAGAGCTGCGTTGTTGCGCTCCACCATCTCTGTGAAACCGGCAGGGACCGCGGCTCCTGTCGTCTTCATGTCGTTGAGATATTTCAACTCCCCGGTAGTGAAGATGGGCTTACCGCCACCAGCTACAACTTGAGCATTTCTATTGATAGCGATATCCGCTGCTGCTGCGCGCTTCACATCATCAGCCAGAGTCAGGTCATCAAACTGACCGAGCAGTTTGGCGCGAGAGGTACGGAAATCCAGACCTTCTTGAACCGTGCGGCCGTATTCGGCAAAGCGGTTCGAGAGTCCGTTGGGGCCATCTACTGCATTCTTGGCGAATTCCAGATCGGTTCTGTTCCAGCGAGCCGGATCGTGGTTGTCCTGCCAGTAGCGAACAACCTTTTCTCTAAATCCATTAGGAGGAGTTTGAGCATCCAGCTTAACGGTGCTGGACACTTTGTCCATGATCCACGGCATCGTATGACTGCCGAACACACCGCCCATGGCACCAGCGACAAGATTGCCGCCATAACCGACAGTGTTGTATTCCATTGACTGATCGACAATTCTGCGAGCGTTGGTAATTTGTGGATTGGTGCTCTGACCGCCGGGACGATTGTCGCCTGTTCCTTGCTGTTGTCCAGGCACATTGGCGGGGCGATCCCAGGGGTTGCCCTGCACTGGAGTGGGTCTTCTCAGCGGCTGTCCGGTTAAAGGATCGATATCGCCACCGTTATTGGTGGTGACTGGAGGACGATCTTGTCCTTGTTGAACGGGATTCGGCGGGTTGGTAACGAGCGGCGAATCAGCGCCGTAAGGTCTTCTCCAACCGCCTTGATTGTTTTGAGTTTGAGCTTGGGTTCCCGGGACAAAAGTGGTGCCGGCATCTTGCCCGTAATTGGCTCTCCACTGACCTTGTCCGTTTGTGCCTCTTTGCGGCTCCGTGCCTTGGTTAAAGGTCTGCTGGGTGTCACCACCGTAGGGTGAACGCCAGCCGGTAGTTCCATAGGGCTTCTCGACTTGCCCCGCCTGATACTGGGCTCTTTCGAAGTTGCCGGCTTGCAGGCGCTGTTGCTCTTCCTGCAAGGCCGCATCGGCAGCGTTAGCTACAGTCGTCCTTTCGTCCGGCTGCAACTCGTATTGATTGAACTCAATTCCGCCACCCATGTGCGAAACCTCCGAAGTTTTTCTATCTTTGCGCTGGGAGGGCGACTCGGCTCGCCCTGGCTCATGCGGACATATTAGAGTCGGCTCACCGCCGGAACAATGCGTGTAATCCCCTGGCAGATGGGAGAATTCCCACCCCCGCATTAACATTTACTAATCAACACCCAAAACCAGGCACGGCGCCTGGTTTGAAAAACAATCTCCGGACAGGCGAAAGGAGCCGTCCAGATAAAATTTCATGTTCGATGCGACCGACGCCCGAACTTAACTCTTCCGACTTACCGGCTGGCAGCCGTGTTGTTGAGGTAATAACGGCTGTGCGCGGCTGCCGGCTGCCCATTGTATTTGGCGTTGGGCTTGCGGTGATAAGGCGTATTGCAAATAGCGGTGCGCGTGAAAACCATTTGGGCGATGGACATTCCGGCGTGCAGACGCACGGGACGATTGCCCACGTTGACTATTTCGAGCGTGATTTGCGCGGGGGGATGGCTGAAGCCGGCATCAATAAAACCGGCCGTGACGTGCACCATGACGCCGAGGCGAGCCAGGCTGGACTTGCCGGTCAGCTGTCCGACAATGTCGTCGGGCAAACAAAATGCTTCCAGTGTCGCGCCCAGAATAAATTGCTGCGGCTTGATCACTATGTCTGAATCGGTCACGTGTACCAGACCGTTCAGGACAGTCTCGGAATCGTAAGGATCGATGACCTGGTCGGCGGCCTCGTGCCAGGAAAATTTGTCAGCCAGTCGCACGTCATAAGAATTGGGCTGAATCAAGGCTTCAGAATAAGGCTCAATGATGAGCTTTCCTTCGGCTACTTCTTGCTTGATTTCATGGTCAACCAGGATAGACATTATCCAATCCCTCATCAAATACTCTGGGGTTCAGCTTTCCGGCCAGGTGAAACTACTGGTCAGCACATAGTATAACCGCAGCTGAAGCAGAGACTGCAGCTCTCCTGACGAGCAACGAATCCGCCCCCATAGCCGCACTCAGGGCAATTGGATATCGACAACATATCACCCCGCCAATCATTAGAGTTATTCAAAGAGTTATTGAACACGTGATGCTCTTGAGAAGATTCGAGAATTACTACCTCTTTCACCTTCTTTTGACTGCGTTTGTTGGGGAGACCTTGAAGATTGCAAATTGCCGGTTGCCCGTCTTCTGAATCATCAGAATCACAGCACTCGCCTCGCCGTGCGCTTTGACGATCCGGCCCGGCCAGATTGAGAACTTGCAGCGGTCTTGAGTTGTCGCGGTAGACGGTAATGCCTTTCAACCCGCTTCTCCATGCTGACAAATAAGCTTCATGAACTTCCTGCACCGTGGCGGCATGAGGGAAATTGATTGTTTTGGATACGGCGTTGTCCGTGTATTTCTGAAATGCAACCTGCATGCGCACGTGTTCGGAATACGAAATATCGTGCGAGCAAACAAAGAGCCGGCGAATGTCTTCGGGAATCTCAGGGTTGTCGGAAACCAGTCCCGTTCGGGCGATATTTTCCATCAATTCCTGCGAATAAAAACCTCTTTCTTTGGCAATTTCTTCAAAGAGAGGATTGACTTCAATCAGCTCGGTGCCTTCCATCACTCGCCTGACAAAGCAGACAGCAAACAAAGGCTCAATACCGGATGTGGTACCAGCAATTATGGAAATGGTTCCGGTGGGCGCGATGGTAGTCACAGTGGCGTTGCGCATCGGTCTGTTCAGTTGTTTCCAGCGGCTGTATTGCCAGTTAGGGAAATTTCCACGCTGGGCGGCCAGCTGCTCCGAGGCACCATGGGCAGTATCATTGACAAAGCACATCAACTCCTCCGCTTTCGCTTCGGATTCACTGCTGCCATAAACTATGCCCATTCGGATCAACGCTTCGGCCCAGCCCATAATGCCCAGACCAATCCGCCTGTTATTGAGCGTAGCTTGCTCGATGAATTTGAGCGGATAACAATTGGCAGAAATCACATCATCAAGAAAACGCACGGACAATTCTATCTGTTGTTGTAAACGAGCATAATCGAAATTCTTCGACTTACTGTCTACGAACATGGCTAAATTGATCGACGCCAAATTGCAGGCATCGCCTGGACCAAGAGGCTGCTCGCCGCAAGGATTGGTGGCCTCGATTTCCTCAGTGCCCGGTATCTCGCTGCCACTGCTGTCCAATGCTGTTTCAACCGGATCGGACTTGTTAATCCTGTCGATAAAGATCAAGCCGGGCTCGCCGGTTGCATGCGCGTTTTCGACGATTTTGGAAAATAGGTCTCGAGCCTTGAGTGATTTGATTTTTTTCTTGCTCGTAGGGTGGAGAAGATCGAATTTCTTGTCGCTTTCCACTGCTTCCATAAACGCATCAGTAGCGGCTACGGATATGTTGAAATTATTCAATTTGCCTGTGTCTTGCTTGCAAGAAATGAACGCTTCTATATCGGGATGATCAACCCGGAGCATGCCCATGTTGGCACCACGCCTGGTACCACCCTGGCGAATCGCTTCAGTTGCGGCATCATATACCGTCATAAAACTGACCGGTCCGGAAGCCACGCCTGTCGATGTAGCGACCCTGTCGTTGGCCGGGCGCAGCCTGCTGAATGAAAAACCTGTTCCGCCGCCGGTCTTATGGATGAGAGCGGCGTGTTTGCAGGTATCGAAAATCCCTTCTAGAGAATCCGGCACCGGCAGAACAAAGCAAGCAGACAACTGTCCGCCCGGCTTGCCCGCATTCATAAGCGTGGGTGAATTGGGCATGAAGGCTCGGCTATACATTGAATTGAAAAAGCGCTCCGAGAGATCGTCAATCTGCTCGGCAGTGGCACCCCACTCGGCTTCGGCAGCAGCAACTGCATGGGCCACCCTCCTGAACAGTTGCTCCGGAGTCTCCTTTAGATCACCCTGCTCGTCGCGCAGTAAATATCGTTTTTCAAGAACCTTAAGGGCGTTTTGCGAAAACATGACCAACCCCACTAATTCACAACGTATGGACATTATACTACATTTGTATGGCACCACATATAGCGTAGCGCATCGATGGCTATACAATATTTAGCGTTTAGACTGCTTTGTCCGGCCAAAAACAAGCGAAATCTGAGTACGCGCACGCAAATCTCCATCCCCAAATAAGAGATCAGCTTGCCCGATAAGAACAGACGAACGAAATCGTCCGGTTAAATAACAACCTGCTTGCGGTTATGGTCGCGGTCTAGATGGACAAATTGAGGTTGGAACTGTGCCCTGGGAACACTTTCGCCGAAGGATTGATGAAAGTGACCGCAAAGTTGACCGCGGTTGCAGCTTCTGCAGCGCCGGTGGCAATCAGCTTGAGTTTTGCGGTGTGGGCGGCAATATCGCCGGCTGAATAAACTCCGGGCAAATTTGTTTCCATCTTTTCATTGACGGATATTGCATTGCCTTCCATCTTGATGCCCCAGCTTTTCAAGAAGTCGAGGTTGATGACAAATCCTATATTTATGAGGATCGCATCAATCGCCATTTGCTCTTCTTTGCCGGTGCGATTGTCGAAAATGACAGCTCCATCAAGCTTTCCGTTCGAGACCTGAATTTCTTTCATCTCATAGAAAGTCTTGATATCGATTTTATTGCGCTTCATTTCCTCAACAGAGGTTTGCACAGCGCGGAATTGATCGCGGCGATGGATCAAAGTGACATTCTTGGCGATTTGCGAAAATTCGTTCGCCCAGTCAACGGCAGAATCTCCGCCGCCAACGATAAGGACTTTCTTGTCGCGGAATTTTTCTTTGTTCTTGACGGCATAGTAAATGCCATCGCCTTCCAGATTCTTGTCATAGTCGATGTCCAATTTCTTGGGCACGCAAGCACCGGCCCCCAGAGCAAGCAACACGGTCTTGGTGTAATGCTCGGGTGTCTTGTCAGTAACAACTTGCCAAATATCGCCTTCAATCTTCTGCATATTCAAGACTTTCTCGCCCAGGCACAAAGCAGGCTTAAACAGCTGCGATTGAGTGCCGAGGTTCTTGGCGAGGTCTTTAGCAAGAATCTTCGGGTGTCCGGCTACGTCATAAACGTATTTTTCAGGGTAAAGAGCGGTCAACTGTCCGCCCAGTTCGGGCAACACGTCGATGACCTTTGTCTTGAGCCCACGGAGACCCGCGTAGAAGGTTCCAAACAATCCAGTCGGCCCACCGCCGACTATGGTTATGTCATAAACATCCATCAGTAAAATTCGGTCTCCAGAGTTCCCGTCAGCCAATCGGCTATTGTAATACACTGATCTTCGAACTTGTGACAGTATTCATGAATAATGAAGGTCTTCTATGACAATTCAAATGCGAAAGGTTGATAGCCAATCGTCTATTCATCAGGCTTTTCATTGCTCGTAAATGGTAAACGGTTTTGACAAACTTCGTAAAGACATCTCCGCAATGTGAAGCATCCCCCGATCGCGCGCAACGAACCGACGCATGAAATATAGAGATTTCGGTAATACTGGCATAAAAGTATCGGAAGTCGGTTTTGGCGGCTGGGGTATCGGCGGTAACGAACACGGGCACAGCTACGGTTCGACCGATGACAAACTCTCGCTCGAGGCTATCAATAAGGCTTTTGACTTGGGCTGTAACTTTTTCGACACAGCAGATGTATATGGATTCGGACACAGTGAGTCGCTTTTAGGCAAGTCACTCAAAAGCAAACGCGACAGAGTAATCATCGCAACTAAGGTGGGAAGCGACTTTTATCAGGGCGGTGGTTTTCAGACCTTTACGGAGGAATACATTCGCTTTGCCCTGGAAAAGAGTCTAGACCGCCTGCAAACCGACTACATCGACATTTATCAATTGCATAATCCGCCCGTGCGCCTGCTGACAAAAGAGGAAACCTACAGCGTGCTCAACGCTCTCAAGCGCGAAGGAAAGATTCGGGCCTGGGGAGTTTCCGTTCTCGATCCGGTCGAAGGTCTGGCCTGCCTGGCTACATCGCAACCCGATTGCATACAAATTCCAGTCAACATCTTCAATAGTCGACCTCGTGAAAACCTCTTGCCGACAGCGTTTGCGGCCGGCTGCGCCATAATCGCCAGAGAACCGCTCGCCAATGGTTTTCTCACCGGAAAATTCGTCGACGACGCCTATTTGAATTTCGAGGAAGGCGATGTGCGCAGAAACTGGCCGTCGGATTACATGAAGGCACGCATCGAAGCCGCTCAAAGACTGGTTTTCTTAGAGAAGGAAAAGCGCACACTCACGCAGGCGGCCATCAAATTTGTCCTTTCCATGAAAGAAGTTTCAGTAACGATCCCGGGCACCAAAACTGCCGAACATGCAGAAGAGAATTTGGGCGCCTCAGATCTAAAACTGCTCACTCCCCAAGAATTAAAAGAGATAGAAACTCTGGCCAAACGAAATTTCGATTTACCGGAGCGCTAAAGAATGATTGAAACAACTATCAGCGACTGATCAGAGTTCGCAAACGCGGCACCTGGTTGTCTACAGTCGATGCGCTTCCAAACTGTTGTAGCGCCGGTCCCATTCCATTGGGCGCTTCCATCAAAGGCGGCAAGGCCTGCGGAACCATCACTTGCCCTCCAGTTGCGGCCTGTCCACCGTAATATGTTCCGGCAGTGGCAATCGTATTGGGATAGGCACCGGCATACTGAGAATATTGCTGATTTCGAACGGCAGGCATTTGATAAGACTGCCGGGGAAATTGCTGCATCGGAGCGTATTGATGCGTTTGCGCCGGCATCGGATAGACTTGACCAGTCCCCTGCTGGACTGCTTGATTCACATATTGATTGGCAAAGTTGGCAGTGGCTGTGCGCATCTGGTACGGCTGTTGCGCGGCCGTGCTCAGTAATTTCTGCTGCAGAGACTGCGGCCCGGCTCCGGAAGACATGTGTGCGGCCAGCGGTTTGGCATTGTTCATGCCCATCATCAAAGCATGATCCATGGGCTGAACGGCAGGAACGTGCGGAGTATTCGGCGTGTAGATATCGCCAAAACTGGATGAGGTTCTGAAAGGCATCGCGTCCTTGACGCTGTTCAAGAGGCGCCTGTCATCGACCACCGAGCGAGTATGCATCGGTCCGGTGCCCAATACCTGATTGGCCAGGGGCTCGTTGTGACGAATCCAGTAAACGACGAAAAGCCAGAATGTGAATCCGGAAAAGAGGCACAGATAGAGAAAATTGGGAGTGACGCGAATGCCTTTGAAGGCTTCCGAAAGACTGATGCCGGCCAGAGCGTTGCTGTACATGACCGACTGCGAGGGCGTTTGACCAGAATCACCTGCGGTTTGTGCAGCTGCTTCACCGCCGGCTTCTCCTGCGCCCAGTGCGCCTGCGTCCTTATCCAAGCCCAGAAGGCGCGCAATTAAACTCTTGAGACCGTTGTTTTGACCCTGATTCTGCCCCTGGTCTTGGTCGTGATCGCCGCCGGCATCCTCTCCAAAATGATCTCCGTGACCGTGATCATGGTCGCCGTGAGAGTGATCGCCATGGCCGTCGTGGTGATCGTGGTCGAAACCAAAATCACTCACATATCCGAAGTCGTTGCCGCCGGTGTTAAACCCGCCCGGTTCGCTCCCGCCGCTGCCTGGCTCCATCGAAACTCCTAAACGGCGCCTGTCACAATGCGGCTCCGTCGAGGAAATACTACGATCTTCTTGAATAAAGTAAAGAGCGATAACCCGTCCGGGGTGGGAAGACCACCACAGAAATTAATCTAAGGAGTGCCCTGCCGGAGGGCTTACTCGACTTCGATACCTTCAACTTGAACGAGCCGTTGACGAATGCTTTCCACCGTGCGCGGCAGTTCGAAAAGAACAGGAAGCTTCTCTTCAATCGAGCTTATGTGGCGAGTCAGGTCGATCGAGCGCTCCATCAAGCGAATGAGGATTTGCTGAGTGGCAATCAATTGGCGCTGATTGTCGATCAATTGTGTAGCCATGCGAGCGGTCTCGACGCGTTGGTCGACACTGAAGGACAAGAGCTCAGTCATTCTTTCCAGCAACTTCTCAACTTGTTGCTGCATCACTTCACCTGTCACAGCGGCATCAACGTTGCTTTCTTCAACGGCTTCACCATCAAAAAATTGATCGAAACCTTCCAAGGTCTCCAATCTCTCCAGCGCAGCGAGGTCTTCCGGGTTACCCGAATATTCCGGTTTGCGCATGCTTTCTGCCATCAGTCCGTATCCCCCGCTCTGATTTTTAGAACCTTTTTCAAACTCTTTTTTAAAACTTTGCCAGGAAACCGTCAGTTCTCATCGCGTGTTGCTGTAGAACCGACTGTTTTTTCTGAAATGGCCCCGTCCGTGGTGGCGCCTTTAGAATTATAACTAAAGCCGATAATAAGACAAGCAAATCAGAAAAGTTTTTTTCCGAAAAAAACCATATTACCGGTGGTGGCACAGAGATAACCTAAGACACCCCAGGGTATCTATCTGCTATAGACAGTCCGCCCCTTCTTTATCACCTGTTTCACAGGGTTCCAGCCTATGTTGTAGGGGACTTCTTCCAGCTGTTTAACATCATAAATAGTGATGTCGGCCTGAAATCCGGGTCTCAACTGTCCGATATTCGATCCCAATCCAATTGCCCAGGCACCATTGACGGTTAATGCAGTCAGCGCTTCTTCCGGCAGCATCTTCAAATGGAGGCATGCCAATCCCCAGATGAATGGCAAAGAGGATATGTGGCACGAGCCCGGATTGTAGTCTGTTGCCAGTGCTACAGCTACGCCTTCCTCAATCATTCGTCTGGCTGGAGCATGGTCGGAAAGATTGAGATAGAAGGATGTGCCCGGGAGCAAAACGGCCACGGTCGACGACTTGGCTAACAAACCAATCTCTTCTTCACTGACATTGAGCAAATGATCGGCGCTGGCAGCGCCTACTTCTACAGCTAGAGTGGTGGCACCGAGGTTGACGAATTCATCGGAATGAACGCGCAGTTTCAAGCCGAGCTTGAGAGATGCGTCGAAGATCCTGCGCGTATCTTCCAGAGTGAAATATCCGCGATCGCAAAAGACATCTACGTAAGGCAGCATCTGACTTAGAGGCATGCCTGACGACTCTGAATGAGCAGTCGCCATTGCCACCACGCGCGGCAGCATATCACCGATGATGTCGTCTACATATCCTTCGCGCCCTTTTCCCGGTGGTATCGCATGCGCCGCCATGAAAGTGGGCACAATGTCCAGCGCCGACTCCGATTTCAGACGGTAGATCGCTTCCAGCATGCGCAATTCACTTTCGGCTTCCAATCCATAACCGGTCTTCACTTCAAGGGCTGTGGTTCCCGACTCCAGCATGCGCTCGATTCGCTTGCGGCCTAAATGAACAAGCCTTTCGACATCTGCATCCTGAGTAGCGCGCATACTTTTGACGATGCCACCACCGGCGGCTGCTATCTCGGTATATGTCTTGCCCTGGCTGCGCATAACAAACTCGTCTGCGCGATTGCCGTCGAAGATCAAATGTGTGTGTGCATCGACCAATCCGGCAGTGACTAAATTTTCTCGGGCGTCGATAATTTCGGTTGATTCGTTTGTGAAAATTGCCTGCCCGATCTCATCGGCGCTTCCGGCTGCAATGATCTGTCCTGAACTAATGGCAATGGCAGCATTCTTAATGCGCCTGACGTCACGCATGTCTTCGCCGCGCACAGGACCATTATGGCTTTCGGCCGTGACCAGCTCGGCAATCGGACTTATCAAGAGGTCGACGGGCATTCTTCCGCCCCTTGCAGTTGCATCAACTTGCCCCGATTGAGCCGGATTGCCGGAATTTCTAGTCATGACCGTTTTCCTATCCTATTGACCTACGATCATAAGCGACAAGCAAGAACATTGGCCAAAGGCAGCGGCACCTGCTAAGAAACAAGCTTAACAACGCGTAATTTTAGGGCCCGCACTTCCAGGTGTTTTCGCTTCAAAGTCCAAAGCAGTAGTCAGGATGAATATCGCACTCGGGAACGCGACTCCATCCTGACACCGCTTGTGGTGCTGCAGCGGTCAGCTGCTTTCTGAATCTTTGAAAGATCGACTGAATGATCAAGCCGTCTTCGAAAAAGACTCCTTGACTCTCATATCGTCGAGATGCAGCTCAACTCCGGTCTCACTGCCCCGGCTCTCATCGATAGGCTCTTCTTCAACTTCTGAATCGGCTTCATTGGTGAGTGCCTCAGTCTGGCAGTGACGACAGCTGGGGCTGCATTCGGAGGTGGATTGCGACTCTTCTCTCATCGACTCTAGAGTCTTGACCATCTCGGACCAGTGCAGAGCAAAAATGCTTTCATCGATGGTCAAGCTAACGGGCTGATGCTCTTTGCTGCCCGCACGAAAGAAGGTCAGAGTAACTCGCTCATACGGAAAGCGCATCTTAAGCCGCTCTGCCAGATATTGTTTGACAAGAATGGTGGCAGAAGGCCAGCGTGGATCGTAATGAGCAATTGGCGTGAGTTGATAATCGACCAGCTCCAATCGCCTTTCATGCGGGTGCCAGAGCATGAGATCCATTGTGTCTTCGACGTAAACTCGCAAATGCGGAACTCTTGCTCTAACCTTTTGAGCAACACCGACAATTTCTGCTCCGAAAGGTTTGTATGGCTTGCCCACGTAGCGGGTCAATGTCTTGTAAGCGAAAAGAAAAGCACGCGTGTTGTTGTCTTTATCCTTAGCTTCGGCACTGAGAATATCGACTGGCCAATGCTGGCCCATGTATTTTTGAACCTGGTTGACGGTGCAAAGCTTGCCACGATTGATCTCGGCAAGCCCGCGCAGAATGAATCTTCTAGTCACGCTCTTCAGGCGAGTCTTTGCTGAGATCGACGACTCAGCGTATTGTGCTTGACCGACTTTGTATGCGGTCTTGCAAGTGCGAAAAGCCTCAACCATAGATGGAGTGAACAAAGTCCTGTGCATAAAGCACCCCCTTCACCAGCTACCCGTACGTTTGTATGTCATACCAATATATAGTATGGCAACAGAAGCGGTCAAATGAAATCACATCTTGACTGCCGTCTTTTTCTCTACAATCAAATCTTGCCCACGCAGTAGTGAACGAAACCCTCACCAGCACTAGGCTTCAGGCACCAAAAGCGATCCAAAACAACCAAGAAGACATACCCGATCGCTATACGAAAAGAGATCTTCATCTATAGATACCGACCAATATTGGCTCACAAAGCGAATTTGATGAATTTATCTTCTCCAGGCGCCGGTAGTCAACAGCCGCACAGGCGCATGCTGAGCGCTATTGCCAGTACGGCCGGAAATGTACCGCAACCTATCCTTTAGATAGAATATGTTTTCCGCTGAACTCTTTGGGCCAATATTCCGTCTATAAAAATGTCGCCCTGAGAATTGCTGCACATACACCTCACGCTCCAAGGTAAACGAAAGTGTTCGCCACCCGCGCAGTCGGAATGCAACCTATCACAGTCTCCGAGCTGACTGTATTGATCAAGGACGTCCTCGAACAACAGTTTGCCTACATCTATGTAGTGGGCGAGGTGTCGAATGCCAAAGTCTACCCGTCCGGTCACTGGTATTTTTCCTTGAAAGACCAGGACGCGACTCTGCCGTGTGTGTGTTTCAAAAATGCCAATTCTTCCATCAAGTTCAAGCTGGAAGACGGGCTGATGATAGTCGCACGCGGCAAACTAAGTGTTTATCCTCCACGCGGTTCATATCAAATGATTGTCACCGGACTGGAGCCGGTGGGAATTGGCGAGTGGCAGCTGGCGTTCGACCAACTGGCACAAAAACTGGAAAAGGAAGGATTTTTCGCGCCGGAAAGGAAGAGGCCCATTCCAATCTTCCCGCGCAAGATTGGAGTAGTAACCAGCCCGGTTGGTGCCGCTCTCAGAGACATTCTTCACACGCTGAAGCGGCGTAACCGTTCAGTCAACGTGATTATTTCCCCCTGCAAAGTCCAGGGCGAAGGGAGCGTCGAAGAAATCGCGCGCGCCATCGCCATTCTTTCGGACATGGAAGACGTCGATGTGATCATCGTCGCACGCGGCGGTGGATCGATAGAAGATCTCTGGTCATTCAATACGGAGCTTGTGGCGCGGGCAGTTCTTTCCGCATCCGTTCCGGTCATCTCTGGAGTAGGGCACGAAACCGACGTCACCATCTGCGATCTGGTTGCCGACATGCGCGCTCCTACACCCACGGCCGCAGCCGAGCTGGTCGCCAAAGGGACTGTAGAGCTTATGGACAAGTGGGGGCTTCTCGATCGCAGATTGAATTCCCTGATGACGGAAAAGCTGGCTGCCGTGCGGCGGCAGGTGGAAAGACTGAGCCCGCTCAATTCATTGATACGCTATGCAGACAGGCTGAAGCATCTGAAAGAAAGAGTGGTGTCACGCCGGCAGACTCTCAATTCCCGGCTCGACATGCAGTTTTCAGCCGCCCAGCACCGGCTCAAGACAAGCCGGGAAAAGCTGATGGCACTGAGCACCTTGAATGTGCTCAGTCGCGGATTTTCAGTGTTGAGAAAAGCGGACAAGTCCGTGGTGCGATCTTTCAGTGAAGTAAAACCGGGCGAAAAACTGGAAGCTTTGCTGCATGAGGGCAAATTGAAAATCACAATCGAATCAGTCGAAGAAAAATGGTGACATAAGGCAGGAGGTGAGCAAAATGACCAAGACCATCGATTTCGAAACTTCATTGAAGGAACTCGAACAAGTAGTTTCAGAGCTGGACGGCGAAATAAAACTTGAACGCGCCCTCAGTCTTTTCGAGCGGGGCATGGAATTGAGCACCCAATTAGAATCGTTTTTGAAAGTTGCTGAGCAAAAGGTGGAAATTCTTCGCCGACAAGCTGACGGCTCACATTCATCCGAAGCATTTGACGATAAAAATCTGGAAAATTCCGGCGACCAATAAAGTTCCGCCCATTGGGCGCAACTATGAAACCATGCCGTTTTCAGGCGACAGCAATTTTTCCAATTCAAGCGAAAGCCTGACTAAATGCGGGAAATCGTCGCAATAAATGATTTTTGGGGTTCACCCCAAAAACCGAAAACCCTATCCAGTTCAGGGTCTCCCCCACGCGGGGGATTCTTGACAGACATCCTGAGCGAAAGTTAAGCTTGATACATGCAGCGGAGTCAGGCCGATTTTGCCAGGGTGCTGCCAACTTCAGACGTTCGTCTCTTACTCGGACCGGACACTCACCGACCAACATATTACGGGTGAAGAAAAATGCGAAAAATTGTGAGGGGCCATTTGCCAGTTTTGCCGGAAGGCAGGCGGCAGCGGGGCAATATGATCGCACTTGTAGCGGCCATATGTGCCGGTTTGTTGGTTGCTCTGCTTCTGTTTGCTCTAGCGTATACACGGCTTTTGGGCGGCAATCAGGAACAGAAAACCGCTATTGAAGCTGCTTCACTTGCAGCTGCCAAAGATCTTGGACGAATCGTCATGAAAGACGATCACTTCGGTTGGGTCAGCTTGTCCGACTATGCACCGACCGGTGCTATGACTAAGGCTCCGGACGGTTTTTTGCAGCCCGTATACAGCATAAATACTATCCTCGCTTCAATCCGACTCGATCTGATCATGGCTGATCAAGTAACTGCAGCGACAGGCGCAAATACCTCGATGCTGACATGGAGAAATCTGGCAAACAGAGACTATACAGCCGCGATGACTGCAAAGGACAATCTCACCAATCTTTTGCAAAACTCGCTTTTGCCTGGTGGCGATCCCAATGCAAAAGATATTCAAGGCAATCTCGTTCAGCCGTACAACAGCGCTGAAGAAGCATACAAACAAAACAATATGAGACAAACCAGCGGCTCTTACGTCAATGGTTCGCTCAAATTGTCTCTCGGTTGTCTGGAAGGCGGTTCGGAAACCACCGTTAAAATCCCCACACCAAATTCCAAAGCCGCTCTGGGTGGCGCACCTACACAAAACGGGAAGTACATGTCGTATACGAATTATCAGTACGACGGAAAAGACTTCATCTTCACTGCTACAGGTTCGACCATCAAATTGGTTGATACAAAAAATTTCAAGAAAACTCTTGGACTGCCCTATTACATACCGTCAATCGTAATGGCAGAAGCAGACCAAAAAGTTTTTGAAAACGGCGACACGTCAAAACCGGCACGCATCCTTCACGCCGTTTCCTGTGCGCAATCAGCTTGCGTTCCGGATCCCAGACCGGCTCCTGGTATGTTCATTGCCGATTTTGTCGACGGTCAAGTGCCGAAGTCTATCGACAGACCATCCGATCTTCTCAATCAAAGCCAATTAGTTGGCGGTCCCAACCCTGCGACCATGAAGACGCCCATTGGTGGAGACTACAACGGACCAGGCAGCACAGGTACTCTGACATCCGACACATCGCTTGGTTCTTCCTCTTTGCCTCCGGCAAGCGGGTTGGCAGCGGCGATTCATGACTGGTTGAGACAAGGTGGACACAAAGTCAATATAGATTCTGTTATCGCCATGCTCAACGGAGCAGGTTTGCCGTCAGGCAAATTCATGCCCAACAAAATGTACAGATGGATCATCGACAAAGACGGAAATATTCAGGTCAGCGAAAGCAATGCTTCCAAAGAACCATACATTGCCGTTGCCGAAAACCAACTGTATATGGAATGCACCGACGCGATGGACGAAGTTGATGCCACATCCCCTACTGGCAAAACTTCACCCTGGGCCGTCTATATGAAAGACGAATGCCGCAAGTGGGGCGAAGTGGCAGGCGGCCAACACGCTGGTCAACCGCTTTCAGTTGACGGAACTCCTCTTGGTGCTTATGACTACTCCGAAAAATGGATCACCTGCTTACCGCAAGCTTTGCCTGATACGGCAATTGCTATGAACGGCAAGAGCGGCACCGTTAAGCTCGGAGATCTGGGTGCCGTAGTTTCCGGTGCTAACGACAGGAGCGGTGGAACAATTGCCACCACATCCAGCACGGTTCACCGGCTCGACGACTTTGCCGAACCGGGTGTCATGGGACTTAACTACCAGTACACAGCAGGTTCTCCAGCCGGCGGCGTTATGCCGAACGTATACCTGAAAAACGGTGCGGTAATATCTGTTCGATTCAGGATGGAATGGGCGAACGTTGCCACACCGACTGTAGAAGGTCATATCAAGAAATGAGGATTTAACCCACCAAACGCACAACAAGATCCCCCAACTCGGGACGGTAAAAGAGCCAGGCGTACCTGGCTCTTTCACTTTTGAAGAGTTGAATTTTCGGCTTGCACACTGGCAAATGCATCTTCAATCGTTTCATCGACTTTCTCACGACGATCTTCGGACTTGCATAACTGATCGTATTTCGATGAGACTTTTTCGGCCTCGCCTGCCATCTTAGCTCGATAATATGCACCTATTTCTTCGCCGGCAAATTGCAGGGCGTTGCTCAAGGCCAACTTTCGATCTTTGCCTATGCCTTCAAAACGTTTTTCAAAAGCTTTTTTAGCAGCTTCAGTCGCAGTTGACCTGGCATCAGCATAAATACGGCGGCATATTTTCACATGTCCATTTTCATGCTCACGGACATATTTTGGCGCATCGGCGCTGATGTATGACGTGACAGGCAGTGCAAGGTTCAAGCGGCAAGACGTTATCTCCACCCAAACGTGATAGCCGTTTTCCCTGTCATCCTTGTCATTTTTTTCGTCAACTATGGAAAAACCAAGTTCGGGAATAATGCTGAAAGCGCAATCCGTGCGCGCCGTTTCGTGGTCGCCGGCAGCGACATTCATTTTTTTTGCAATAACGTTGGATATGGTTTCTACCTTCACCACAGGCGGTTGCACAGAAATTTCCGCTTGTGGCTTTGCGCTTTTTGCACCAACTTGAGCTGTCGGTTTTGCACACGAACAAATTGTTCCTGCCGCCAAAAACGCCAGCGCCACGCCACCCCAATCGATGCTTTTTGGATGCTTCGGCATCATTCTGCTTTTACTGAAAAATCATCGAAATAAACCAGGCTGTCAGCCTTCGACCACAATCCGATGCGCCCATCAATCGGTTCATTATGATCGTAGTCGAAAACCAGATTGCCGTTCATAGTAGCTTGGATTTTCTTGCCGCGCACGGTCATAGAAAGCGCAAACCACTGACCGGGTGGAGTATTGATTTTATAAACCCATTTGACCGGACTGCGCTTTCCCTGCACATACTTCCACAAAACAATATTGTTCTCCAGGCAGTTGGCCCGCAGTATTAGATAATCGCCGTTTGGTTTCAAATTGAAAGCAATGCCGGCACATTGATCTATTCGACCGGCAACACCTTTGAATCGAAAGGAGATTTCCCCGCCTTTGAAATTGTCGACAGTTTTGCAAACTGTCAAAGGAAAGTAGGCAAACGTTTGCACTCGATCGAGAAATTCGGCATAGCGAGCCCCGTAAAGAGCCCGAGACTTGTCGGCAATACCGACCGACACTTTGCCTTTTGACCACTTGCGTCCATCCACGCAATAGACTTTATTGCCTTTGTCATCGCTGACATACCAGTCACCTACCATCGAGGCAAATGCTTTCGGCTCTTGTCCCGGCTTGTCTTTTTCAAAATCGTCCTTATAGACTTTTACTGCCGGTGCAGCAGCGAAACCAGGCAGGGACACAAGAAAGAAGACCAAGGCGCTCCAGGCGGCGGACATCTGTTTATCAATTCCTCTGGCATCAAACATAATTTACGCTGCCCCTTTTCTGCTTTAGCAATTTTTGCAAGGCGAACCATAGCAAAACAATAAAAGTCGGCATTAATACATAGAATAAAAACCGAAACTTACTCGCATCACCTTTGATTGGATGCCCCGGGTACGGAGAATCAACTTCTCCTTCCAAGCGGGTGCCGGTTAGGAAATGCAGGACCTCCAGAGCCCGACGCGCTCCCACATCATGGATCTGCAAACGCACCCCATTGTAATCGTAGTTGATTTCGCCGTAGCGCGGATCTTCTATGCCGTTAGGACCTGGTTCTTTAGGTTTTACATAAACGACCTTGAAATCTTTGACGACACGCCTGAGCTTACTCAGGAAAGTTCTCTCGTAATCTACTGCCAGTGAATCATCCGGATCGAGGTGAATTTCGATTCTCAAAGGCTTATTGAGCTTTCTCAATTCTGCTTCGTTTTGCGGATGAAATGAGTTGATTCTATTTTCGCTGTAATCCTTGAAATAGAAGCTTTCGTGAGCAATGAAGGCAGCAATCGAAACGCCCACCATGAGCAGCAATGATTTGGAAAATTTCTGCTGCAGGTTGTCCGCGGCCCTAAGCCAAATAGCAGACAGCAAGAGGAAAGCCATAGAGGCTGTGAGAAAGCCGAGAACGGTTTGCAAACTGAATAGTGCGGATTCGAAAAGGCGCAGATGAGCGGTCATGGAAAGCCAGCTTACAGAGTTAAGTGTGCTCTGATTCTGCCCGGCGAATTCGAGCACCCAGGAAGAAATAGTAAAAGTGAGAGTGACGATTGCAGCCGTCTGGGGAGAATCCGTCACAGCCACTGAGAAAAATGCTATCGATGCGATCAGCAAGGCAAAGAGGAAATGTCCAAGGACAAGAACGAGTATCTCCTGAGAATTCCAATAACCACCCATAGAGTGCCAGGCCGCTATTGCCGCTGCGGCAGGCAGAAGGGAGACCGTGAAAGCGAGCAAGGCCGTTATGACTTTTACGAATATAGGCGCTAACAGACTGGGAGTAACTTGCAATAGGAATTTCAGCGAACCAAATTGTTTTTCAACACCGAGCAGCCTGATTGCCACAAAAGGAAAGAGAAAAACTTCGCTCATGTACATGGCGCTGAATGTAGGTACGACCACCCCTTCGAGCGGGCTGAGCCGGCCGAGCAAAAGCTCATTGCCCATAATCGACTCGCCGGCATTGCCATAGAGGAAGACCGCTTCCATAAAGCTGAAACCGACCAATGGACAAAGAACAACCAGCATCACCCAAAATGATTTTGTGGCGATAAGCTCACGCAATTCTTTGCAAAACAGCGCGTTCACCATAGGCAGTGTCAAAGCTTCCTTGCTCATATAAGAGAGACGAAAATCTCCTCCAGACTGCCTTTCTGCAAACCGGCCTTCTCCTGCAAATGCGCCAGACTGCCGCATCCCAAAATCTGTCCCTGACATATAAGCAGGAATTGATCGGCAATTCTTTCTGCATCGGCTATCTGGTGAATGGACAAAACCAGCGTTCTTCCTTTGGCTCTTTCGTCCTTGAGTATGGTGACGACTTCCTTTGTTTGTTTGAGGTCCAGTCCTTCAAAAGGTTCATCAAGCAAAAGTATTGGTGCCTGGGACAGCAACCCTATGGCTATCAACAAACGTTTTTGATAGCCGCGCGACAGTTCTTTGGATGTCTTTGCCAGTACGCTCTCAATTCTCAATCGCTCGATTATTTCATCCAGTCTTTCCTTTTTCACTGAAAGCATTGACTGAAAAAACTTGAGCGTTGAATAGACTCCATGATCGGGATATGGC